>JAUNRU010000112.1:0-3279 GCA_030535535.1 Corynebacterium casei
TGTTCACGGAGACCAAGCAGGGCTTTGATTTCTACCACGCAAACTTTGGCTTCGCTTATCCCTTTGGCAAGTATGACCAGATTTTCGTGCCGGAGTTCAACGCGGGCGCCATGGAAAACGCTGGTTGCGTGACCATCCGTGATGAGTATGTCTTCTCTTCCCAGGCCACCCATTACATGTATGAGCGCCGCGCGGACACCATCCTGCACGAGTTGGCCCACATGTGGTTCGGTGACCTGGTCACCATGAAGTGGTGGGATGACCTGTGGCTCAATGAGTCGTTTGCCACCTGGGCTGCGGCTATCTCGCAGGCGGAAAGCACTGAGTACGACACCGCGTGGGTGACTTTCGCCAACGTGGAGAAGTCCTGGGCTTACCAGCAGGATCAGCTTCCTACCACGCACCCAATCTCCACGGATGCTTCCGATATTGAGACCGTGGAGCAGAACTTCGACGGCATCACTTATGCCAAGGGCGCTTCGGTGTTGAAGCAGCTGCAGGCTTATGTCGGCCGTGAGAATTTCTTCGCGGGCGTTCGCCGCCACTTCAGCAAGCACGCGTGGGGCAACGCAACGTTCAATGACCTATTGGGGCACTTGGAGGATGCATCGGGGCGCGATTTGTCCTTCTGGGCTGCGGAATGGCTCAAGACGACTGGTGTGAACACGCTGTCTGCTGAGACCGAGCAGGAAGGCGGCAAGTACACTTCCTTCGCCGTGCAGCAGTCCGGTGACACGCTGCGCACCCACCGCATCGCCGTAGGTTTGTACCGCCTAGAAGACGGCAAAGTTAGCCGTTTTAAACAGGTAGAGGTAGATATCTCTGGTGAGCGCACAGAGGTCCCAGAGCTCGCAGGCGCCGAGGTTGCAGAGCTAGTTTTGCTTAACGATGATGACTTGACCTACACCCTTCTAGAATTTGACCCAGAAACCGTGGACTTTGTGGTCAACAACATTGACAAGATTGCGGACCCGATGGCGCGCACTCTGTGTTGGTCCACCGCGTGGGAGATGACTCGCGCTGGCACTATGCGCGCGCGTGATTTCGCGCAGCTGGTTGCCCGCGGTTTGTCTGCGGAAACTGAGCTGGCTGTGCTGGAGCGTATCTGCAACCAGGCGATTACTGCGGTTGATACCTATGCCGATCCGCAGTGGGCACAGGCCGAAGGTTTCGCATTGCTTGCCGATGCCTTCTTGGCCGAAGCCCAAGCACCCGAAGCTGATTCTGCGCGCACCATTGTGTTTAAGCAGGCACTGACCAAGCTTGATTTGAATGATGCTGCGCGGGATTACCTGATTGAGCTGCGTGCAACCTCCGATGACAAGGCACTGCGTTGGAAGGCTCTGGCAGCATTGGTCGCAAACGACGCTATTGGCGCTTGCGACGAAGTCCAGAAACTGGCGGCCGAAGAATTGGAAGCAGATAACACCGCTTCTGGTTACCAGGCATCACTGCGTGCACTGGCTGCGTTTAACTCAGATGAGAACAAGCGCGCGGTGTGGGATGAAATCCTGTCCTTGAAGTTGTCGAATTTGGAGCTGCGCCACAAGCTCGAGGGTCTGACCATGACCGGTTCAGAGAAGCACTTGGGCTTCGCACCAGATGAGTACTTCGCAAGCGCGCAGAAGGTCTGGGATGCTGGCTCCAGCGAGATCGCCTTGGGCACCATCCAGGGTCTGTACCCATCCTGGAATGTTTCCCAGGAGACCATCGATGCCACCGATAAGTTCTTAGAAAACGAACTTCCGAGCGGCCTGCGTCGTGCAGTTACCGAAGAGCGTGACCGTTTAGCGCGTGCGCTGCGCAACCGCGCTATCGACGCCCAGTAGAGCTTTTATAGATGCGGGTGGCCATCTCCGAGGCCCTGCTCTTAGCAGCAAGATAAAGCAGGGCCACCCACGCCAGACCGCAGAGTGTGACCGTTAAACTTACGGTCACACTCTGCGCAGGAATGAGCAATAGGATAGCTCCAGCAATCTCCGCGCCGAGTCCTGCGAACATGACAGTCAAACCGACGCTGGCATGGCTGTGCTTCCACACCGCGTCAGAAACCATTGTGTCTTCGGTACGAAAACCCCAGGTTGAGCCTAATTGCAGGCGCTTTTTGCGCATCTGCAGCCCGTTGAACATCAACGCGATTCCGACAATAAACAGCGCAAGCGCAGTGATAATCACGAGTATCTGTCCTTGTTCCTAGCCCGGACCGCAGTTAATTGCGGTCCGCGAGTTCGATCCGCGGACGAACCTGAACCTCAGTCAGCTGCGTTGTTGGACCCGCATCAATCACGGCGCGGATAGCTTTAGCTACTTCCACTGGGGCAATCACGTGGCTCTTATCATAGTTACCATTGAGCCCTTGGAACATCGCAGTGTCCGTTGGCCCCGGCGCGATGGTGCTCACACGAATGTCGTGTTCAGACTTCCGGAGGCCATCAGCAAGCGCATAAAGCGCGTGCTTTGTTGCGGCGTAAACGACGTTGTCCCCGAATCCACCACGGCCGGCGCCAGAGTTGATAAAGATTGCGGTGCCTTCTGCCGCCCGCAGTCCTGGTAGCAGCACGCGGGTCAGTTCAGCTGGAACATGCACGTTAAGGTCCATGTGCGAACGCCAATCTTCTACCCGCGCCGTTTCAACGGAGAAAGCATTCGCAATCGCAGCTGCGTTAACCAGCACATCGACGCGTTCAAGCGCCGGCAGAACTGATTCCATCGATTCAAGCTCATTAACCAAATCAACTTCGACAGCGGTAACTGCCTCGCCGTGCGCGGCCACGAGTTCTTCAAGCTTCGCTTTATCGCGGCCCAAGGCATAAACATGGTGGTCAGCTACCAAATTGGCAACAATCTCCACACCCATGCCGCCGGTAGCGCCTGTAACAACAGCAATCTTAGATTCTTGTACTTCAGTCATGGCCTCTACCTTATCTAGGAAAAGGCAAAAGCTGCGATAGACCACATAGCTATCGCAGCTTCTGGCAACTTAAAGGATTTAATCCAAGGCGTCGAGTGCTTGCTCGAAGTCGGCGAGAAGGTCTTCAACATCCTCAATACCGATGGAAATACGAACCAAGTCAGTCGGTGGAACCAGCTCGGAGCCTTCCGCCGATACGTGCGTCATCTTCTCTGGGTGCTCAATGAGCGATTCCACACCACCGAGGGATTCCGCCAAACACACCAGGCGAGTGTTCAAACAGACCTGGCGTGCGTGGTCTTCTTTGTGGAAGCGCACGGACATCATGCCGCCGAAGCCGCGCATCTGCTTCGCTGCCAGCTCATGGC
>JAUNRU010000009.1:0-4024 GCA_030535535.1 Corynebacterium casei
TCCCATTCCTGCAGCACTGCGAGTGCCTGCGCCGCGAATGCTTCGTTGAGTTCAATCGCGTCCAGTTCATCGATGCTAACGCCCGTGCGCTCTAGTGCCTTCTTGGTGGCAGGAACTGGTCCCACGCCCATGGTCTCTGGTGCAACTCCTGCGACAGCCCAGCCCTTGAGGCTCAGCATTGGGGTCAATCCCAGTTCAGCGGCCTTCTTGCGGGTGGTGACAATCATCGCCGCCGCGCCATCATTTTGAGAAGATGCATTACCTGCGGTCACGGTTGCTTCCTCATCCTGCTTGCCGCGAATGGTGCGCAGCTGAGCAAGCTTTTCTGGGGTGGAGCCTTCGCGTGGGCCTTCATCGACAGAAACCAAGGTTGGCTCCTGACCACGCTTTTTCGCAGGAACAGAAACCGGCACGATCTCCTCATCGAACCAGTTCTCCGCCTGAGCCTTCAACGCACGCTCATGGGATGCCGCAGCCATCTGGTCCTGTGCTTCACGGGTGAGCTTGTAATCGCGGCGAACGTTTTCAGCGGTCTCAATCATGCCGCCCGGGATGGGGTGGTTCTTGCCGCCCGCGGTCTCACGCGCTTCGGCCAGACGGTCACGCAACTGCATGTCACCGCCCTTCACACCCCAGCGGATGGAACCATCAACGGTGTACTCGGTGCGCGACATGGATTCCGCGCCACCAGCGATAATGAGGTCTGCTGCGCCCACGGCCACGTGCGCGGCTGCGGTCATGACAGCCTGCAGGCCGGAACCGCAACGGCGGTCAAGTTGCATGCCTGGGACTTCCTTGCCCAGCGCCGAGTTGAGCGCCACAATGCGACCCAACGCAGGGGCAGCACCATTGGGGCTGGCCTGGCCCAAGATGATGTCATCAACGTCTTGCGCGGTCACGCCGGTGCGTTCCACGATGGCATCCACCACGGTGGTGGCCAGATCCTCTACTGGGATGTCGCGGAAAACGCCGCCGTAGCGGCCAACTGGGGTGCGCAGTGGGGAGCAAAAGACAATGTCATTATCGTTCTGGTTGGTCATCAAAGACTCCTTCATTTACAAGAAAAAGATGGAAAATAAAATAGACAGTAGGTAATTAGTTGCTTGCCATGACGAGGTCGCGGGAAATCTCACTCGCGGTGGACAGCAGCACTGGAAGGTAGTTGCCGGTTAGCTCATTAACGGAACTCACCGCGGATTGCGTGGAGATGTTAATGGCCGCGACAATCTTGCCGTCAGCATCAGTAATCGGCGCCGCCAGTGAGCGCAGGCCAAGTTCCAACTCTTGGTCTACCAGCGCCCATCCCTGGTTGCGCACGGCAATGATTTCTTCGAATAGTTGCTCCTTGTCAGTCAAAGAACGCGGCGTGAGACCGTGTTCCAGCGGCACCGCGTCGAGGAAGCTGCGGATTTCCGCATCCGGCATGCCGGCCAGCAGCACGCGGCCCATCGAGGTGGAGTGCGCCGGAAAGCGCGTGCCGATAGTGATGTTGACCGTCATAATCTTGCGCACCGCAACGCGTGAGACGTAGTGGATATCCGTGCCATCGAGCACCGACATGGAGCAAGATTCACCGACCTGCGCGGATAGGCTTTCTAGTCGCGGCTGCGCCAGCGCTGGCAAGGTCAGCGCAGACAGATAGCTGTATCCCAGCTCCAGCACGCGCGGGGTCAAGGTGAACTGGCCGTCATTGTTCACGGCGTAGCCTTCTTCCACCAGAGTGTGCAGGAAGCGCCGGGCTGCCGCGCGGGATAGGCCGGTCGAGGCGGCAACCTGGGACAGTGTTTGTGAAGGCGCGGCGGCGTCAAAAGACCGAATCACCATCAAACCGCGTGCAAACGACTGAACAAAGTCACTTGAGGGACTAGTCATAACTCTCCTTCCAAGGCCCGCCGTGGAAACCACTGTGCACTCGGCCAAAGAAACTCCAGCGTACGCATTGCGAACCGTTGTACTAATGATGAACATGAGTGTAGCATGAGGCACATGGTTGATAAAAGGACTAATTCCGCCACAGAGGCGGTGCAAGACATTTCTTCGGGATCTTCGATCGCCGTCGGTGGTTTCGGACTAGTTGGTATCCCCACCGTGCTGATTGAGGCGCTGCGCACGCAGGGCCCAGACAATCTCACCATCGTGTCCAATAACTTGGGCGCGGATGGCTTTGGTCTGAGCTTGCTGCTGGAAGATGGCCGCATCACGCATTCCATCGGTTCCTACATTGGGTTCAACAAGGAGTACGCACGCCAGTACCTGGCTGGTGAGCTTACCGTTGAGTTCACTCCGCAGGGTACTTTGGCTGAGCGCATGCGTGCTGGTGGCGCAGGTATTCCAGCGTTTTACACCATCGCTGGTGTGGGTACACAGGTCGCAGAGGGCGGCTTGCCCATGCGCTATAACTCCGACGGCTCCGTCGCCGAGTACTCCCAGCCCAAAGAAACTCGCGAGTTCGATGGCGAAACCTATGTGCTGGAAACCGGTATTCGCACCGACTTCGCGCTGGTCCACGCGCACAAGGGTGACCGCTATGGCAACCTGTCTTTCCGCAAGACTGCGCAGAACTTCAACCCAGATGCGGCGATGAGCGGTAAGGTCACCATCGCGCAGGTGGAGCACTTCGTGGATGTTTTGGATCCAGAAGAAGTAGACCTGTCAGGTATCTTCGTGGACCGCGTTGTTGTGGTCGGCGAGCAGGAAACAGGAATTGAGTACAGGACGGTGCAGAGCTAATGACTTGGACACATGATCAAATGGCGGCGCGCGTTGCTGCCGAACTAGAAGATGGCCAGTACGTCAACCTTGGCATTGGTATCCCAACTAAGGTGCCAGGATTCGTTCCTGCGGATAAGGAAGTTATCCTGCACTCCGAAAATGGCATCCTTGGCGTGGGCGCATACCCCACCGAAGAGCAGCTGGATCCGGAACTCATCAACGCCGGCAAGGAGACCATTACTGCCGCGCCGGGTGCGAGCTACTTCAGCTCGTCTACTAGCTTTGCGATGATCCGCTCCCGCTCCGTCGACGTTGCCGTCCTCGGCGCGATGGAAATTTCGCAGTACGGCGACCTGGCTAACTGGATGATTCCAGGCAAGATGGTCCGCGGTATGGGCGGTGCAATGGACCTGGTCCACGGTGCTGAAACCATCATCGTGATGACTGACCACGTGACCAAGAAGGGTGCCCCGAAGATTCTAAGCGAGTGCGCCTTGCCTTTGACCGGTGCTAAGTGCGTGGACAAGATTGTCTCCACCCACGCCGTCTTTGACGTCGATGCCGAAGAAGGCCTCACCCTGGTTGAGCTCGCACCCGAGGTCACCCTGGAAGAGCTCAAGGAAATCACCGGCGCACCATTCAAGGTCGCCGAAGGCGTTGCCTAAGAAAACCTCGTTGCAGGCCTAGCCTTCAACACTAAAATCCCGAAAGTCCCGGCCGAGTGCGTCTCGCCGGGATTTTGTTGTGCCTGAAATAAGAAGCGTGTGCGCGGTGGGAGTGAAAGTGCGCCTAGTGGACGGGCGACCCGCGGTGGAATGTAGGAATTGCCCTAAAGACGAATGCTCTGACTCACTGTTTGATTGGTTTATGTGAAAGAACACATTGGTGTTTTTCATTTTCCCTGTGGCCACACTTTTAAAGGAGCAGCGATGACCACATCCTCTACAAAACCTCAAGCGTCTTCCCAAATATGGGAGTCGCCTGCGCATAAACGAACAGTATATGGCGTGCTCGCCATTGTAGCTATCACCATCCTATTTGATGGCTATGACCTTGTTATTTACGGCGCGGTCTTGCCAAACCTGTTGGCGGATCCTTCCCAGATTGGACAGCTCAGCCCTGGTGTTGCCGGAACCCTGGGCTCCTGGGCGATGATCGGTGTGACCATCGGTGCGCTGTCCGCCGGCGCGATTGGTGACCGCCTGGGCCGCCGCCGAGTATTTCTCACCGCCATCGCGTGGTTCTCCATCGGAATGGGTCTGACTGCGCTGACCACCTCCGTCTTTGCTTTCGGTGCACTGCGTTTCTTCAC
>JAUNRU010000009.1:4124-47066 GCA_030535535.1 Corynebacterium casei
GTCTGACTGCGCTGACCACCTCCGTCTTTGCTTTCGGTGCACTGCGTTTCTTCACTGGATTGGGCGTTGGAATCATCGTCGCAACCGGCGGCGCCATCGTCGCTGAGTTCGCACCAGCTGGTCGCCGTAATTTCTTCAACGCCATTGCATACTCCGGTGTCCCCGCCGGCGGCGTGATGGCTTCGCTGTTGGCGCTGGCTTTGGAAGATGCCATCGGCTGGCGTGGGCTTTTCCTCATCGGCGCAAGTCCAATCCTCTTCCTGCTGCCCGCAGCATGGTTCCTGCTTCCAGAATCTCCAAAGTGGCTTGTTGCCACTGGACAGTCCATGCGCGCGCAGGAACTCTGCACCAAGCTTGGCCTGCCAGAATCCCAGTTCCTGACCAAGCCCGTGAGCCGCGAGGCTATCGAAAGCGGAACTCCGGCAGTTTCTGCGGAGAACCCAACCGGTAAGTCAGGCTTCGCCGCAATCTTTTCCCGTGTGTACCTCCCCGGCACGCTGCTCATTGGCACGATGAGCTTCGTCGGACTGCTGTCCACCTATGGCCTTAACACCTGGCTGCCCGTGATCATGGAAAACAACGGGGCATCGTCTGCGCACTCGATGTACACCCTGCTGTTCCTCAACGGTGGCGCGGTTGTCGGTGGCCTGCTCGCCTCCAAGGTCGCTGACCGCGTCGGCGCCAAGGCAGTTATCACCGTGACCTTTACCCTCGCGGCTATCTCACTGATGATCCTGCCGTTTACCAATAACCTGTTCTTGACTTACATCCCAATCGTCATCGCCGGCGTTGGCGTGCTGGGAACTCAGGTTCTGACCTACGGTCTGACGTCCAACTACTTCGATACCTCGGCACGCGCTGCTGGCGTTGCGTGGTGTGCCGGCTTCGGACGTCTCGGCGGAATCGTCGGCCCGGTTGCAACTGGCCTCATGATTGGCGCCGGTTTCGGCCCAACCTGGGCATTCGGTATGTTCGCTGGTGTTGCCATCATCGGCGTTATCTGCACCATGGCTATCCCGAAGTCTCCTGCAGTTGAAAAGACCATTACCACCGAACCAACCGCATCCGCCGACTCCCGCGCGCGAGTCACTGAAGGCGTTTCCTAAGAACTATCTTCAACACCAGTGCTGTAATGTGCACATAATAAATGAGGCTATGGGTTGAACCCATAGCCTCATTTTTATGTCTGCTTAAGCCTGATGATCGTTGCGATCTTTGAGCTTAGAGAAAACGAACAAGGCAGCTAAGACAGTTAAGAAGATGATTGCCACCGGAACGGCAATAGCGGCTAAGAGGATGGCGAGTTCAGCAATTGCCATATTTCAATTCCCCCAACGGTAGGTGGTTAGTTAAATGCAGCCTACCGCTAGAGACTCCCTGGGTAAAGAGTGTTAAAGAAATTTCTCAGGCTTGCGCTTGGTGCACGCTACTTCTTGTCGCGGCTGGCCCAGAAGCCGGCGCCGAAGGAAAGGAAGACGGTGCCGTCGAATACGTTGCCGGTCTTGATGGTGGCATCGCTGGGAAGCAGTACTGGTAGCTCGCCCGCGGGGTAGTTGATGCTCGCGATGAGGAAGGTCTGCTTAGTCAGCTGGTTGGTGCGCTTTTTAATAGAAGCGATTTCGCCAACGAGCTTGGCATAAGGACTCAAGTCGCGGGGGCTGAGGTTCTTGTGGAACTTCTCTGCGGACGGGCTAAACAACATGTTCGGGGTGGTCTGCTGTGTGCCATCGGCAGCTTTGGATTCAAAGGCTTTGTCGGAGGCGGCCCAGGCGGTGGCGTCATCGAAAAGCTCGTAGTCTGTCGCCCAGGCACTTAACGCACCTTGGGAAGTGCGAACGCTTTGGCCGCCAGCAGGGTTGCCGGCAGGCAGCGCGAAGAACTCATCGCTTGCGGCAATAACGTTGGTGAAAACCTCACCGTTATTCGCGCGGTGAAGTGCGACGTGGGTGATGAAATCACCGGCACGGTAGGCGGTCGCATCAATCGGGTCGTCGGTCAAGAAACCCGGAGTGGTACGCCAGCCTTCCTCATCTTTAAACGCCGCCATGCGCGGGCCGGTCGGGTCCTGATAAACCACAACACCCTCAAAACCAGGAACCACGAGAGCCTTTCCGCCGGTCTCCTCCATGAGGTCGTACATCAAATCATCAAAGGAGTCGTAGGAAAAACCAAGCGCAGCGTATTCATTGTCCATCATGACTAACAGTCTAAAGCCTTGCTACCCATCCGGCTGAGATGTATTAGCCCTCCATTAACCTCAGGAGATTTGCCGGGTAAGGACTCGTGAAGTCTCGATGGATTAAAGCAGTTGGAAGTTTGCAGTGGTGAGGTTATTACAGATAAGTACGTGCCCTAAGGCTGCCTGCCAACTGGGCTGTCAATTGCTCGATGTGGTCCAGCCTGGAGTAATTTAACTCGGTAGTGATCGTTTCTTTGTTTCGAAATTTTAGACCCTTCTTAGCGGGTGTCCGATTCGCAGTCGTTTCATGAATATTATGATGAGTTCTCCTGCGGGAACTGTTTGGAGGGTCTATGGTTAGGGAGTTCCTATTCCTTTCCCACTTAAAAACAAGGAGAACCACAGGTGCATGTCAAAAGATAGGCCGCGTCGATTGCAGCGCCCATGCTCGCCATAGGGTTAGCCCCACCGTTTGCTTCCGCCCAGTCAGAGCGCGTCGTTGCTGTAGAAGATCGAGAAGCATATGTCGAGGAGTTCAACTACGACCCGAATGATCCTCCCGTCATTGATGGCGTCAAGGGGTTAACAGAGACGGAGATCGCCGAGTATAAGCAGAAGATCCGCCAGGCAGAAGCTTCTGGCCCACCACAAGATGAAATCGTTGCAGGCCAAATGTGGTCGGACAAAGTTGGAATCCCCGAGGGAGTGGATAAAGCTGATGCCGATCAGTCTGAGGTTGCTATTGCCAAAGAGCAGGCGCAACCACAGGCTCGTAGTCTGCGTGCTGCAGCAACGCAATGTAAAACATTTTGGTTAACACCGCACCGAGTGTGTGGTGCGATCCTGAACCGTTACGAAGCATTAGGTGGCATGGCTAGCTGGCTTTTGCTCCCGATTGAAGGCCAGAAAACTAACCCCGATGGGCAAGGCACTAGGCAGCGTTTCGCCGGTGGTTTTATCTACTCACATCCCACAAGTGGAACCCATGCTGTGGCTAACCATACCGCGAATGTGTGGCAACGCCATGGCTGGGAAGCCGGCTGGTTGGGATACCCCACCAGCGGTGAAGTGCCCGTGGAAGGCTCTACCGGAATCGACGGTGAAATAAATGGTTGGGTGCAAAAATTTGAGGGAGGACAAATCTATCGCACACCAGTTGCCCAAGGTTTTCAGGTCGCTAGTATTAACGGTTTAATCTTGGAAAAATGGCTTGAAACGGGTGGTGCGAATGGACCTCTTGGCTTTCCCACTGCCGACGAGGCTAAAACCGCTGACGGAATCGGAAGGTTTAGTACATTCCAATGGGGATCGCTGTACTGGTCCCCAGCGACCGGCGCTCACCCAGTTTATGGGCCTATCCTGTATAAGTGGGCTGCAAGCGGCCTCGAATCAGGAAGATACGGCTATCCGACTGCAGATATAGTGGGAAGGGAAGATGGAAGCGAGTATCAAGAGTTTCAATCTGGGCGAATTGAGTCGCTCAGTATCGCTTCCGATGTTATCCCTTATAGTGCCGGAGGGGATGGTAAAGAAGTCGGTTCGAACTATCAAAGTATGTTGGAGTGCATCGGTGGGCGAGATACAGGAAGATTAACTTATTTCCACCTCACAGGAGAAACCTTATACTGTGAAAGGTTCCGACATATTTATGATAGACATCTTCCTAGAGATATCAGTCTGCAAAATTGGACAGATTTTCAAACTTGTGTGGCCCACACCTTGCTCTCGTCTGAACCTTTTGAACCGAATACACTCGGTACTTACGGGCGAACAAGATATAATACCTGGACTAAGACACGTAGCAAAGTAATAGTCTGGAGTAACTCGAAAAGAATTCACACGGCCTTTACCGATGGTGACGGAGGGGGCCAATGGAGGGAGTGTCGTCATTGGTTAAGAACATAATATCGCTGCTACCCGAATATGGAATGGAGTGGGGTTTGTGGTGCGACAACCCGCCTATTCCAACATACCGAGGCTGGCCACCCACTCCACGCAACTTTATGTTCAGCAAAGGTCTTGAAGAACGCCTTCATGATTGGCTCGAATCATGGCGGAACAACTATGCGGATGGTCCTGAAGAACAGGCAGAAACATGGAAACAAGGATTTGATAAATATGCATGGGCACAGGAAGGTGAAGCTCTTTCTAGAGAAATAGAAGCTGAGTGCCATGGTTATAAGGTTCGGAGAGACTTTGAAATCTATCTAAAGAGCCCGGACAGGAAGTAGTGAGGTAGTCGTAATCATGTCACAGTAGAACTCGGTTGATGCTGAGTTTCTGCGGTTACCCTCGGTTAGTGGACACCCAATTTGTACGGATCTTGTGTCCGTAGGAGAGGATGTTCATTGTGAGTTCGTCAAGAAAGAAGTACACCCCGGAGTATCGGCAGGAGGCGGCTCGGCTTGTCATCGAGTCGGGGCGGCCGCTTGCGCATGTGGCCAAGGAAATCGGTGTAGCCGAAGGACTATTGGGTAAATGGGTCAAGCTCGAACGTGAACGCCAGGGCTCGGATGATGGCCGCAGTGATGCGGATATCCGTGCAGAAAACGCTCGCCTGCGCCGTGAATTGGCGGAGGTCAAGATGGATAATGAGTTCTTGTCAAAAGCCACAGCCTTCTTCGTGGCGTCGCAACGCGATCGGAAAAATTTGAGCTAATACAGCCAGAGCAAGGCGAACTACAGCATAAAAAGAATGAGCAGACTATTGCAGGTTTCTCGTTCTGGCTACTACAAATGGGAAAAGGTTCAAGCCACCCGGCTGCGCGGTGAAGATAGCCGTCAGAAATTCCTCGACGAATTGGATGATCTCATTCATGGCATCTGGGAGGATTCTGACGAAGTCTACGGTGCACCCCGTATCACTGCAGAACTGGTCGAGAAGGGCTTTGTGGTCAATCGTAAAACCGTGGCCAAGCGTATGCGGTTAATGGGTATTGAAGGTATCTCGCCAAGGGCTTTTGTTCCCGTGACTACCATTCAATCCAATCGGAAGTCCACGCTTCCAGACCTGGTGAAACGTCTATTTGATCAAGGCCAGCTCAACCGAGTGTGGATGTCAGATATAACCTATCTACGCACGAGTGAAGGCTGGTTGTATCTGTGTGCGATTCGTGACGGACACTCCCGTCGCGTCTTAGGCTGGGCTATGGATAGTGTGCAAGATTCTCACCTGGTTGAACGCGCATTACGTATGGCTCATACGCTGCGGGGTGAGGTGCCTGAGGGGCTGGTTTTCCACGCGGATCGCGGCACGCAGTTTACGAGCAATCAACTGTGGCAGGTCTGTCAAGAACTGGGTATTGCGCAATCAGTCGGCCGCACCGGCGTGTGCTTTGATAACGCGATGTCAGAATCATTCTGGTCGACGTTGAAGACTGAGTTCTATGACCGCAGGAAGTGGCCAACCCGTGATGCGGCCAGGAAATCTGTGGCTCGCTGGATTGAGGTTGTCTACAACCGGCGCCGCCGTCATTCGTCTATCGGGATGATTAGCCCCGTCGATTTCGAGGCTCGGATCGCTGAGCAAGACGATAAAAAGAAAGCCGCTGCTTAACCACTGAGTAGCTTAACTACGTGTCCACGATTTGCGGGCAACCCCATTTCCTTCAATCCCAGATGTCGCTTTGTTGCGGATGGGCTTTAACAAAGGAAGGAATATATAGCCAAAAATGCATTAGTGTTTATTGAGGCTATCAACTGTTAGGGGATACTATGACAAAAAGGGAGCAGCGTCTATCTCGCCAAGGAAAGTTCGCTTGGCCGATTCCGGAAGTCTTGCTCATACTTATCGGTATAGTTCTTTTAGTTTTCTTTCCTGAGGACCAGTATTTTGACATCAATACTTTTGGCGGCATGATCCTGGCGTCTGCGGTGATTTCCCTTCCTATCGGAATTCCTCTGCTATTAGCCAAGGTGGGCTTTTTCTGGTTCGACTTCGCCTATGTTGTCGCAGGCGTATTGGCGTACAGATACATTCTTGGGCTGCCGGATGGGGCATACATTGGTGAAGGCTTAATTCTGCTGGTGGGCATAGCTTGTGTCATCAGCGGATGCTCACACACGCTGCGGAGGATTTTAGCGTCGCGCTTCGCTAAGAAACCGCGCTCTAAATAGTGCTTCTGTTTCCGCGTCCAGTCATTGAAACGAATACGGGCTAATTGTCGTTGGTCAATTAGGTTAGAAATGAGAGATATACACTGGGCACCACTCATAAGACTCAGTTGAACAGATTGAGGTGAAATAATGGCACTGACTGAAAAGCGACTATATCAACTGAAACGTTTTGCCCTGCCAATTCCCGAGGCGTTAATCGCAGTCATCGGATTGATATCGATCTTTGTATTTCCAGAGGATCAGTTCTTTGAACTCAATGGTTTGGCTGTGCTGGCGTTCGCGAGTGGGGTAATTGCGATTCCACTTAGTATTCCACTGGTATTTATCAAAGTGCACTTTTTCTGGTTTGATATTGCCTATATTGTGGCGGGATTACTAATGATTCGATTCGTAGAGACCCTGCCCGATGGTCCCAATATTGGGGCGGGTGCATTAGTGTTTCTCGGCTTCAGCTTTATGATCAGTGGCGGTTCTTCCTCACTGCGTCGGCTTCGAGCAGTGTCCTTTTTAAAAAGGAGAGATTAACTAACCGATCGAATTGGAGAACTTCGCGAACTCAAGTGGGGTGTCCGAATAGGTGGAATTCTTAGAAAAACTAAGCTAATTTGAGCAGGCCTTGGGGACACTTCAATGCCCGGCAAGACCTGCGTCCGGGGGAAGGCGCTAGTTCACCTCATCGAGGATGAATTGTGCGGCGCGCTCAGCAATCATGATGGTTGGTGCGTTGGTGTTGCCGGAAGGAACCAACGGCATGATGGAGGCATCGGCAACGCGTAGGCCGTTGAGTCCGTAGACGCGTAGGTTACGTGGGGAGACCACGGCGAATGCATCGGTGCCCATCTTGCAGGTGCCCACTTGGTGGTGATAGGTAATCACGGTGCGTCGCACGTAGTCTTCCAGGTCATCGTCGGAAATCTCCGCGCCGGGGTAGATTTCTACTGGGCCCCATTCGGCCAGGGCTTCTTGGCGGCCGACTTCGCGGGATTCCTTCACGGAGGCAATGAGTGCATCGACATCGGCTTGCACGCTGAGCGCGCCCGGGTCCAGGGCAATTGGGTCGTCATCTTCCGGACCGGTCAGGGTCAGTTCACCGCGCGAGGCCGGGCGCACGAGTCCGCCCATCAGGGTAAAGGCGTTGGTGGGGCCTTCCATGTCCTCGTTGTACATCGGGATGGAGAAATACAGCGGTTGGGTATCCGGCACGGACTTGTCTGGGGTGGACTTGGTAAATACGTGAACTTCCGCAGGTAGCACAGCAGAAGCTGGGATTTCCTTGTCGGTTGCTTCAAAAATGACAGGGGACAGCACGTGGTCGTGCAGGTTCTTGCCCACACCGGGTAGGTCGTGGGTAACAGTCACACCCAACGCCTCGAGCTCTTCCGCTGGCCCAATACCGGAGCGCAGGAGTATTTCGGGGGAGTTCAGCGTGCCGGCGCACAGGATGGTTTCATGCGCATATAGCTTCTCGATGCCACCCTCACCCCGCACCTCCACACCCTTTACGGTATTGCCGTCAATGATGACGCGCTGAACCTTTGCGTCGGTGATGATGGTGAGATTTTCATGGTCAGCAACTGGCTTGAGGTAGGCGTGCCAGGTGTTGAACCGATTGCCGTCGCGAACATTGGCCTGAATCCTACCGATACCCTCCGGATTGCCAGAGTTGTAGTCCTTGTTCAAAGGGATACCGGCTTGCTGGCCGGCTTCCAGCATGGCGTCTTGTAGTGGGTTGGTTTCATAGTCGCTGCGGACATCCAGCAGACCGTCATGGCCGCGGGTTTCCGGATCGCCGTCGGGGTAGTTCTCAATGGACTTAAATACCGGGAGCACGTCGTCCCAGGACCAGCCATCGCTGCCGAGGTATGCCCAGGTGTCGTAGTCTTCTTTTGCACCGCGCACCCAGATAGTGGCGTTGAGCGCGTGCGAACCGCCCATGACCTTGCCGCGTGGAATGTGTAGCTCACGATTGTTCGCGTGAACTTGGGGCAAGGTGCGGTAGTTCCAGTCTTGCTCGCTGTGCCACAGTTTGCCCAGATCATAAACCTTGGTGATATCCGGGTTGGTGTCATAAGGTCCGGCTTCAATGATGGCGACCTTGCGCCCGGCATCGATAAGCCTGCGCGCAATGACATTTCCTGATGAACCCGCACCAACAATGATGAAATCATAATTCTGCTCAGCCATGAGCTTCCTCCAAGATGTGTTGTATGACAGCCTTGGAATCAAATGTAAGCCAGTTCATGCAGATTGTCCGGTGCTCTAGTGCAATCCAATTGTCATTGCGCGCAATACGGTTACTTCTGCGCGTAGATGGTAACCGCGGCTATATCTTCAGGGGACAAGATTTCTGGTCGGAGTGGCCAACGTCGTGGGCTTCGTGGACTGCCTCCTTCATCTATGTTCTGGTGATGGGTTGGTGGACGAATTGATTCTCGGGATTGCCCGATTGATTCCTGTCGTTCGGAACTTGATTGATGAAATGACGGCCAAAAGGTACTAAAGTACCCACCCGTTTTAGGTCATTCTTTACTTGTCTGTTTTCGGCGTGAAAACGGTAGACGCATATGAGATTCGAAGAAAAATGGTCCAGAGTTTAAAAAGGATGTGGCGCTAAAGATCTTCCTTTAGCACAACTACCTTTGCTAATAGAACTAGGCCGAGATTGAGGAGGCGAAGCGAGGGAACAAGTTCTGGCAGAGGCCATCCCATTAGCGTCGCTCCATGTCCGTCGAAATCTAGGGTCTCGAGATTCCAATTTTTAAAAGTTTATCCATTCCCGGGAATTTACTTAGTAGCATGATTTTTGGCTGCTTAAAAGCTGTCACACTCCTGAATTACAGTTTCTTAGAAAGGCATTATGTTGTTACAAAAGCTCCACAAGTATGTTGCTTTATCCACTGTCACAGCTCTCACACTCTCAGGTTTGAATGCACCTGTGGCGGCGGGACAATCTTCCAATTTCGGCATGTCTTCTTTTCAGGCTCCTAGTGGCGCAACTGCACACATGCCACAGGATGAAGAAGGAACTGATGGGAATTTTGAAACCCGTAACGAGGAGGTTCTTGGAGACCTTGTCCCCGGTGCCCAAGGCGATAAGGTCGATTTCATTGTTAACGAAGATGATCTTGATGCGACTGTAACCACACACCTAAGCGAAGATGGTCATCTTACGGTTGAAGTAAGCGGCGTGTCCGAAGGTGAGCATTTCTCTGAGATATTCGATGTTCAAGAATTCGCTGTAACCGGCCAAGATCCAGATGATTTCGTAGCAACGCTTACGGGACAAACAACAGCGCAATCAGTTCTTATCGATGGCCAATCTGCTACAACTCAAGCTGTACCAGCTCTTGTTATATTGGGGCTTCTGGCAAGGGCTGGTCTTCGCGCAGCCCTTAACTGGTATGGAAAAGCTCAAGTTAAAAAGGCTGCAAAATCTTACTTGCTGAGCCGAAATGCAAATAGCTGGCGTCACATTATGGCGCCGAAACATTGCTGGAGCAGAGTTGGCGGGCATTCCCGTGAACAAGTCGCTGAGTTGATGAGCCGTGCTATGTCAGAAGGGGTCCACGGCGCTTACGGGGCTCAAAAGAAAGCGGAATGGAAATATAAGAATCAGACGATTGTTGTCACGTATTCAAATAATGGACATATTGGAAACGGTTGGGTGAAGTGCTAGTGGAAGTTTCTGATTTCGAAGCTGCTATTGAGGCTGTGAACAACAATGATGAAGCCACGCTAGTGGCTTTGTTTAACCAGTTTTCTGCAGAGGAATGGAGTGAAGTTTCGTATGAGTGGAAGTTTGATAATGCTGAGAAAGTAAGTGATTTCATTCAAGAAGTCGTCAAAATTCTTCCAGCGAGTGTGGAATTCGAGAAAGTTCACTACTTAGTTAGTGACTATGTGAATCCTCTTGTTCATCTTCCGGGGTCAATCGATCTAGCTGCGATAGCATTAGTGACTTTTTGGAATCGGCACCAAAATGGCGACCCCGAAGAACTCTGCGAATTTCTTAAGTTAATCGATGAGCATCCTGATGGTGCGCGGGTGGCTGAAATCGCCGCTACGGCTAAAGGGATCGACTTTCAGAAGTGAAGTTCCGCTTCGTCTCTACGCTCGACGAAGTTGAGCGTTGGACAGTTGTTCTGGCTGTGGTGATTTCATTATTTGGTGCGTTTATTGCACCTGACTTCTTGTCGGGATCGTCAAGCACTGCCTCAACTGCATCGTCAGTGCCAAAAGTTGTGTTTATTGATGATGGTCTCTCTCGTCCGGACAATATAGAAACCATCGTGCTGAATCCGGACGGGGAGCCAGGACAACATTTCGACGGCTTATTTCAATCATTTGTTGAAGCTCATTCACAGCAAAGCAACATCCTCGTTATTGATGTGGTCGGGAGTTTTGGGCAAGCTAGCCCTGACAGCATCGCTGATGCGGTGAATATTGCGATTGATGAAGGCGCGGACATTATCAACATTAGCTTGGCTTCAGAAAAGGCAAGCATGAAACTCGAAAGTGCGATTCAAGCCGCAGATGAGCGCAACATTGCTGTTATCGCGTCAACTCAAAGTGGACTAGAAAAAGTGGTGTCGTATCCTGCTGCCTTTGAGTCTGTCATCGGCGTTTATCCACTCTCATCGGATGGAACCAGGTACTGGTTCAGCAATTCAGTAGGAGCCGATATCGGTGTTATTGTACCCGTTGATGGTGGATCTTCACTTGGAGCGGTGCTGACAACAGCACAGTTGCTTAATTGCACGTCGCGATTGGATCAGCCAAAGGAGAAACTGGTAGCGATTCTTCTTCAGTGCCAGTCCCCGATATTTTCCTTTCATCGAGCTAGTCCATAAAATGCAGTACTGCTGTTAAAGGGTTTCGCGGTTACTTCTGCGCGTAGATAGTGTCCACCTTTTCCACCAGGGTCAGTACGTCGTAGGAGGCGACGAGGACGTCGTCTTGGTTGTAGAGGGCGGCGTCCCAGCAGACCTCGCCGTAGTCATCGGTGACGCGTGGGGTGATGCGCTTGGCGGTGAGTTCAATGCGAACGGAATCGTCATAGGTAACTGGCTCGATGAAACGTAGGTTTTCTAGTCCGTAGTTTGCAAGGACCGGACCTGGTGCAGGTTCCACGAAGAGGCCGGCGGCCCAGGACACCAGCAGGTAGCCGTGTGCGACGCGGCGGGGGAAGAAGGGGTTGGCCATGGCGGCTTCTTCATCGGTGTGCGCGTAGAAAGTATCACCGGTTTCATTAGCAAAGGCCAGGATTTCTTCGAGGGTGACCTTGCGCAGATCCGAGGCGAACTGATCACCAATCTTCAGCGTGGCCAAGTCCTTGCGGAATGGGTGAACACCGGTGCTGTTGATGACATCCTCGCGGGTTACGCGGTTAACGGCCGCGCCGCGGTGCCACTGACCAGTCACAGCAGTCAGGTGGTCCGGACTGCCCTGAATCGCGGTGCGCTGCATGTAGTGCAAGATACCGCGGATACCGCCGAGCTCCTCGCCGCCACCGGCACGACCCGGGCCGCCATGGACCAGGTGTGGCAGTGGGGAACCGTGGCCGGTGGAAGTCTTCGCATCCACGCGGTCCAAGAAATGCACGCGGCCGTGGTAAGCAGCAATCCCGCGACCATACAGTGCAGCCAGTTCATCATCGTGCGTAATAACAGAAGCCACCAGCGAACCAGAACCCTTCGCAGCGAGCTGCACAGCATCGGTTGGCTCGTCGTAGCCAATAACCGAAATGACCGGGCCGAAGGCTTCGGTTGAGTGCACGGCTTCCGCCTCGGCGTCGTCGAAACGCAAGATGGTCGGTGCAAAGAATGCGCCCTCGAGCTTGTCGGCGCCGCCGTAAACAACTTCGCCGCCGGCATCGATAAGCTTGTGCACCGCCGATGCCACGTCATCGCGCTGCTCGAGCGAAACCAAAGGACCCATGGTGGCATTCTCATCGCGCGGATCACCCGGCACAACCTTGGCCTCCAGGCGCTGCGACAAGGCTGCGATGAATGGCTCAACCAGGCCATTTGGCACAATTGCGCGGCGAATCGCGGTACACTTCTGCCCCGCCTTCGAGGTCATCTCATTGAACACGGCCTTGGTGAAAGCCTCAAACTCCGGTGCATCCTCGGTGACATCGGTGCCCAAAATCGCAGCGTTGAGCGAGTCTGCCTCCGCGGAGAACTGAATTCCGCCCTCAAGCACATTGGTGTGTGAGCGCAGCGCATTGGCCGTATTCGCCGAACCCGTAAAGGCCACGTGGTCGCGGAAATCCAAGTGATCCAGCAGGTCACGCGCGGAACCAGAAATGAACTGTAGCGAACCTTCCGGCAAGATGCCCGACTCCAGCATCAGGCGCACGCACGCCTGGGTGACAAAACCGGTTGGGGTTGCAGGCTTCACAATGCTTGGTACACCCGCAATAAAGGACGGCGCGAACTTCTCCAACATGCCCCAGACAGGGAAGTTGAACGCATTAATCTGCACCGCGATACCCGGAATAGTGGTGTAAATATGGCGGCCAATGAAGGAGCCATCCTTGGAAAAGACCTCCGGCTCACCATCCGTAACCACGTGCGAATTAGGCATCTCACGGCGGCCCTTGGAAGAAATGGTGAACATGGTAGAAATGCCGCCATCAACGTCAACAAAATTATCCCGCTTATTCGCGCCCGTTTTGTGCGCCAGCTGGTTAAGCTCATCACGGTGGTCCTGCAAGAACATGGCCAGTTCTTTAATCTTCAAAGAACGCTCATGAATGGTCAGCTCTTGCAGGTTCTTGCGGCCAACGGTGCGGGCATAATCAACAGCGGCGGCAATATCCAGTCCTTCTGCGGATACTCGCGCCACAATCTCACCCGTGGATGGGTCAGCAACATCGGTGACCTTCGAAGGATTATCCGGCGTTAGCCAGCGGCCAGTGAGAAAGCTTGGAACAATTGCAGCAGAGTTAGTAGAAGTCATGGTTGCCTTTCTAGAACATTACTTACATGGTCACTAGAGGTTGAGAAGTTAAGGAAGAAGAGAAAATGGAAAAATTTGAGCCGTGGACGATTGTGTTGGGTGAACTTGATGAAAAGATGGGTGTGAAGGTCATAGAGCAATCAGCCACTAAGGTTGTTGCTACCATGCCTATCGAAGGCAACCGGCAATCCCTCGGCCTGCTTCACGGCGGGGCCATGGCAAGCCTGGCTGAAGCAGTAGGAAGCTGGGCTGCTGTTATCCACGCATCCACCATGGGCAAAGTGGCCGTGGGTGTTGATATCAACGCCACCCATCACGCTTCGGGTTATGCCGGGTTGGTCACTGCAACCGCCACCGCTATTCGCTTAGGCCGCACCATGACCAGTCATGAAGTTGTTATTGAAGATGAATCCGGCCGCCGCCTGTGCACGGCGCGTATCACCAACGCTGTAATTGAGAAAAGTTCCTAGGGTTATCTCAATAACAGCGGTTTCTAGTCGTCGGAGTAATCGTAGAAGCCCTTACCGGACTTCCGGCCCAGGTCACCGCGGGAGACCATGTCGCGCATGAGCTGAGGTGGAGCGAAACGCTCGCCCAGGGTGGACTCTAGGTATTCGGCGATACCCAGGCGGACATCGAGGCCAACGATATCGGTTAGCTCCAGCGGGCCGATGGGGAACTTGTAGCCCAGCACCATCGCATTATCGATATCGCGTGCTGATGCCACCCCGTCTTCCACCATCCGGATTGCCTCCAAAGCGATGGCAACGCCCAAACGTGAGGACGCGAAACCAGGCGCGTCATTGACCACCACTGCGGTTTTGCCCAGGTCCTCCACCCAACCCTTGGCGGTTTCAACCAGTGCATCCGGGGTGGATTTTGCCACCACAACCTCAACCAGCTTGGATGCTGGAACCGGGTTGAAAAAGTGCAGGCCAATCACGTCATTGGCCACGGTGTCTGCCAGTTCCGAGACAGACAGCGATGAGGTGTTCGTGGCGATGACTGCCTCCGGCGCGGCTTGAGCGATATTGCTAAATGCTGTGGTCTTGAGGTCCATGGACTCTGGAACTGCCTCAACCACCAGGTCAAAGCCCGCGAACTCTGAAACATCGGTGGACAGTGTCAGGCGGTTCGCCCAGGACTCAAAAGTGCCTTCTGCGCCGCGGTCGATGGAGCCTTGAATAGCCTTTCCCACTCGCGCCTTCGCAGCAGCGACTGCGTCTTCGTTGATGTCTACAACCTTGACATTCGCGCCGGCTGCGAGAAACGCGTGCGCGATACCCGCGCCCATGCGTCCGCCGCCGAGTACTCCAACTTTTTCAGGTACAGCCATAACTTCGCCCTTCTCCTTATATCTTCGCGACTATGTCGCGCTATTTCTTCTTGCGGTCTAAAAATGCCTGCATGCGGTCAAACTTGGCCTCGGACTCAAACAGGACCGCCTGCGCGATGTTGTCCACCGCCGGGTGGACGTCCGCTGGCATATCAAAAAGCTGCTTGGACAAACGCACCGCCAGCGGATCCAGTGCGGCAATCTTTTCAGCCCACGCGCGTGCCCCGGCGTCAAGCTCCTCTGGTGCGAAAAGCTCATTGACCAGGTGTGACTGCAGGGCTTCTTCGCCGTTGAGCACGCGTCCGGCCATCAAGATTTCTTTGGCCAGCGGGTTGCCCACGGCCTCTTTGAGCCGCCACAGTGCGCCGGCACCAGCGATGATGCCGAGGTTCGCCTCAGGTTGGCCGAACTTCGCGCCGGGCGTGGCAATCCGGAAGTCCGCAGCAAGTGCGAGCTCCAAGCCACCGCCGAGAGCGAAACCATCAATCGCCGCAATGACGGGAGAGGGTAGCTTCGCTATCCGGTGAAACACGCCTGAGTTAATCCCGCGCAGCGCATCCTCGCGGCGGCGCTCACGTAGCTGCGCGATATCCGCACCGGAGGCGAAAATTCCGCGTGGCCCCTTGGAGGTCTCAGCCACGCAGCCAGTAATCACCAGAATCTTTGGTTCGCGTTCTAACAGGGCACACAGCGCGTGAAACTCATCAACCATGGTTTCATCAATCGCATTGCGTACTTCTGGGCGGTTCATGCGCGCGATGACAAAGCCGTCTTCTTCGGTGATCTTCAGCGCCGTGAAATCTGCCGTAACAGTCTGAATATCAGTCATTAGACCCTCTCAATCGCAATCGCGGTGCCCTGGCCAACGCCAATGCACATGGTGGCGATACCACGGGTGCCGCCTTCAGTTTCCAGGCGGTTGAGCAGCGTCAACGTGATGCGCGAACCGGAGGAACCCAGCGGGTGGCCCAGCGCAATCGCGCCACCCCACGCGTTGGTCTTTTCTTCATCCAGGCCGAGCTCGCGGATACACGCCAACGACTGCGTGGCAAAAGCTTCGTTGAGCTCCACCGCGTCAACCTGGTCTAAGTCCCAGCCGGTGCGGGTGAGAATCTCACGCGTCGCGAGTACTGGTCCCATGCCCATGATTTCTGGCTGCAGGCCGCGTGCCGCATTCGCCACCACACGGGCACGTGGCTTAAGGCCAAGCTTTTCGATACCGCGCTGCGAGGCCACAATTACCGCCGAGGCGCCATCGTTGAGCGTCGAAGAGTTACCGGCGGTGGTGACATCGCCCAGCTTGGTCACCGGACGCAACTTGCCCAGAACCTCCGTGGTGGAACCAGGACGTGGGCCTTCATCAGTATCAACCACGGTGACGTTGCCTTTGCGGTCGGTAACTTCGACCGGCACGATTTCGGCGTTGAACTTGCCGGCCTCGATCGCCGCCAAGGCACGCTCATGCGAGCGCACCGCAAAAGCATCAGCGTCTTCCCGGCTGATGTTGAATACGCGCGCGACTTCCTCCGCTGTCTCCGGCATGGAGTAGGTCATCTTGTCCATGCCAGCGAACTTCTTGTTCACAAAACGCCAGCCGATGGAGGTATCAAAAACCTGCCCTGGCTTGGCAAAAGGCGTGGTGGGTTTTTCCATGACCCACGGTGCGCGCGACATGGATTCCACGCCACCGGCGAGAACAACGTCGGCTTGGCCTGATTCGACCATGGCTGTTGCCAGCGCAATCGCGGACATACCGGAGGCGCACAAACGGTTGACGGTGATACCCGGAACCGTATCGGGGTAGCCGGCCAGCAACCATGCCATGCGCGCAATATTGCGGTTTTCTTCACCCGCGCCATTGGCATTGCCGATGATGACTTCATCCACTGCCGCTGGATCGAGTCCTGCTTCCTCGACGGTCTTTTTAATGGTCAGCGCCATCATGTCATCCGGGCGGACAGAAGAAAGCGCACCGCCATACTTGCCCACTGGGGTTCTAAAACCTGACACCAGGTATGCACTTGAATCAGTCATGCTTGTCCTTCTTGCTTGTACTTAACTAGGAACTACTAAGTCGTTCTGGCTGCTCTAGATGCCTTTAAAGACGGGGGCGCGCTTTTCATTAAAAGCGGCGAAGCCTTCGAGGTAGTCCTCGGATGAACACAGCGCGCCTTGGGCAAAGTTCTCATCGTGGACCGAGTCCCACAGCCCAGTCTTGGAGTCGCGGATATCGGCGACGAGTTTCTTTGAGGCCACAAAAGCCTGCGTTGCACCGCGAGCTGCTCGTTCAACTTTTTCGCGGGTGAATTCCAGGAGTTCATCGGCAGGCATTGCGCGTGAGAACAACCCGGCTTGAACAGCTTCGGTACCGGAGATCATGTCGCCGGTGACAATCAGGTCCATCGCGCGGTGCGCGCCGAGCCTTTCGACGAAAAGCGCGTGCCCACCTGAATCCAGCGTCGCGCCGAGATTCGCAAACGGTGAGCCGAACTTTGCGTCTTCAGAGACGTAGACAATATCTGTGGCAATGGCCAAGCCGAGCCCGACGCCGAGGCAGACACCATGGACTGCAGCGAAGGTGGGGGCAGGAAACTGCGACATCTGCTTGAGCACCGGGGTGACCTTGTTGGCCAAGTAGTCGGTTGCGTCATCATCGCGTGGATCCAAGCCCTTGATGTTGCGCCCGGCACTAAAACCGCGGCCTTCCCCACGCAGAAGAAGCGCGCGAACGCCGGCTTGTTCGGCCTCGGTGTACGCCTGCGATAGCTCGGTGAGATCCTCAGGTGCCAGGGAGTTCATGGCCTTAGGATTATTGAGCACGACCTCGGCAACCGTGCGGTCCTCGTTGAATAATAAGTCAATCATGTGCCGCCGCCTTAAGCATCAAAGTCAAGCTTGATTGAGGCGGTCTTTGGACGGGACTGGCAGGTGAGGATGTAGCCCTTTTCAATCTCATCCTTTTCCAAAGCGAAGTTCTCGGCCATCTCTACTTCGCCTTCGACCAGCTTGGCGCGGCAGGTGCCGCAGACACCGCCGGCGCACGCGAAAGGAACATCGGGGCGCGCACGCAAGGTGGCGTTGAGCAGGGTTTCATTCGCGGACTCTGGGGATTCCACCTTGCCGGACAGACCATCGAGGTTGAAGGTGATTTCCACATTCTTGCCATCGGGATCTGCTTCCACGTGGCGGCCAGTTTGCTGCTGGCTGCCAGTGGGCTTGCCCGTGGTAAAGAGCTCATAGCGCACGGCCTGCTCATCGACCTTGCGGCCATTAAGTTCATCGCGCACGAGCTGGACGAGTTCAAAAGGTCCGCACAAGAACCACTCATCGATGGCTTCGGTACGGATGACATTATCGAGCAGAAGCTGCAGTTTTTCCGAGTCAATGCGGCCGGAGAACAGTGGGTTCACGCGCTGTTCGCGTGAGAGCACGTGGTGCACAGCAAAGCGCGTCGGGTACTTGTCCTTGAGGTCACCGATTTCCTCGGCGAACATGACTTCGCTGCCGCCCTTGTTGGCAAAGATCAACTCGAAGGTGCTGTCATCGCTTTCGGCGAGGACGGTCTGCGCAATCGCCATGATCGGCGTGATGCCAGAGCCCGCGGCGATTGCCACCAGGTGTGGATTATCAATCTTGGAAATTTCCTCGCGGATGACCTCAGGGTTGTTCAAGCCCGTGAGGTGGGTCTTGGACACGAACGCGCCCTGCGGGTTCATCACGTCAATCTGCGTGCCCGCTTCTAGAGTGTCATTGGCCCAGGTGGAGAAAATACCGCCACGGTCGCGCTTGATAGCAACGCGCAAACGCCCAGGACGCGGGACATCACAGATGGAGTAGGAACGGCGGTGTTCCTGGCCATCAATCATCGCGCGCAGTGCAACGTACTGGCCGGGGACGTAGTCATAGTCATCCTGAAGTTCTTCGGGGATATCGAAGGAGACTTCCACCGCATTATCGGTAAGCGGACGAACCTTGGAGACCGTCAACGTGTTGAACGTGGCCTTTTTCTTTTTCAGCGAAGCAGTCATTAGTGCACCTTGAAGTAATCGAAAGGTTCAAAGCAGTCGCGGCAGCTGTACAGCGCCTTGCAAGAAGTCGAACCAAATTGGGCGAGTTTAGAAGTATTTTTAGACCCACAGCGCGGGCACGCAATCGGTGTCGGCGCAGCAAGTGTTAAAGGAATCGGGCCACTTTTCGCAGCCTTGCCGGTAGGAGGTGCAATGCCATATTCGCGCAAGTTCTCCCGGCCCTCTTCGGTCATCCAGTCCGTGGTCCACGCTGGTTGCAGCACCAGATCAACAGTGACTTGGTCAAAGCCGGCGGCCTTTAAGGCATCGGTGACATCGGCGGTGATGTGATCCATTGCGGGGCACCCTGAGTAAGTTGGCGTGATGGTGACGATAGCTTCGTCACCGACCAGCTTTGCATCGCGCAGGATGCCTAAGTCAGCAATGGAGATAACCGGGATTTCTGGATCCGGAACCCGTGCTGCAATATCCCACACCGCAGCGTCCTGTTCATTGACAGGACGAAGCGGGTGGTCAGAAGGGTTAACGGTGGGTTTATCAAAAGGGTGCGGGGATGTTGCGGCAGACATGGCTAAAGCCTCCTTCTACCAGGTTGCGCCAGGGTGCTGGCGTGCCAGCGATTGCATTTCGGCCAAGATATAGCCGCGTTGTTCAGAAAAGCGTCCGGTGCGCTGACTCGATCGCGCGGGTTTGACCTGGGGGATTTCTACGTTGGACTTCTCCAGCACTTCGGTGATGCGTCCAAGTGCTTCATCACGCAGGGTTGACGGCAAGACGGCGATGTCTTGTGCGGCCAACTCTTTGTGTAGTTCCAGGTCCTCGAAAAGTTCTTCCAGGTAAGGCCACATGTAGTAGATGCCAGCGGAGATGCGGCGGTGTGATTCCTCAGTACCAAGACCTAGGCGCAGCATCCACTGGTTGGAGTGGTCAACGTGGTATTCCACTTCCTTAATTGCCTTCGCAGCAATCGCAGCGATGGTCTCATCAGCAGAGTCTTGCAGCTTGCTATACAGCGCGTACTGGTAGTGCGAGAAGAGCAGTTGCCTAGCGATGGTTTGTCCGAAGTCGCCATTTTCCTGCTCCACCAGACGTGCTGAGCGGAACTCTTCTTCGGTGCGGAAATACGCCAGGTCATCTTCGGTCTTATCCCACGCGCTGGCCGCGTAGGTGTAGAAAAAGCGCGTGTGCCCAATTAGGTCGAGTGCGATATTGCCGAGCGCGATATCTTCTTCCATCTCTGGGGCGCGTGAAATCCACCAGCCGAGGCGTTGGGCGAGGATCAGGGCGTCATCGCCAAGCATGGTGGCATACTGCGCGACCTGGTCATCAGCCTTGATACCGGAGTTACGAATATCTTCAGTAGAGATTGCATCACCCAAAGATTGGGTGGTCGCGGAATCTGCTGCAGCGAATCCACTCATAGGTGTGGCACTCCTTCGCTCTTGTTGTAGTAAGTAGCGTGGCGGTAAGCCTTGCCCTTTGCGGATTCGAAGAAGCCGCCCTTGGAATCTGGGTCGGTGGAAGAAATCGCTTCAGATGGCACAACCCATACGGAGCTGCCCTCATTGCGGCGGGTGTACAAATCGCGGCCATTGCGCAATGCCATCGTGGCATCAGGCGCGTGCAAAGAACCAGCGTGAACGTGTGACAGACCGCGGGAGGAACGAACAAAGACCTCCCACATTGGCCATTGGTTTTCAGTCATGGGGTGACTCCTTAAATATCAGAGGATTAGGCCGAAAGTGCGGATTCGGCGCCGTGGTACTTCTTGGCAAATTCAGCAGCAGCCTCACGAACCCAGGCGCCGTCTTCATGTGCCTGGCGGCGGCGCTGCATACGCTGCACGCTGCATGGGCCTTCGCCCTTGATGACTTGCTTAAACTCATCCCAGTCCAGCTCGCCAAAGTCGTAGTGGCCGCGTTCTTCATTCCACTTCAGGTCTGGGTCTTCAAAGTACAATCCCAAAGCCTCTGCCTGCGGAACAATCATGTCGACGAAGCGCTGACGCAGATCGTCATTGGAGAAGCGCTTGATATTCCATTCCATGGACTGCTGGGAGTTCGGGGAATCTGTATCTGGTGGACCGAACATCTGCAGTGCCGGGCCGTAGAAACGGTTAATGGCTTCTTGTGCCATCTGCTTCTGTGCCTCGGTGCCGTGCGCCAATTCGTAGAGGATCTCCCAGCCTTGACGCTGGTGGAAGGACTCTTCCTTACAGATGCGCACCATCGCGCGGCCATAAGGAGCATAAGAAGCGCGGCACAGTGGAACCTGGTTAACAATCGCAGCACCATCAACCAGCCAGCCGATTGCGCCGATATCAGCCCAGGTGCGCGCCGGGTAGTTGAAGATGGAGGAGTACTTGGCGGTGCCATCGAGAAGCTGTTGCACCATCTCATCGCGGGAGGTGCCGAGTGTCTCAGCGGCAGAGTACAGGTAGAGGCCGTGGCCGGCTTCGTCTTGAACCTTCGCCATCAAAATGGACTTGCGCTTAAGCGATGGTGCGCGGGTAATCCAGTTGGCTTCCGGCTGCATACCGATGATTTCGGAGTGAGCGTGCTGGGACACCTGACGCACCAGGGTCTTGCGGTATGCCGCGGGCATCCAGTCGGTTGGTTCGATCCGGGAGTCAGCAGCGATCAGTTCTTCAAAAAGCTTCTGGCCGGCGGCGTCATCTTCGCCGACGGAAGTTAGGGAGCGTTCTGCGGTTGTCATGATGGGCAACCCTCCTTGAGTCATGGGGGATGTGGAGCTACAGAAATTCAAATACTTACTGAATGGTTGGTCAGTATATGGCCAAATGTGACCCACGTCAATATTTGAGAAGAAATTGTTATTGGATACCGAAGCTTCTTCGGGTCCTACTGGGACTTTCGGGCTTCGGGCTTGCCAGGAAGCTGGCGGAAGGTGCCGCGGAATTCAGCGATTGTCTTGCCGTCTTTGCTTAGTTGCACGTCCACGATTCCGTTGCGGCCCCAGTGCTGCTTGATTTCAGCGGTACCGCGGATTTCATCGCCGCTAAACGCCGGCGCCATGTAGTGGATGGAGTTGTGTACCGCCACAGCAACTTCGCCAGGGGAGTTGCACGCGCCGGCAAACAGGGAATCAGCGAAGGTGTACAAGAAACCGCCTTGCGCGGTGAGGTGTCCGTTGCACATTTCTGGAGTGATGGTGAAGTGGCCATCGCAACGGCCCATGGACACGTGCGTGATGGTGATGCCCAGGTTCGCGGTGGCCAAGTCATCGGCGAACATGTTGCGAACGTGTGCGAATTGTTCTTCCTCGGCGACGCCGGGGGTCAAGATCTTATGCATGAGTTGCTCCTTGCAGGAAAACTCTGCACGGGCACATGCGGGAAACGGGCGATTCAAGAGTGTGGTGATGGTGAGTTTACATACATTTTGTGCGCGGTGTGGCGGAATTAATGACTGGCCGTTCAGTAACTAAAAGGCGCTGTACAGCACATATGCTTGCCGCAAGATTCACGGCGCTATTAATTTGTTGTTTTCTTTGCTTGAATGGTGCGTGTGAACCCTCCTGTACAAGTCCAATCCTCCACCCACCGCGGCCGCCCAGGCTATTCCCGCGATGATGTCATCGATGCTGCGGTGCGTGAGTTTAACCAGCGCGGCTATGAAGCCACCAGCATGGGCCATGTTGCCAGCGTGCTGGGCATTTCCAAGTCGGCGCTGTATCACCACATTTCTTCCAAGGAGGAGATTTTGGACTCGGCGGTCACCCGCGCGCAGGACTCACTGGATGCGGTGGTTGATGAAGCTATTGCCAGTGATGCCTCCGCCGGGGAGAGGATTCGCTCGCTGATTCACGGAGCCATCGCGGTGCTGTGCAATGACCAAGAGGCGGTGACCTTGCTGCTGCGCCTGCGCGGTAACTCTGAGCTGGAAAAGCGTGCCTTGCAGCGTCGACGCGAATTTACTCGCCGCGTTATTCCGCTCATTGATGCCGCTCAAGCCTCCGGCGAGGTGCGCTCTGATTTGGACACTGGTGTGCTCACGCGTTTGATGTTCGGCACCGTCAACTCCGTTATCGAATGGTATGAGCCAGGCGGACGCTTGTCCCCTGATGAAATTGCACGTCACGCCGTTGTGCTGCTTTTTGGGGGCGCAGCACGCGACTAGTGCGCGACTAGTGTGTGGGGGTCAGTGCAAGAGCCATGCCACTTGCACCGCACCGGCTTGGGATGCGGCTCCGCGCTGCTTAGCGGGCGGGTTATGTATCGGCGGGGCTATGGATCGGGGGATAAGTGTTGGAGACGTTTGCCCAGTGAGCGGCAAGGTTTTGTAAACAAAACTGCGATGTAGCTAAAAAATGTTATTTACTGTGTTGCAGATAACACGACGACTTAGTACGCTACATCACATGATTTACCTGACCGATTGGTAAGTCAGTAATTGAATAACTTGAATTTCAGCCACACACAAGGCGCTGCGCGCGCGGACATCTGGTCAGAGTCTGCGACATCTTCTAAGACAGCGTTGTGGTGAAAATTTCAGATGACATCCAGCTCTCTGCACAGCCAGTGGGAAAACCTGGTTCAAGGGTGTGGACCCCCAGACATTCCCGGTAAGAAAGGCATTACCTTGACCGCCACTTTTGATATCTTCTCCGACAATCACGGCCCACAGATGGGCATTGAGTACGCATCCCGCGATGAAATCATCGCCCTGCAAACCCAGCGCGCCAAGAACGAGCTGCGCCACGCGTACTACAACGTCCCGCACTACCGCCGTAAGTTCGACGAGATCGGCGTGCACCCGGATGATTTCAAAGAACTCGCCGACATGGCCAAGTTCCCCTTTACTGATAAATCCACCCTGCGCGCCGAATACCCATTTGGTATGTTCGCCGTGCGCCAGAACCAGATCGCGCGTATCCACGCATCTTCTGGCACCACCGGCCGCCCAACCGTTGTGGGTTATACCCACAATGACATCAAGATTTGGTCCGAGCTGGTAGCGCGTTCCTTCCGCGCGGGCGGCCTGCGCCCATCCGATAAGGTCCAGGTCACCTTCGGCTACGGCCTCTTCACCGGCGGCCTCGGCGCGCACTACGGCGTTGAAGCCCTCGGCGCTACCGCCATCCCAACCTCTGGTGGCCAGACAGAGCGCCAGATCCAGCTCATGCAGGACTTCAAGCCAGACGCAATCTTGGGCACCCCGTCCTACATGCTCACCCTGCTGGACCGCATGAAGAAGGAAGGCATGGACCCACGCGAGAGCTCTTTGCGCGTCGGCGTCTTCGGTGCCGAGCCTTGGACCCAAGGCATGCGCCAGGAGCTGGAAGAAGGCTTCGGAATCGATGCCACCGACATCTACGGCCTGTCTGAGGTCATGGGCCCGGGTGTCGCGCAAGAGTGCATCGAAACCAAAGATGGCTTGACTGTGTGGGAGGACCACTTCTACCCAGAAATCGTGGACCCAGAGACCCTGGAACCACTCCCAGACGGTGAGTACGGCGAGCTGGTTATCAGCACCCTGACCAAGGAAGCGCTGCCAATCATTCGCTACCGCACCCACGACCTCACCCGTATTTTGCCAGGCACCGCGCGTTCCATGCGCCGCCTGGACCGCATCTCCGCGCGAAATGATGACATGATCATTTTGCGCGGCGTGAACTGCTTCCCTTCCCAGTTCGAGGAAATCATCACCGAGGACCACCGACTGCGCCCGCGCTACCAGTGCGTGCTGTCCAAGAAGGGCCGCATGGATCACCTCACCCTCCTGGTTGAGCGTGACCCTGCAACCACCGAGCACGACGTCGAATTGGTGCGTGACTGGTTGGGCAAGCAGATCAAGCAGCGCATCGGCATCACCGTCGAAGTTGTTATCCAAGATCGGGTTGATTCCGGTGAAGGCAAGGCAAAGCGCCTTGTTGACAACCGCAACAAATAGCAAGAAACCCCTCTTTGCAAGAAAATCCCACTGTTCCCCAACGAGGTCTATTTGAGGCTTCGTTGCCGACTCCCCGGAGGTTTGTAGGACATGACTGCTTCTACAACACAACGCTCACCACAGCCGCAGCCGATGACATCAGAGCACAAGCGTGTTCTTGCCGGTTCGATGGTTGGTACCACCATTGAGTGGTTCGACTTCTTCATCTATGCGCAGGCAGCAGGCCTGATCTTCGCTGCGCAGTTCTTCGACCCAGTCAGCAATGAAAACCCCTCTCTCGCGCAGATTATCTCGTGGGCGTCGTTGGGTATTTCCTTCCTCTTCCGTCCACTCGGCGCAATCTTGGCCGGCCACCTTGGTGACCGCATGGGCCGCAAGCCCGTCCTGGTGATCACCCTGCTGGGCATGGGTATCGCAACCATGCTTATGGGCTTATTGCCTACCTACCACGCCATCGGCATCGCAGCGCCAATCCTGCTGGTTCTCCTGCGTATCCTGCAGGGTATGTCCGCCGGCGGCGAGTGGGGTGGCGCAGCACTTCTGACCGTTGAGCACGCACCTTTGGGACGCCGCGGATTCTTCGGTTCCTTCCCGCAAATCGGTGTGCCGTCCGGCATGGCGCTGGCAACCATCTTCATGCTGATTCTCTCCAGCGTTCTGACCACCGAGCAGTTCCTCGCCTGGGGCTGGCGCATCCCATTCCTGTCTTCTGTCATCCTGATTGTCATCGGCTACTTCATCCGCCGCGCGGTGGAAGAATCCCCAGCGTTTGAAGAAATGCAGGAACTAAAGAAGGATTCCTCCGCACCACTGGCAGTGCTGTTTAAAAACCACTGGCGCACCGTTTTGAAGTGTGCCCTGATCTTCGCCGCGAACAACGCTATCGGCTACTTCCTCATTGCCTACTTCATCTCTTACGGTACTAACTACGTAGGTTATGAGCGGACCCCGGTTCTGGCAGTCTCACTCGTTGGTGCCGGCGCATGGCTGGTATCCACCATGTTCTTCGGCAAGCTCTCCGACAAGGTTGGCCGCAAGCGCACCTTCATCATCGGCTACATCGCGCTCGCCATCTGGTGCGTTCCAATGTGGCTGCTCATCGACACCGGCAGCATCACCATGTTCGCCATTGCTGTTATCGTCCTGGGCTTCTTGCTCGGCCCAACCTACGGCCCGATGTGTGCCCTGTTCGCTGAGATGTTCCCAGTTAAGGTTCGCCTCTCCGGCGTATCCATTGGTTACGCAATCGGATCCATCATCGGCGGCGCATTCGCACCGATGCTCGCAGAAATCCTTTACTCCACCTACGGAACCTCCATGGCGATTGCGGCATACTCCATTGCCATCACCCTGGTCTCCCTGGCTGGTGCGTTGATGATTCCAAACGGAATCCAAGACAAGAGTTTGCACGCTCACGAATAAGTTTTTCGGTGCCTGCCTGCAATTTCCGCAGCTGCTTTCTTAGCAAAGGGGCCAACCCCGGCTAAGGTTGCGGAGGCAGGCCCGGTCCAATTTCCATAGCCAACCAAGTGGAGCCCTTCCACTAGTGGTTGGCTATTTTTGTTAAGCAAGTGCCGGAATGGTTTGAGCGCGGGCCGAAACCCAGTTGCCCACACTAAGTGCTGGGCATCTATCTCATCTAAGCGTTCAAACATTGGCTGGGCCCGCAAGCGTCCTTCATCGCGTGCTTTGAGCACCGGTGGAACCATGACGATATCGCCCTCGAACTGCCGTTGTGGTGCGCTTGTTCCAAGGATCTGGGCGCGGGAGCGTTGGAAAAGAACTCGGCCATCAACATCATCGGGAAGCCAGCGTGGTTTGCTGCGGGTATACCATTGCATTTCAACCCCGGCGTTGAGTAAATCCGCAGCAATTTGCGCACCGGAATCATGCCCACCAACGACCGCGACTTTCGTTCCCTGGAATTGGCTCGGGCCAGGATACGTCCGTGCATGCCACTGGGTACCGGCAAATGAGCCCGGATAATAAGGGACAAAAGGAGCATTCCAAGTTCCCGTGGCCGCGACTACCGCGGGAGCCTGCCACTTCCGAGTACCCGCATGCACGGTGAATAACTGTCCGTTATGGGTGACATGGTCCACGTGCACAGGGCGAAGAATGTTAAACCCATAACGCTCCTCATAGTCCCGGAGATACTCCGCCACGTGTGAAGCTGGCGGGAAACCTGGATAGGACGGCATAAACTTCCCCGGCAAATTCGAAGCATCCGCTGGGCTAAATAGCGTCAAAGAAGGCCAAGTATTGGGCCACATCCCACCTGCGCACTCCTGTGCGTCTAACATCACAAACTCGATGCCGGCTTTGTGCAAATAATAGGCCGTGGCCAGGCCAGATTGGCCTGCGCCCACAATGATTGCGTCCATAATTGTCATCCTACGTACAGCCGATATGAATGCCGTGGCCAACTCGTTAGAATCCTGCCAGCATCTTTTAAGAACGGGCTGTTAGGTTGAGTGGACCATGATCTCAACAACCACACGCCCACCACAGGTGATCACGCCCGCGCGTTCTATTTCCGCCGCACTCGTGATCGCCCTTTCTGTCGTGGTTATCGCCATTGTCACCCTGGGCAAGCCTTTTGTTGAGATTCCAGGGTTGGTCCACGGTGCAGCGCATGCAGTGCGCAGCATTGACATGCAGCTTTTCGATGGTTTCGATAGCCCCAACTACTGGTACGCCCCCTGGACCAACTCCATTGGCAATATCGCGTTGTTCATGCCCTTTGCTGCGGGAATCTATTTGCGCACCAAGAGTTTCTTGGGTGCCGTGGTGGCCAGCTTCGCAGCCTCAGTCGGTATTGAAATTACCCAGTATGTCTTCGCGCTCGGCTATTCCGATATTGATGACCTGTTCTTTAACACTGTCGGCGGCGTGCTCGGCGCCGGTGCGATGGCGCTCATCCCGCGCCGCGAGCACCCGGGCCTGATGCGCCTGACCGGCATTTTGCTCACGATGCTGCTGGCCGGCATGGCACTGCTGGGCCTGAAATATCATACTTAGATGAGCTTGCGCTCGCGCGCGGCGGTCACGGCAGCGGTGCGATTATCCACTCCGAGCTTTTGATAGATATGAATCAGATGCGTCTTCACGGTGGCTTCGGAAATAAACGCCCGCTTCGCTAGCTCTCTATTTGAAGCACCGGTGGCTAATGCCTGCAAGATTTCAATCTCACGTCCCGTCAACGCCTGTTGCGGTCGGCCGACTCGCTCCGCCAACAGTCCCGCGACTTCCGGCGAGAGCGTGCGCCGGCCTTCAACGGTGGCAACCACAGCATCATGAAGTACCTGCTCGGGGGAGTCTTTGAGCAAATAACCCAATGCACCCGCTTCCACAGCGGCGATGATGTCGGCCTCCGTGTCATAGGTGGTCAAAATCAACACGGGCGGACCACCCGCATCGCGCACGCGCCGGGTCGCCGAGATTCCATCCACACCTGGCATCTGAATATCGCAGACCACTACGTCAACGGCCGGTGCGGAGGTAGTGAAAAGCTGCTCCACCGCCGTGCCACTAGCGCCCTCGGCGACGACCTCGATATCAGCGAAGGAATCCAAAATCGCCCGCAGACCAGCGCGCACCACCGGGTGGTCATCAATGAGCATGACTTTGATAGCCATCTAGTTCTCCTTCTCGCTCGTCAACGGCAGCCGCGCCGCCAGGGCAGTGCCAGAACCTGGATGCGACTCAATGTCCATGGTGCCACCCACACCTTCAATCCGGCGGCGCAAACCCGCCAGCCCAAAGCTGCCCGTCTGCTGCGACTTAAGCTGAGCATCACTCATACCGACGCCGTTGTCCACCACATCAACGGTCACCGCATCCCCGAAGACACCGAGGGTGACCACGGCCATTTCAGCCTGGGCATGGTTGACCACATTCGATAGTCCCTCCTGCGCGCAGCGCAACACCGCAGCGGCAATGGGCTGCGGAATCCCCGGCAGCGCACTCCCCGGTGTGGAGTCCTCGCTAGCGCCGGCAAACTCCAGGCGAAACTCGGTGGCCTCGCCCAATGCTTCACCACGCGCACGCATACGGTTTACCGTTGCGCGCAATGCCTGGGGCAGGGAGGCCTGCACATCCGGGGAGGCCAAGTCGCGGACAAAGCGGCGCGCCTCCGCCAAGTTTTCCACCGCGACTTCCTCAATGGTGCCCAGCTGCTTGCCCGGTTCCCCGGAACTCTTACCGGCACGCGCCAGCAGCACAATCGAACTCAACCCCTGCGCGACCGTGTCATGAATCTCGCGCGACAGGCGCTCGCGCTCTTCTAGCCGGCCAGCCTGATGCTCACTTGCAGCCAGCTCTTCTTGGGTTGTGCGCAGTTGCTGCGCCACCCGCCGGTGATGCTGCACTTCTGCGTGCAGCGCGCGGTAGGCAAAGAAGATTGCGACCGCGAAGACCGTGCCAATCAGCGGCCCGACCGCTGCTGCCACGCCCCAGGTTTCAGGGTGCAGCCACAGCGGCACAAACGCAGCCACCAGCCACAAACCCAGCGCCGTAATCAGTGCTGGCACCAACGCCGCGATATGCAGCGTTAACAACACCAGCGGGAATTCCAGCCACAAAAAGTCCTGCGAATGCGTCAGCAGCAAAAGCCACAGCACAATAATGCCCGCCAGCCACGCATACTTCGCGGCCGCAGGAATCTCCCTGCCCTGTTTCGCACGGTGCCGCTCATACACGGTGCCGGCCATGTAAAGACCCGCCATCAAAACCGAAAACAGCGGGACGGCGGGGTTAAGCGGGGCATCGATAAGCGAGCGCAACACACCAAAGCCCAATAGGAAGGCAAACATGATGTGCAGGCCCACCCGCAAACCATCCAGAACCCGCAGTAGGGGATTCAAATCCTCATAACTCACCCCACCAGGCTATGCGCGCGGAGGTTGAGAGGGAATCAACCAGTCGGTTGATTTAAGAACCAACTAGTACCCCGATTACATCCTGGCCTCCGCAAACCACAATGAATCTTATGTTCTTAAGTATTCGAGATATCGCATTCGCCCGCGGCCGGTTCGCGCTCATGACCGGCGTCGTCGGGATGATCACACTCCTCCTCGTCATGCTTTCTGGCCTCACCGGAGGCCTGGGCAAGCAAAACACCTCCGCGTTGGAAGCGCTCAACCCGGCCGGTGTCATCTTCACATCCGAAGAGCCGTCTTTCACCGAATCGGCTGTTACCAATGAAGACCTTCAACGCCACGAGGGTGCGACCGCGCTGGGCGTGGGGCAGACCCGCATGGAATCCGCCGACACTGCCGCCGGTGTTGGGCTGTTCGGCCTGCCGGAGGGCACTGACATTCCTGGCACGAAAGAAACCATCACCGAAGGCCTGGCCGTCGCCGAATCCACGGCAGAGGACCTGGGGCTTGCCATCGGCGATACCGTGCAGCTTGCCGGCCAAGACCAGCAGGTAACAAGCATCGTGCCGGACCTGTACTATTCACACTCCCCAGTCATCTGGACCAGCACGCAGACCTGGGCTGATGTCACGCATGCGCCTGCCGATGTCCGCGGCACCGTCCTTCTCACCTCCGACGCCGATGCGCCGGATGTGGTGTCCTTGAAAGACTCGTTCAACGGACTTGCCTCCTACTCATCCGAACAAGGCTCGCTGCTGACCATGCAAGTCTTCCTCTACGTCATCTCCGCGCTGGTCACCGTCGCATTCTTGTCCGTATGGACCATCCAGCGCACCCGCGACCTGTCCATCCTGCGCGCCCTCGGCGCATCGGGGCGCTACCTGCTCAAAGACGCGCTCGGCCAAGCCGCTGTGGTGCTGACCATCGGAGCGGGCCTCGGCGGGCTCATCGGCTGGAGCCTCGGCGCTCTGGCCGCCGGTGTGCTGCCCTTTGAACTCAGCGTCGCCACCGTTGTGCTCCCAACCGTCGGCATCTGGGTGCTCGGCATGCTCGGAGCGCTGCTCGCCACCCGCCAAGTATCCAACACTGACCCCATGATTGCTCTCGGAGGAAACGCCTAACCATGACTACTGACAACCTTGCACTCAACATTGCAGACGCCACCGTCACCTATGCCGATGGCGAGTCCACCATCACCGCCCTTGACCGCGCGAACCTGCAGGCCCGCCCCGGTGAGCTGACCGCCATTATCGGCGAATCCGGCTCCGGCAAATCCACCCTGCTCTCCGTCGCAGCGGGACTTGTCAGCCCGGATTCGGGCCACGTCGAAGTCGCCGGCATTGACCTCACCGGCGCTGATGATAAGACCCGTTCCACCGCGCGGCGTGAAAACATTGGCATCATCTTCCAGCAAGCCAACCTGATTGCCTCACTCACCGTCCGTGAGCAGCTACTGATTATGGACCATGTGCGCGGGGTGCGCATGCGCCCACAGCGCGCCGATGAACTCCTCGACCTTGTTGGTTTAGCAGGCATGGGCACTCGCCGCATGGCTCAGCTATCCGGCGGTCAGCGCCAGCGCGTCAACATCGCCCGTGCACTGATGACCGAACCAGCGCTCTTGCTTGCCGATGAACCCACCTCAGCCCTCGACTCCTCCCTCTCCCGGGAGATCATGTCCTTGGTTTCGCGGCTGACCAAGGAACTTAACACCGCAACGGTGATGGTCACCCACGACCGTTCCCTATTGGAATACGTCGATCACGCAGTCGAAGTTCGTGACGGACAGGTCACTGTGGCCCCTCAGGTGATGGCGGGCGGGGGACATCGCTAAGCTAATGCTCTAGTATGACGCGTCCACCTTTGGCTAATGTGCGGCCCGATTTTAGAAGAACCGTGGCGCTCATTGTCGTGGGTGAACCCCTTGGAATCCCGCTATGAGCGCATGCGCCAATTCGGCCCGCTGCACTTTTCCATGCTGGTGGTCTCCATCATCACCAACGTCATTTTCATCATGGCGGCCAAACACTATGAACGCCTGGGCACGTTGAAGAAAGCCCGCGTCGTCACCGGCTGGGTGCTCGGCGTACTCGGCGCATTGTGGGGGCTTGTCTCTTTGGACCCGAAACAGCGCGACGTGCGTGAGACTCTGCCGCTGCACATGTGCGATGTCTTGCGTCCCATCATGTCCCTGGCGCTAATCAACGGGCATCCTTTCGCGCTGCAGCTATCCACCTACTGGTTCTTCCACATCGTGGCCCTGGCCATCCCCGTGGCGCTGCTGGCTACCGGCATGAAACTGACGTGGAAGGGATTCGCCGGCACCGTCGCCATGACTCAGGTGTGGGTCGTGGCCACCACCGCGCTCAACCGGCTGTTTGGCAGCAACTATGGGTTTATCGCCGCGCACCCCAACGGCCATTCCCTGCTGAGCATCCTCGGGCCGTGGCCGCACTATCTGCTGCCCGCCGATATCGGCGTCACGTCCCTTTTCGCACTGCTGACCGCTGGGTTTAAAGACTCCGCGCGTTAAGTTTCGCGATTGCCCGGCTAATAGCCTGCGCAATCTGATTCGCGGTTGTCGGTGCGTAGCCTTCGGGCTGTTTGGCCGCCAGTGCTGCGGCGTGGGCGTGAATAGCCACCGCCGAAAGCAGCATTCGCTGCATAGTGCTTTGAGCTCGATGTTCCTCCGGATGCTCCGGGAGCTCCGGAAGCGCTACGAGCGCGCCGATGATTCCAGCCAGCACATCGCCGGAGCCGGCTGTTGCGGCAAAAGAATTGCCCGTGTTAACACTCACCGGCAGCGCATTCGGCGAGGTAATCGTGGTGATACGTCCTTTGAGCAGGATGTGACAACCCCAGGCATCGGATAGTTCTTGCTGGTTACCACCCAGCCTGGCGAACTCGCCGGCATGCGGGGTGAGCACTGTGCCGCGCAGCTTGGTGTGCAGGTGCGGGTTATTGGCCACCAGCGTGATGGCATCGGCGTCTAAAAGCACTGGCAGGCCAGTGTCCAAGATGGCCTCAAGCTCTGCGAGCGCGGCGTCATCGGTGCCGCGGCCAGGGCCCACCACCCACGCATCAACGCGCCGGGCGGAGGCGACATCGCGCGCTGGTACTACCTCTGGGAAAGCAGGGGAGTCGCCGATGGACACCACCATCGAGGTTGTCGTGCGCAGCGCACCTGCGGTGCACAAGATGCCCGCGCCGGGAAACTGCGTGCTACCTGCAGCGATACCGGTGACACCGTGGGTGTACTTGTTATCCGCAATCCCGGGAATCAGATTCGGAATTGGGCCCGTATCAGCCAACCGGCGCAGACCCTCAGGCAATTCGGTTAGCTCGGTTAGCCATAGGGTGGTGTCTTGGCTGGGCTCAAAGCTGGTCCAAGACTCCGGCGCATGCTGCTCAAATTCCTCGCGCAAGCCGATATCGGCGATGATGACCTCGCCGCATTCCGGGTATCGGGCGTGCGGGGTGCGCGCGTGGCCGAAGGTAATCGTGGCATCGGCAATAACGCTATTTTCGGTGCCGCACCCGGTCGGTGAATCAATAGCCAGCACGCGATTGCCACGTGCCATCAGCGCCTTGACCTCCTCAGATGCCGCGCGGGTGGAACCCAACCCGGCGACGGAATCGATGACCAAGTCATATGCGCCATCCACCGTCAGCACTCCACCGGCAGCCTCGAACGTGCGCAGTGCCGCTTCGTGTGCTTTGTCTGCGGTGAGCACCGCATGCACCGTATGGCCAGCTAGCGCCAAGTGTGCGCCGGCGAATAGACCATCGCCGCCATTGCCGCCGGGTCCAGCCACAATCAGCACGCGGGATGAGTCCGGCAGCATCGCCGCAGCGGCCTGCGCGCAGGCTGCCGCGGCCTTCTTCATTAGCTCATCGGGTTCTTGCTCACGCTGCAACAACACTTGCTCAGCAGCGCGCGCCGTGGCAAGCGAATACACGGGGCTTAATTTTGACATGTCTTGCACCAATACAATTTGCGGCCTTCCAAAATGCGCGAAGACACCGGCGTGCCACAGACATAACAGTCAAGTCCTGCTCGGCGATAGACGTAGACCTCACCGCCGTGGTCATCTTTGCGTGGGTCGCGGCCCATGGCTTCAGGGGTGTGCTCAGCGGCAACGGTGTCAATCTTGCCCACTTCAACGCCGTAGTCCATCAACTGCACCAAATCTGACCAGATGCCAGCGAACTCCTCATCGGAAATCTCCGACCCCGCGCGGCCCGGTTCAATGTGCTGACGGAACAACACCTCGGTGCGATAAATACTGCCCACACCCGCAAACAGCTTCTGATCCATCAATAATGAACCAATCGCCCGTTTGGAACGCTGCACCTTCGCCCGTAATGGTGCTGGGTCCGTACCTTCACGCAGCGGGTCCCAGCCCACCTTCGCCAATACTGCTTCATATTCAGCCTCTGAAATCAGACGGCACCACTGCGGGCCCCGCAAATTCGCAGCCAGCTGCCCATTCGAAATATGAAGGCGAATCTGGCCACGGCGTGATTCCGGGTCTTCAAACAAAAACTGCCCAATTAACCCCAAGTGGATGTAGATGATTGGCTCGGGCGTGGGGGCATCGAAAAGTAGGAAGAGATGCTTCCCCCAGGCCTCTGCCCGCTCTAACTGATGGCCGTCGAGCTGCGAAGATTGTTCCGAAAAACGGCCCTGCGGCGACGACACCTCCAACTCCACACCGCGAAAATCTTGATTAAACGCGTGGGCTAAACGGTGAATTACATGTCCTTCAGGCATATTCATTAGTTTATAAGTTTTTCCGGTACATTCATTCATTGACCGCGAGCACGAGAAAGGCACACGATATGACGCATGCACAAGGATTCGACCGAGAGAAATACATCTTGTTGCAATCCGAACACATCAACAACAGGCGTGCAGAAATCGGAGGCCGGCTCTACCTAGAAATGGGAGGCAAGCTTTTCGACGACATGCACGCCTCTCGCGTTTTACCGGGCTTTACCCCGGACAATAAAATTGCGATGTTGCAGCGCATCAAAGACGACGTTGAGATTCTGGTGTGCATCAACGCCAAGGACGTCGCGCGGCAAAAAGTCCGCGCCGACCTGGGTATCTTGTACGAAGATGATGTCCTGCGCCTGATTGATATCTTCCGCGAGCGCGGCTTTTTGGTCGATAACGTGGTGATCACGCAGTTCGAAGACAGCAACGAACAAGCCGTCGCGCTGGTTGAGCGCCTGATTCGTTTGGGCCTGAAGGTGTCCAAGCACCGCACGATTCCGGGCTACCCAACTAATACGGACCTGATTGTCTCCGAAGAGGGCCTGGGCCGCAACGAGTACGCCGAGGTCAGCCGCGACCTGGTGGTTGTCACCGCGCCGGGCCCTGGCTCCGGCAAGTTGGCCACCGCATTGTCGCAGGTCTACCACGAGCTTAACGATGGCAAGAAGGCCGGCTACGCCAAGTTCGAAACCTTCCCCGTGTGGAACCTGCCGCTTGAGCACCCCGTCAACCTGGCCTATGAAGCAGCGACGGTGGATCTCAATGACGCGAATGTTATTGACCACTTCCACCTCAAGGCCCACGGCGAATCCGCGGTCAATTACAACCGCGACGTCGAAGCCTTCCCGCTGCTATCCGCCCTGCTGGAGAAGATGACCGGGCATGTGCCGTATCAGTCGCCGACGGATATGGGCGTGAACATGGTCGGCTATTGCATTACCGATGATGAAGTCTGCCGCAAGGCCAGCGAGCAGGAAATCATTCGCCGTTACTTCAAGACTCTTGTTGATGAAGCCCGTGCCGGCCTCGACAACGTCTGGTCTGAGCGTGCCGCCGTAGTCATGGCCAAGGCCGGCATCAAAGAAACCGACCGCCGAGTGGTGGCACCAGCGCGGATGCGCGCCGAAGAAACCGGTGACGCCGCTTCCGCCATTGAGCTTGCCGATGGCACCATCATCCGCGGGCGCACCTCCGAGCTGCTGGGCTGCTCCGCCGCGATGCTGCTCAACGCACTGAAGTACCTCGCGGGTATCGATGATGAAACGCTGCTGCTCTCACCAGAATCCATCGAGCCAATCCAAACGCTCAAGACCAAGCACCTGGGCTCTCGCAACCCACGCCTGCACACCGATGAAGTGCTCATCGCATTGTCTGTCTCCGCCGCTAAGGACGAGAACGCGCGCCGGGCACTTGATGTGATTAAGCAGCTGCGCGGCTGCGACGTGCACACCACCACCATCTTGGGCAGCGTCGACGAGGGCATTTTCCGCAACCTCGGCGTGCTCGTGACCTCCGATCCGGTCTTCGCCCGCAAAAAGGCGCTCTACCAGAAAAGGTAGGAGTCTGAACCTGCGATTCCACAAAGCGTGGACGCAGGTTTAGACTAATGCGCGTGAGCATCGGCAAAATTCTTCTCTACTACAGCTTTACCCCTCTCAAAGACCCAGAAGCGATTATGTTGTGGCAACGCGACCTCTGCGAATCTCTGGGCTTGAAGGGGCGAATCCTGATCTCCGAACACGGTATTAACGGCACCGTCGGCGGTGACATGGAGGCGTGCAAGAAATACGTGCGCAAAACAAAGGAATACCCTGGTTTTAGAAAGATGTCCTTCAAATGGTCCGACGGGGACGCGGAAGACTTCCCGCGTCTGTCGGTCAAAGTCCGCGACGAAATCGTCGCCTTCGGCGCACCGGGTGAGCTCAAAGTTGATGACAATGGCGTCATCGGTGGCGGCGTGCACCTCAAGCCCGAAGAGGTCAATGAACTCGTGGAAAAGCACGGCGATGACGTCGTGTTCTTTGATGGCCGAAATGCGATGGAAGCCGAAATCGGCAAATTCAAAAATGCCGTGGTGCCCGATGTAAAAACCACGCATGACTTCATCAAAGAAATTGAATCCGGCAAATATGACTGGATGAAAGACCGCCCAATCGTGTCCTACTGCACCGGCGGCATCCGCTGCGAGATTCTTTCCGTGCTGATGAAGAACCGTGGCTTCAAAGACGTTTACCAAATCGACGGCGGCATTGTGCGCTACGGCGAAAAGTTTGGCAATGACGGCCTGTGGGAAGGCTCCATGTACGTCTTTGACAAGCGCATGCACCACGAATTTGGCGCCGGCGTCAATGACCCGGGATTTATCCAGCTAGGTCACTGCGTGCAGTGCGGAACCGGCACCAACACGTTTGTTAACTGCGTCAATGAAGACACCTGCCGCCAGCAAGTGTTGCTCTGTGATGAATGCGCGGCGCATACCAGCACCGCCAACTGCGGGCGCGAGGATTGCCAACAGGTCGCAGCTGAGCTTGCAGCCGCCGAGCAGGCCTAGGCGCTCAGCACGTTGGAGAGCTCGAGCAGGGTTTGTAGCATCCAGAACATGCAGTGCGGAACCATGACCCAAAACGCGCCCATCCACGGGCGCCAGCGAAGGTAGCTGCGGAGTTTTCGCACGAGGATTATTCCTGCGCCGAGCATGCCCACAATCGGTGTGATCGAGGTGGCGATGATCCAGATGACGCGCTGGGTGGTGGAACAGAACCACACCGCTTCGCCGGCGGTGCACTCCGGGCCGCCAATCAGCCGGAAAATCAGTACTGAGCCGAGCGCGACGACAAAAGAAATCACGACGATAGTGATGGTAAACCGGATGGCCTGACGCGTGGATTCTTGGTTGAGCCGGGCGATTTCGGCCGGGTCTGGTTCATCGGCGAGTTCATCGAAAGAGTGCGCTTCGGGGCGCGGAACATTGGTGAAATCCGCATCCGTGGACAGATCGTTTTCAGGGTGATCTGGACCAGTGAAATCAAACCGACGTGCGCTCATATCTTTGACCCTACTAGCTTGCTTTGCGCGAAGGCCACACGATGATAGGAACCGAGAGATGCGGCAGCAACTCGGTAGCGCGTGAGCCGATAAAAACCCGCTCAATCGGGCCCATCGGGGCTGAGCCCAAGCACATGAGATCGCCCTTCTTCCACTTCATGGAATCCACGGCGGCGCGCCAGCCTTGACCAGAGCCAATCTCAGAGGTGATCTCAAGCTCCGGGAACTGCGCTACAACCTGCTCACGCGCGACATCAAGCAGACCCAAAGAATGCTCGCGCCATTGCGAGGTCAGCTCGAGTGCAACATCGAGGTTGTCATTCATGGGTGCGGTGACCAGGCCATTGGAAGAAAAGACCACGATGCGCAGGGGAACATTCCACCGGGATGCGAGGGAGGCGGCATCAAACAGTGCTGGCACATCATCAATGCCTTGTTCTTCTGTCAGCGCAAAATTAAGACGCGTGACACCGTGCTTAGACAGCTTCGCTGCGCGGGGGCTTAGCCCCACCGGCGTGGGTGAGTAGTGCAGCAAGCTATCGGCGGTCGAGCCAGCCAGAAAGCGGCCTTTGGCCGCGCCCTGGTTGGAGCCGAGCAGTACCAAATCGGCGTCGAAATCCTCGGCTGCCTGGGTGAACAGGTGCGGCTTAGATGGGCCATCCATGAGCACGGAATAACTCTTATTCCAGTACTCGCGGGGAATGCCTGCAGCCTGCAGCGTGTTTTTAACTGCCTGCTTGCAGGCCTTAGCCTCTTGCTCAAACCACTCGTTGTACTTGCCGCCGAGTTTTTGCAGAGAGACCTCATGCCAGGGCTGCACGAATGCGGAGAGCACGCGCACTTCGATGTCCGTGGTGCGCGCTAGCCAAGCCGCATACTGGATCGGCTCAGTCCCTCCGGAGGCAGGCGTCCAGGAAATGAGGATGCGAAAAGCGCGTTTTTCTGATTTTTGTGGCATAAAGAAACAACGTCAGGATAAGAGGAAGTTTTTGTGCACCTTTATCCTAGTGAGGACAACGCTATTTCTGTGAATCCTGGGTCGGGCGGTAAATTTCCGCGAGCTTATTGATCAGATCGGAAACCTCACGCGCGGTCTGCAGGCCATCAGCATCCAACCAGCGCAGAATCTCTGCGAGTGCCTGGGCGCGTTCCTGGCTAACTTCCTCGAGCTCGGCAAGGCCCTTCTTGGTCAGCTGCACCATGACGCCGCGGCGGTCTTTTTCATCGCGGGTGCGTTCAATAAAGCCGCGCTGCTCCAGCTGGTACAGCGCATTAGATGCGGTGGGCATGCGAATAAGCTCAGCGGCAGCAACCTGGCTAACACGGGCGGCGCCGCGCGCCTTGAGCTGATTCATAATGGACACTTGCGAGGTGGTCAACGAGCCACCTTCAGTGGTGCGCTGGAAAATAACAACTAATTTATTAAGTGCTGGCTGAACATGTGCAGCGACGTCGAGTGCGTCTTCCAGCGTGGACGGGGAGTTATTAGGTTCGGTCATAAAACTAGAATAACGGCAGCGTATGAGATTTGGTAGTTAATGAAGCAAAAAGTTTGGTTTTGAACCATAAAATGTTTTAAACAAAATCTAACCCACGTTTTCGTGCATCCTCAGTGTGGGAGCATGTCCGAAATACGTGGGTTTAAGGGGGAGCCCGCCTAGCGCTTAAATACAAGGCCTAAGGCTCGGTTTAAGCGCCGGCTTTAGGCGTCTGCACCGATGATGAAGGCTTCAAGGGCGGCGCGGGCCTCATCATCTGGCATTTGCTGCGGTGGGGACTTCATCAAGTACGCAGATGCCGGCAGGATTGGGCCGCCGATGCCGCGGTCGAGAGCGATCTTGGCCGCGCGCACAGCATCAATGATGATGCCGGCGGAGTTCGGAGAGTCCCATACCTCTAGCTTGTACTCCAGATTCAGTGGAACCTCACCGAAGGCGGAGCCTTCCAAGCGGACATAAGCCCACTTGCGGTCATCGAGCCACTCAACATAATCAGACGGGCCGATGTGCACGTTGCGGTCGGCCTTCTTGCCCGCGAGCGGGGAGTCTTGCAGGTTCGAGGTAACAGCCTGAGTCTTGGAAATCTTCTTGGATTCCAGACGGTTTCGATCAAGCATGTTCTTGAAGTCCATGTTGCCGCCGACGTTGAGCTGCATGGTGCGCTCCAGGCGCACGCCACGGTCTTCAAAAAGCTTCGCCATCACGCGGTGAGTAATGGTGGCGCCAACCTGGGACTTAATGTCATCGCCGACAATCGGAATGCCCGCATCAGTGAACTTCTTTGCCCACTCGGGGTCGGAGGCAATGAAGACAGGCAGGGCGTTGACGAAAGCACAGCCGGCATCGATAGCCGCCTGCGCGTAGTACTTATCGGCTTCTTCCGAACCCACTGGCAAGTAGGAGACAACAACGTCAGCACCGGAGTCCTTGAGTCCCTGAACGACATCGACAGGCTCAGTGTCAGATTCTTCAATAGACTCCAAGTAGTGACTGCCCAAACCATCCAAGGTCACGCCGCGCTGCACCGTGACACCAATGTGGTCGAGCTCAGTGATGGTGATGGTGCAGTTGCGGGAAGCGCGGGTGGCATCAGAAAGATCCTGGCCCACCTTGGCCGCATCCACATCGAAGGCAGCAACAAACTCAATATCGCCAACATGGTAGTCACCGAACTTGGCGTGCATGAGGCCGGGAATTTTCTCCTCGACCGATGCGTTGCGGTAATACTCCACGCCTTGGATGAGAGAAGTTGCACAGTTGCCAACACCAACGATGGCAACCTTTACTTTAGAGGCCATTGGGCACTGCTCCTTGAAAAAGATTTTTGGTTAAGCCTTGAACTCCCAACCCTAGGGATCTGGCGCTCTCAAGTGCTACTTTGCCGCGAGGTGGATCGATAAAGAAGACGATATTAAGGTGGTTATGGTGAGTGGTTTAACACCTTCAGTGGCGTATAAACACAAAGTTTCACACGAGTGGGAACGAGCGGCAGCCTTGCGTGAGGTGCGCGCGGGCCGGCTGAGTGAGGCGGATGTGTGCGATGCGGACTTCTTATTGCGCGCGGCCGCAACCCACCACGGGGTTGCATCGGCACGCGAATGCCCTTTGTGTGGTGCGAAGATGCGCAACACCAAGTGGGTTTATGGCGAGGTTTTGGGCCGTCGCGCAGGCAGTGCGCGCAGCGAGAAAGAGATCGCAGAGTTCGTTGCGGAGGGCTTAGAGTTTACTGTCCATACCGTTGAGGTCTGCCTTGCTTGCCGATGGAACCATCTTTTAACGTCCGAAGTTGCCTACGGAAAGTGTTAACGTGCATGTATCGCAGTAGAGTTAGACCCGACGATTAAGACATAGAAGTAAGGCGCGTTTAGGTGAGCGATAAAAATCAAGCGACCCCGTCCACAGGCGGTAGGCGGAGGCAAAAGAAAGCCACACGCCGCTGGCCGTGGATTGTGCTGATCGTAGTGGCCGTGTGCATCGCCATTCCGGGCGGAATGTTCGCGTATGCATACTCCCAGTATGAGGTGCCGGAGCCGGAAGAGCTGGCTAATAACCAGATTTCTTCGATCTATGCTTCCGATAATTCCACGCAGATTGCGCGCATTGTGCCGCCGGAAGGCAACCGCACCCAGGTCAGCTTAGAGGCGATTCCGGACCACGTTGAGAACGCAGTGCTTGCTGCCGAGGACCGTGATTTCTGGACCAACTCGGGCTTTTCTTTCACCGGCTTTGCCCGTGCGGTCATTGGACAGCTCACTGGCAATGATTCTGCCGGTGGCGGCTCAACCGTTACTCAGCAGTATGTGAAAAACACACTGGTGGGCAATGAGGTGTCTTATATCCGTAAGGCTCGCGAGCTGGTCTATTCCATAAAGATGACCAATGAGTGGCCGAAGGAAGACATTCTCAATGCCTACTTAAATACGGTCTACTTCGGGCGTAATGCTTATGGCATTCAGGCGGCGTCGGTGGCCTACTACGATAAGGATGTTGAAGACCTCACGGTCGAAGAGGGTGCGATGCTCGCAGGCATTATTCAGGCCCCAAGCAACTGGGACCCAGCGGTCAACGCGCAGCAGTCCGAGGAACGCTGGAATTACGTGCTCGACGGCATGGTGGAAATTGAGGCTTTGCCTGCTGAGCAGCGCGCTGGCATGCAGTTCCCACACACTGAGGAACCATCGAGCGTTTCCGCCTACACCCAGGCCACCGGTGCAAACGCGCACATTAAGAACCAGGTCATCGCGGAGCTCGAAGAAGTTGGCATCACCGAAGACGAGGTCAACACCCGTGGACTGCGCATTACCACCACGATTGACCCGACGGTGCAAAATGCCAGCGTTGATGCTGTTGATTCCAACCTTGCCCCACTGCAAGAAGATGCCCGGGCGGCGGCGGTGACCATCGATCCATTGACAGGCGCTGTGCGGGGCTACTTCGGCGGCGATGAAGCCGAGGGCTGGGACTATGCCAATGGCCCAACTGAGACCGGCTCCACCTTTAAGATCATGGCGCTGGCAGCGGCCTTGCAACAGGGTATTCCGCTGAGCCAAAACTACTCTTCCGGCCCATACCAAGTTGGCGATGTCACCGTTGGCAACGTCAACAACAACTCCTGTGGCGTGTGTTCTATTGAAGAGGCATTGAAGAACTCCTACAACACTTCCTTTATGCGCCTGCAGGCCGATTTGGAAAACACCACCCAGGACACCGCGGACATGGCGTACTCCTTGGGTGTTGCCGAATCCCTGCCTGGCGTGGAGCGCACCCTGACCGAAAACGGCGCGCAGCCATATGAGGGCATCGTGCTGGGCCAATACCAGACCCGCCCGCTGGATATGGCTGTGGCGATGGCAACCTTGACCAACCGTGGTGTGTGGCACGACCCTTACTTCGTGCAGCGCGTGGAAACCAACTCTGGTGAGGTTCTCTATGAACACCCCACCAGCGAGGGTGAACGCCGCGTATCTGAGCAGGTTGCGGACAACGTGATTCAGGCGATGAAGCCGATTGCCGCGTGGTCTAATGGTGCCCTGGCTGGCGGACGTGAATCTGCGTCCAAGACCGGTACCCACCAGTTGGGTGATACCGGCTTGAATAAGGACACCTGGATGATTGGTTCCACCCCGCAGTTGGCATCAGCCGTGTGGGTTGGTACCGCGGATAATGCTTCAGCAATCAACAACGCGTGGGGCGGCGTGATGTATGGCGCCGGTGCACCAACGCAGATTTGGAAGCAGATTCTGGACACATCGCTTGCCGATGCCGAGTGGGAGTCCTTCCCGCAAGCCACCCCAGTGCGCTACGGCTCCAACGACCTGTCTAATGCAACTGCGTGGGATCCGACCTGGAACTCCACGCCAAGCACGGGCGGAACGGAATCAACTAACGAAGATTCCGACTCTGAAGGCGAAGGCGACGACGCAGAAGACGGCGACGGCAACGGTAACGGTGACAGCGAAGGTGGCGGTGAAACCGGAACTGGCGAATCTGGTGCTGATGCTGGCGGCGACGGCGGCGGTGATACCGGCGGTGGCGAAGAACCTGCCGCGCCACAGGTCCCAAGCGTTGATGATGTCATCGGCGACTTGCAGGACATGTTTGGCTAAAGCGCCCTCTTTTCTACTAAGACGAAAATGCCTCCTTTCTCTCAAAGGGGGATTTTCGCGTTAGTGGGCGATAATAGAGACCATGAGTGTTGTCACCG
>JAUNRU010000009.1:47166-52819 GCA_030535535.1 Corynebacterium casei
AAAGGGGGATTTTCGCGTTAGTGGGCGATAATAGAGACCATGAGTGTTGTCACCGTGGTCGGAATTGTGTCAATCGGAATCGGGTTCATCTGCGTACTTAGTGCTTACTACACCTTCCAGCGCGGCAAAGACCGCCGGGTGCCGCTGGTGCTGGGGCTTTTGGCGCTGCTGTGCTTGACCATTATTCCGGTAATCTGCGCGGTGTTTTATGCCGCGACGTCTCACGGATACTAGAAACCACAAACTTACGTGCATGACAGAGTTACATGCACGTGCGAGTTACATGGATGTAATTTGGCGGTCTAATTGTGCTGGTGTAGGGGATTTCTGATCCGGGCGCCCATACGGTACGCTGGGGTGGTTGCTTGACGCAACGTACCCTCCTGCCACGTCCGCAAAGGTGATGTGGCCGAAACTACTAGACCATAGGAGGTGATGAGGTCCGTGCGTCACTACGAAGTCATGATCATTTTGGATCCGAGCCAAGATGAACGCACTGTAACCCCGTCCCTAGACAAGTTCCTCGAAACCGTCCGCTCTGAGGGCGGCAAGGTTGAGAACGTTGATGTGTGGGGCAAGCGTCGCTTGCTGTACCCAATCAACAAGAAGGAAGAGGGCGTTTACGCTGTCGTAAATCTTGAGTGCGAGTCTGCGACCGTACTGGAGTTCGACCGTCGCCTGAGCCTGAACGACACTGTTCTGCGTACCAAGGTTCTGCGCACCGACAGCAAATAACGGATACTGGGGCTTAAACTCATTCATCCGATTCTCAAGGAGTAGGCAAATACCATGGCACAGGGCGATACCAATATCACGGTCGTTGGCAACATTGTTGCTGACCCAGAACTGCGTTTTACCCCGTCGGGTGCACCAGTCGCGAATTTTCGCGTAGCGTCCACCCCGCGTCGCTTTAATTCCCAAACTAATCAGTGGGAAGACGGCGAGGCTATGTTTTTGACGTGCAACGTCTGGCGCCAGGCAGCCGAGAATGTCGCAGAGTCCCTCACAAAGGGCATGCGCATTATCGTCACTGGTCGTTTGAAGTCGCGTTCTTTCCAAACCCGCGAGGGTGAGAATCGTACCGTCTTTGAAATTGACGTTGATGAGGTAGGGCCATCGCTACGCTACGCTTCTGCACAAGTTGCTCGTAATCCACGTGAGGGTGGACAAGGCGGCAACTTTGGTGGAAACCAGGGTGGCGGACAAGCAGGCGGAAACCAAGGCGGCTTTGGTGGAAACCAAGGCGGCGGAAGCCAGAGCAGCAACCAGGGTGGATTTGGTGGAAACCAATCATCCGGTGGCCAGTCTCAGCCAGCTAATGACCCTTGGAACTCCGCTCCACCAGCTGGTGGATTCGGCGGAGATGACGAGCCCCCGTTCTAAATTTACTGTCAGCGATTAATCAACATTCAACTTAAAACATATAAGTGAAAGGCAGGGATCATGAAGCTGATCCTCACCGCTGCCGTTGATAACCTCGGCGCTCCAGGCGAAGTCGTTGAGGTTAAGAACGGTTACGGACGTAACTACCTGCTTCCACGCGGTTTGGCAATTGTTGCTACCCGCGGCGCTGAGAAGCAGATTGAAGGCATCAAGCGTGCACAGGAAGCTCGCGCAATCCGCGATCTGGACCATGCACGCGAGGTCCGCACTCAGCTCGAGCAGCTGGAGAAGGTCGTTGTCGAGGTTAAAACCTCCGACAAGGGCAAGCTCTTCGGTTCTGTTACCGCTGAAGACATTGTTGCCGCAGTCAAGAAGGCTGGCGGCCCTAACTTGGACAAGCGAATCATCGAATTGCCAAAGGGCCTAGTCAAGAAGACTGGCAACTACCAGGTCGAGGTCAAGCTGCACGCTGACGTTCTCGGCAAGATTAATTTCTCGGTCGTCGCTGCCTAATTTAATTGGCGCGTTCGACGGTCATAATTTCTAGAATTTTATAGACCCAACGACAACAGCATTGCGCGCAGGTCTTGGTGGTCACTCCTATGTGAGGTGGGAGTTCCATCAGGGCCTGCGCGCGTTTTTGGTTGTGGATAACTTCAGATTTCTGGGGATAACTTGACCTAGTTGTGGATTGTTTTACCCCCGTTCATATCAGATTCACGCTTTTCGGCGCGGTGGGAAACCTACTGGTAGCACGGTTTTCGCATGCTTTTTGATGCAAAATTAGGCGCCGTAAACTTAACCTGACCTGCGTAAATGTATTTAGCAGATAGGTGAGCCTAGGAAGTGATCCACAGCTATTCCCAGCCCAATCAGGCCGCAATGTGCTGTTTACCTGGTAATTACACAGGTACCTGTGGATAACTGTGTGCAATTGTCCCCAGGGGTGGGGGCTGATTGTGGGTATCTAGGGCAAGTCGGTTGGATGTATTAGCCTAAAAGGGCGGTTGAATTTAAGAAAAGGGGTATTTCGATGACATCGAGTATGGGAGCAAGCTTCGATGACGATAGCTACCTGCCACCGGAAGAGCCGGCACCAGAGTTTGGGCCTGAGCCACCGGAGTCTTTCGATGCCCCAGGAGGCAATTACCAGCGCAACAACTACGGCGGCGGCCGGCGCAAATATGGCAAGCGTGATGAGCTAGAAAATCCGCAGCGCTATGGCGAGTTCCGGCAGCCACCGTCCGATAAAGACGCCGAGCAAGGCGTGCTGGGCGCGATGTTGCTCTCGCCGAACTCTGTCATTGAGGTTATCGATGAAGTTGATCCGGAAGACTTCTACTATCCGGCGCATCAGCTGATTTATAGCGCCATGCTGGATTTATACTCTGATGGCACCGATATTGACCCGGTGATTGTCTCCAGTCGTCTGGACCGTCAGCAGAACCTGGAGCGCATCGGCGGGGCGGTGTATCTGCACACCCTGTTGGCGACGGTGCCAACGGCGGCGAATGCGCGCTACTACGCGGAAATCGTGGCGGAGAAGGCACTGCTGCGCAAGCTGGTGGATGCCGGCACACGCGTGGTCCAGCTGGGCTTTAACGGTGACGAGGACGCCGAGATTGAAACGGTCCTGGACTTGGCGCAGCAGGAAGTCTTCAAGGTTGCGCAGAAGAAGACCACCGAGGACTACAAGGTCATTGGTGACCTGATTATGCCGACCATTGATGAGCTGACCTCCCTGCAAACCAACGGCGGTCTAGAATCCGGTGTCCCAACCGGATTCATCGATCTAGACAATCTGACAAACGGTTTGCACGCGGGCCAGATGATTATTATTGCGGCACGTCCTGGTGTGGGTAAGTCGACGCTGGCGCTGGACTTCATGCGCTCATGCTCGCTGCACCACAACAAGCCTTCGGCGGTGTTCTCATTGGAAATGAGTGCTTCGGAGATTGTGATGCGTTTGCTCTCGGCGGAGTCTGAGGTGAAGTTGTCAGATATGCGCTCCGGCAAGGTCTCCGGTGAGGACTGGGAGCGGTTGACGGATACTCTCAACCGGATTCAGGATGCGCCGTTGTACATTGATGACTCACCAAACCTGACCATGATGGAGATTCGGACCAAGGCGCGTCGTTTGAAGCAGCAAAGTGGCTTGGACTTGGTGGTGCTGGACTACCTGCAGCTGATGAGCTCGGGTAAGAAAGTGGAATCACGCCAGCAGGAGGTTTCGGAATTCTCGCGTCAGCTGAAGCTGTTGGCAAAGGAACTTGAGGTTCCGGTCATTGCTATTTCACAGCTGAACCGTGGTCCGGAAGCGCGTACGGATAAAAAGCCGCAGTTGGCTGACCTTCGTGAGTCGGGCTCGCTGGAGCAGGACGCCGATATGGTTATGCTGCTGTACCGTCCTGACTCGCAAGACCGCGATAATGAGCGTGCCGGTGAGGCCGACATTATCTTGGCTAAGCACCGTGGTGGTCCGATTGATACGGTGCAGGTTGCACACCAGCTGCACTACTCGAAGTTCGTCAACATGGCGCACGGCTAGAGTTAAATATGTCACAGCCCGACGCGTGATTGCCTTCCTCATTGGAAGCTCACGTGGCGGGCTGAGTTATTTGTGCTGGTAGGCGCGGTGCGCAGTGGTGTTGTGAGGCTTGCCAATCTAAGGCCGCACACAGTTAGTTGTGCCTATCCATCGGTGAAATTGCAGGTCAAAGGTGTCATGCTGAATCTCACAAGACATTAAGTAGACCTGTGAGGAGGGGACGATGAGTATTTCAATTGACCGCACCAACACCACGACCATCTTGGCTAACCTGCCGCGCGATATCACAGAGATTGAGCGTCAAACAGCGCAGCGCGCAGGTTTTGCGCAGCTAGTCGGCGAGTGCCTTGCCTTTGTTTTCGGGCAGCGTAAACGCAGCAATGGCGGCAATCGCGAAAGCGGCAGCAAAAAGCACGAATAGCCATGGTGCGCCCGCAGCGGCGAGGATAGGCGGAACAATCAGCGGGGAGATGATGGAGGCAATACGCCCGAATCCCGCCGCAGCGCCGGTACCGCGCCCGCGAATATGGGTGGGGTAGAGCTCCGGGCCAATCGCGTACAGCGCGCCCCATGCGCCGAGGTTGAAGAAGGACAAGAAGCAACCGGCCACGATGATGGTAACTTCTGTGTCCGCCATGCCGAAAGCACCGGCGGAGAAGGCAGAGCCAACAAGGAAGACGGCCAGGGTGATGCGCCGGCCCCAGACTTCAATGAGCCAAGCAGCCGCGGCATAACCCGGAAGCTGAGCGAGGGTAATAATCAGCGTGAAGGTAAATGAGCGCACGAGGGTAAAGCCATCAGTCACCAGCAGCGATGGAATCCAAATGAAGGCGCCGTAGTAGGACAGGTTGATGCAGAACCAGATGACCCACAGCGCAGCGGTGCGCGCGCGAAGGGTGGGGGACCAAATGGAGGTATCGGTGGGATCGGCGTCGACTTCAGCCGGCGCGGGGGCATCATTAAGCACTGCGCCATCGGCGATGGCTGAAGCCTCAAAGGCGCTGACGACCTCTTCGGCTTCGTCGTGGCGGTCTTTGGCTTCCAAGTAGCGTACGGATTCGGGCAACGCCATACGCACATAGAGCGCGTAGAGAGCAGGAACCATGCCGATGGCCAGCGCCCAGCGCCAGCCGCTATCCGATGCCCCGACTACGAACGTTCCGATGACCGCGGCAGCAATCCAGCCCGCAGCCCAAAAAGCTTCGAGCAGCACAACCATGCGGCCGCGCACCTTGCGTGGGGCGAACTCGGAGATCAGGGTGGATGCAACCGGCAGTTCTGCACCCAGCCCAAGGCCGACAATGAAGCGCAACGCGATGAGCACGCCAAGACCGGTGGCAAGGGCAGAAGCACCCGTGGCAATGCCGTAGACCAGCAAGGTCAGCGCGAAGATGTGGCGACGGCCAAACTTATCGGCCAAAAGCCCGCCCAAAGTCGCGCCGAGTGCCATACCGACGAATCCGGCGGTGGCAATCCAGGAGGTCTGCGTGGACTCAAGGTTCCAGTGCACGGCGAGTGCCGCCATGATGAAGGAGATGAGTCCGACGTCCATCGCATCAAGCGCCCAGCCGATACCGGAACCCCACAGCAGCTTTTTGTGCTTGGGCGTTACCGGCAGCCGGTCTAGGCGCTCATTGCGCGATAGTTGTGATGTTGTTGTCCGGGTCATGGACGATGATGATAAACAAAGCCTTAGGTTTCGGCCTAATGGGCTAAAACCTA
>JAUNRU010000059.1:0-11383 GCA_030535535.1 Corynebacterium casei
TGGGCGGCGGATAGGGACTTGGATTAATCCCAAGCTGAGAGCATGTTTTGTTTTTAAATAGGCCTGTGATCTGCTCTTATTGCGAAAGCGATGGGCGGCCATAGGCTAGTTTTGTGAGGTTTTAAGCCGCTTTCGGTAGTGTCGAAATGTGTTCGATTGGCCTACCAGCGTTTTCGAACATACAGTTGCAATGTGTCCGTTGCGGGTTGCATACTGTATCCGTGAATCAAACAAGTGTTCGTCACGGCGGGATTGAAGGATCTGCCGCCGTTGACTTAGAAGGCCTGAACCGGAGTGAGCGTGTTGCCGCGCTGCGCTCCCGCATGGCCGCACTTGGATCGGAGCAAGCGCCGGAAGTTGAAGTAACCCCTGATGAAGGCGTTGTTGACGTGCCTTCGGAGCTGGTTTCTGTGCTGCCGGGTGGAGGTCTACCGCGCCGGCAAGTGATGTCTTTGTCTAATTCGCCGGCGCTTGCGGTGGAGATTATTTCGCATGTGACATTGGCAGGCGGTCACGTTGCGGTGGTCGGATGGTCGGAGTTGCTGCTCGCACAGGTTGTCGAACAAGGGGATTTGTCGCGGGTGGTTGCGGTGCCTGACCCGGGCGCTGATCCATGGAGTATAACCGGCGTGCTGGTAGAGGGAATGGACGTGGTCTTTCACCATGGCCCACCGGTGGAGCTAAGCCCCGCGCGGGCACGGCCTATCCTGGCGCGCGTGCGCGGCGGGCAGGCGGCATTGGTGACCGTGGATGCACGGTTGCCGGGAACCGCGTTGAGCATGGACGCGAACGTGGTTCGTTATCACGGGATTGGCCGCGGCACAGGACGGATCCGGGGTGTGGATATTGCGGTGCGGACAGAAGCTAAAGGTATGCGGCCGAAGTCCACCACAATCACATGCGGTCAGCCTTCGAAGAATCTGCGTCCGAAGTTGAGGGCAGTATGAGTGCAGGACAACCTCGTATTGCGGCGCTGTGGTTTCCGGACTGGCCCATCCAGGCTGCGCAGATTGAAGACTCCTCGCTGACAGGTCCCATTATTTTGGTGCGCAATCACCACGTGGAGGTGTGCAATAGGGCAGCGCGTGCAGCGGGCGTCAAGCGCGGCATGCGGCTGCGGCAGGCTCAAGCTATCTGCAGTGAGGCCACGGTGGTGGAAGCCAATGAGGACCGGGATGGTGCACTCTTTACTGCGATTGCTACTTCTTTGGATGACGTGGCGTCCTCGGTGGAGGTGCTGCGGCCGGGGCTGGTCATCGTGGATGCGGGTGCCGCGCTGCGCTTTCATGGGGAAAGTGCGGTGGAGATGCTTATTGATTCGGTGGCACTCAGGGGCGTGGACTCCACCGTGGGCGTGGCAGATGAGATTGCCACGGCGATCATCGCAGCGCGCGACAAGGAGGCGGGGCATGTGGTGGCGCGGGGTGCATCGAAAGACTTCTTAGCGGTGCAGCCGGTGTCCGTCCTATCGGCTGAAACCGCGCTGGGAGTCCCGCATGAGCTGGCGCAGCAGTTCCAGCAACTGGGGCTGCGGCGCTTGGGTGATGTAGCGAAGCTGCCGCTGCGCCAGGTTGTGAACCGTTTCGGCCCACCGGGTGCGCGCGTGCATGACATCGTGACCGCGCGGGCGGATAGGAGAGTCGCGCCGGAGGAAGCGCGCAGTGACCTGTCGGTGGCGGTCATCCCTGCTGACCCGATTGCGCGCGTGGACTCAGCGGCATTTGCCGCACGCCAGTTGGCGGCGAAGTTACATGAAAAGCTCGCCGCCGCGGGAGTGGTGTGCCTGCGGTTGAAAATCCGCGCGGAGTTCAACCGCGGCCAAGCACTGGAGCGGGTATGGCGCACGCGGGAAGCACTGAGCGAAGACGCCACGGCAGACCGCGTGCGCTGGCAGCTAGACGGCTGGCTGACTGCGGCGCGGGCGGCGGATTCCGGCACTGCAGATGAACATCCCGCGGATGATGCGGAGTCAGAGGGCGCTGGCATCATCGAGCTGTCGCTGGAGCCGCTGGAAGTTAGCCAGCCGGATTTCATCGGCCAGCTGTGGGGCAGCGGAAGCTCAGATGAGCACGTCAAAAGGGCTATTGCGCGTGTGCAGTCGACCCTGGGCACGGACAAAGTCCTGCAGCCCTGGGCGGCTGGCGGCCGCGGGGTGGCAGAACGGGTGGACTTCGTTCCCTACGGCGATGACATCCCGAAGGCGCAGGAAGGTTTATGGCCCGGAAGAATCCCCGCGCCATTGCCAGCACGCCGAGGCGGTGGGCCGCAGCACCCAGCCGCGCGCATTCGGCTTATCGATGCCACGGCGAAAGACGTACACGTCACCGCCGAGGCAGTGCTGTCATCGGTGCCTTATGCCGTGGGCTGGGGCAAACACCGCTATAAAGTTGTGGGCTGGGCAGGGCCCTGGCCCGTGGATACGTTGTGGTGGCAGCCCGCGCACGCGGAAGACCCCGATAAACCGCGGCGCGTGGCCCGGCTGCAGCTGGTGGGCAAGGCCGAGAACGAACCCTATGAAAGAGCGTGGTTATTGCAGTGGGGGGCCGGGCAGTGGCGCGTGGAAGCGACCTACAGTTAGCGAATGATGTCGATGACCACGCGCTGGGGGTCTTCTAAGACCTGCACGGAGTAGGGGCGTGCCTCATCAATGCCGATGAAGAATTGCGACCGGCCCTCATAAGTGCCGGCGTTGACAACCTCAGAAACGAATCCGCCTTGTCCCTGGACGGTCTGAATTTCAGGGTCTTCATGGTTGAGCTCGTGCGGGTACACGGTGCCATCAATATTGACGTTGAGCGCAACGCGGCCACTGTGCTGGACCAGGTTTCCAGAACCCTGCTGCATTGGCTTATCGGTGTAGTCCACAAACCAGCCCGGGTCGCCTTCGCCCTCAAGATCAAAGACCACGCGCTCAAAGCTGTCATGAATGCCCAAACGGACATTGGTGACAAGCAGCTGCGAAGGTTTGGTGGGGCGCAGCGTCTTCATAGCGGGGCTGGCTTCTCCTAGCGGAGTGATGCCAGCTTTCGTAGAGGCGGCCATGGTGACTTGGTCTGGGTTCTCCGCGCCGCAGGCACTAAGAGCCAGCGAAGTTGTGATCAGCAACGCCGGCACGGCACGGAGGGATTTATTCATGAGAAGTACGATAATAGCAATTGCAAAGGATTGCGAACTTGTGGGCGTACATATTCTCTACATTCTGAATCCCGCTGGGTAGAGTAAGGCTCATGACGGTCTGTTCTGATATTCACGTTGAGCCGCTTCCAGGCAGTGCGAAGCAAGGCAGAGCATATGTTTTATTTGAATGGCCTGCGGGTTGGTCCCGTGATGTGCTCGACGGCAATACTTTTTCCAAAGAGCTTACATCCCAGTTAAAGTCGAAGTTGAAGAAATCTGGCAAGGGCACTGGTCTGCAATTAATTCGGCGTCCGGGCCGCGAGGGCCGGGATGTGGGCAAGTTCCACCGCTGCTATCTGGTGTGGGCAGAACAGGCCACGATGGAGCTGGTGAAGTTGTCGGGTCCCGAGGCCATCCTCGATCTGGACTTGTCGGGGCCGGGGAGAAATGGCGCAGAGAGCATCGATAAGCCACTGCTGCTGGTATGCACCCACGGCAAACGCGATGTGTGCTGCGCTGTGAAAGGCCGCCCGCTGGCCGCGCAGCTGCATGAGCACTTTGGCGAGTCTTTGGTGTGGGAGGCCTCGCACATGAAAGGCCACCGATTCGCGGCGGTTAGTTTGCTCATGCCGTGGGCTTATTCCTTCGGCCGTTTGAATGCTGAGGCAGGCAAGCAGCTGGTGGAGGCAGCCATCAAGGGCGAGTATTTCTTCCCCGGCAACCGCGGCAATGGCTTGTTGTCCGGCAGGGCACAGGTCGCAGAGCTTGCGGTGGCGCAGCAGCTTATCGATGCCTGCGAGACCATTCACTACGGCACCCTCACCGTCATTGATGAAGACCCGAAGGGCAAATCCAACCAGCCCGTGGAAGTCACGCATACCGATGGCCGCGTGTGGGCGGTGGAGCTAAAGAAAAAGGAAGTCCCTGGTGCTATCTCCTCGTGTGGAGACAAACCAAAGACTTCCTCAGTCTGGGTGGCTGCGCGCTTAAAAGCCGCGCAGCCACGTTAAAGCGGGAACGTTAAGGACGAATAGCCGTCGATAACGAGTGCAGCGAGTTATCGACGCATGATCTTGGCGGACAGCCAGTTGCCGAAGAACTGCGCTGCCTGGACCAGAACAATGATGATGAGGGTTGCCACCAGGGTGACTTCCCATTCGAAGGCGCGGTAGCCGTAGACAATCGCGAAGTCACCCAGGCCGCCGCCGCCGACATAGCCGGCCATCGCGGACATATCGACCACACCAATGAACAAGAAGGTGTAGCCCAGAACCAGCGGTCCAAGAGCCTCAGGGATGATGACGGTGGTGATGATCTTCCACGGGCCAGCGCCCATCGCGCGGGCTGCTTCAATCACGCCAGGGTCAATGGCGACCAAGTTCTGCTCAACAATACGAGCAACCGCGAAGGTCGCAGCGATAGCCATGACGAAGGTCGCCGGGTTACGGCCGATGGAAGTACCCATCACGGCCAGAGTGACTGGCTGGACGAAGGCCAGCAAAATAATGAACGGAATCGGTCGAACAAAGTTCACCAGCACGTTCAGCACGGTGTAGACCACGCGGTTTTTCAAAATGCCCGAAGGGCGCGTGGTGTAGAGCAAAATACCAATCGCAAGACCCAAGACGCCTGCCACCAGCATGGTGACAATGACCATGATGAGGGTGTCTTGGATGGCGGTGGTTAGCGTGCTGCCCAGGCGATCCCAGTCTGCTTCTGCCAGATAGTTGATGTTCATCGGGTGATCTCCTGAATATCGGTGGTGGCGTTCAAAGTGTCGTAGAACTGCTGGATGGCAGCATCAGAGCCGTTGAGACGAACAGTCATCTTGCCAAAGGAATGCTTCTGCAACGTGGTGACGCCACCGTGCACGATGGAGATGTTGACGCCAGCATTGCGGGCATCGGCAGCAGCGCCGAAGAAACCTGAATCCTCCGCCAGCTCGATGGTGAACAAGCGGCCGTCATAAGCCAGCAAGTCATCGGCCTCGACCTGGTCAGGAGTATTACGCAGCGAAGTTGCCACGAAGCTTTGCGCAACGGAAGTCTGCGGGTTGGAGAAGACCTCATAGATAGAGCCCTGCTCAACCACAACACCGTTTTCCATCACGGCGACCTTGTCAGCGATGGAGCGAACAACTTCCATCTCGTGCGTAATCACCACGATGGTGATACCGAATTCCTTGTTTACCTCACGAAGAAGCTCGAGTACCTCCCGCGTGGTGGACGGGTCGAGGGCGGACGTGGCTTCATCGGCAAGCAATAGCGTCGGGTTGGTCGCCAACGCACGGGCGATACCCACGCGCTGCTTTTGACCACCGGAAAGCTGCTCCGGATAGTTGCCGCCGCGGTCCGCCAGACCAACGAAGTCCAACAACTCAGCCACCCGCTTCTTACGCTCAGCCTTGGCCATACCCTGCAGCTTCAGCGGGTACTCAATATTGCCCGCCGCCGTACGCGAGGTAAACAGGTTGAACTGCTGGAAGATCATGCCGATATCTTTACGGATGCCGCGCAGCTTGGACTCCGGCATCTTCGCAATATCGGTGCCATCCAGCAGCACGCTGCCAGAAGTCGGCTGGTCGAGGCCGTTGATCATGCGCACCAACGTGGACTTACCGGCACCGGAATAGCCGATAATGCCCATGATCTCACCCGGTTCGACGGTGAGGGAGACGTTATCTAGTGCTTTAATCTCATCTTTTTTCTGTTTGAAAACCTTGGTGAGATTGCGGAACTCAACCCGCGTTCCAACAGTATTCATGGCCTTACTCATTTCAGTTGGAAACCCCGCCAAGCGTGTTTCGCCGGCGGGGTAACGATTTCTTCGGTTTAAAGCTTAGCTGTTGCGCTCTGCTTCTTCGAGGCGGTCCAGGATTTCCTGGAGCTCTTCTGGGGTGCGCTCAACGGCAACGGAAGTGCCCTTAGCGTCCTCATCCACAGCAGCCTGAACCTCTGGGGTGTGCCACAGGTTAGCCAGCTTCAAGATGGTCTCATTGTCAGCATCTTCTGCCTTCACAACGAAAGCGTTGATGTATGGCTCCGCCTCAGGAGAGGACGGGTCATCCTGGAAGACTGCCAGGTTTGGATCGATGCCCGCGCGGTCCAGGAAGGAGTTGTTGATGATAGCTGGGGTGCCCTCGCCGTAAGCGGATGGGGTCTGAGCAGCATCAACTGGGGTGACCTGAACCTTGGAAGCCTCGGTGTCAATGTCAGCTGGGGTTGGAGTAACCAGACCCTCTTCCTTCAGGGTGACAAGCTCAGCCTGAACCAGAACGTTGATGGCGCGACCCTGGTTAGAAGGGTCATTAGGAATAGCGACGGATTCGCCCTCAATGCCGTCGAGGGAGTCGTGGTCCTTCCAGAACAGTGCCAAAGGAATGATTTCCGTTGCCACGATTGGGGTCAGGTCGGAGTCATTGCCCACGTTGTACTCAGCCAGGAACTTCAGGTGCTGGAAGTTGTTGGTGTCCAGCTGGCCCTGCTCCAGTGCCTGGTTAGGGGTGGAGTAGTCAGCGAAGTTCTCGATTTCGATGTCGATACCTTCAGCCTCAGCTGCTTCCTCAAATGCTGCCCAAGCCTTCTTAGCTGCGTCGGTGGTGCCAACGCGGATTGGGCCGTCCTGCTCTGCGGACTCGGCGTCACCGGAAGCGGTGTCTTCGGAATCAGAGGAGCAAGCAACCAGGCCGGTTGCAGCGATGACAGCGGCCGAGGTGGCAGCAAGTACGCGACGAATCTGCATGTTATAGACGTCTTTCTCTAAAGGGAGTGTGTGATTGAAGGGAATTATTTGTTTAGTGCTGGGTAGAAAGTAACAACTGCCGTACCGCTTTGTCTATTCAGGGTTTTATTCAGCATGTGCTGTGAAGGTGTTTTCCCTGCCTGTTACCTGCTTATATGGCAATTTTTGAGGCGTTGAATATTAATAGACCGCACTGTTTCTCAGCGATTTTTGCTAGCAGTTGCTTGCCGACGTTCCACCCTTAAGATCGATTAGAACAAACATTCGCATGCGGTGTAGCATTTTATCCATGAGGTTCAATGGCGGAAGTCAGCTGTCATGGTCCCGGATTGAAAGGATTCTCTCCGGCCGGCCAAGTCCTACGCCTGTGCCTGTCTATGACGCCCCGGAGAAAGTAGATGAGACCCGGCGGGAGCGCGCGCGGGCTACGTCCCGGGTGGCTTTCGCGGAACTGCACGCTACCTCCTGCTTCTCTTTTCTCAACGGTGCATCTGAGCCGGAAGAGCTGGTGGAAAGAGCTGTTGAACTGGGATTAGAAGCCTTGGCAGTGGTGGATAAGGATGGCTTTTATGGGCTGATGAAGTTCGCTGAGGCAGCCGCATTGCAAGAGTTGCCCACGGTCTATGGCGTGCAGCTATCTATTGGGCCGGGCCTGGTGGCGCTCGCGCGCGGACCGGAGGGGTATCGGCGGCTGTCCCGGCTGGTGGCGGATGCCCGCATGGTGACGAAAGAAAAGGATGAAGTCCGCTATCCGCCGCGCGCTGAGGTTGCCGAACGCCTGGGCGAAGAATGTGTGATTATCGCCGGTTTCGAATGGGCGGATGAGATTGATGGGCTGGTGGCAGATTTCGGCGCAGCGAATGTAGTGCTGGAATACGCGGCGACATTGTCCCCGGAAGATACTGACCACCACGAGGTACTAGATGACATGCGCGCGCGTTGGGGTCTGTGCGCGATTGCCACGGCGTTGCCTGCGGCGGCGACCCGCACTGATGCGCGGTTGGCTGCTGCCAAACGCGCCCTGTCCCGGCGGGAGTCATTGGAAATCGCAGAGCCCGCGCAGCATCCCATGGGTGCGCAGTGGTTGCGCTCCGGGCAGCAGATGCTCACGCTGTTGCCGGACCGCGCGGCCGAAATCGCCTACACGGTTGAGCTTGCGCGCCAGTGCGCGTTTACCTGGGACGCGCTGGCCCCGAACCTGCCGTACTGCGATGTGCCAGAAGGTTTTGATGAGATGAGCTGGCTGCGGGAGATGGTCGCCCGGCGCGCCCCGCAGCGTTACCGCGCGCACCCGAAGGCGTGGGAGAAAGCTCAGAAGCAGATTGTGCATGAGTTGGCGGTGATTGAGAAGCTGGGGTTTCCGGGCTATTTCTTGATTGTCACTGACATTGTGGATTTTTGTGCCCGCAGCAGTATTTTGTGTCAGGGGCGTGGTTCGGCTGCGAATTCGGTGGTGTGTTTTGTGCTGGGGATTACGAATGCGGAGCCGATTTCGGCGCAGTTGTTGTTTGAGCGTTTTCTCTCACCGGACCGGGATGGTCCGCCGGATATTGACGTGGATATTGAGTCCGGTCGGCGCGAGGAAGTCATTCAGTATGTGTATGAGTTTTATGGTCGCGATAGGGCAGCGCAGGTTGCCAATGTGATTACCTACCGGCGCAAGGGTGCGTTGCGTGACGCTGCCCGTGCATTGGGCTATCCGCAGGGTGCCGGTGATGCGTGGTCGAAAGGCATTGCGGATGCCCCGGAGGATGTGTTGAACCTGGCGGAGCAGTTTCGTGGGCAACCGCGGCATTTGGGTATTCATTCCGGCGGCATGGTGTTGTGTGATCGCCCGATCGCGGATGTGGTGCCCATGGAGTGGGCGCGCATGGAGGACCGGTCGGTGTTGCAGTGGGATAAAGATGATTGCGCTGCGGCCGGGTTGGTGAAGTTTGACCTGCTGGGTTTGGGCATGTTGGAAGCCATTCACCACATGGTGGATTTGGTGAAAGAAACCCGCGGTACAACCATCAATTTGTGGGAGCTAGACCTGGCGGATCCGGAGGTCTACGCGATGTTGTCGCGTGCGGATGCGGTGGGTGTATTTCAGGTGGAATCCCGCGCGCAGCTTTCCACCCTGCCGCGGTTGAAGCCCCGGCGCTTTTTCGACCTGGTGGTGGAAGTCGCCTTGATTCGCCCCGGCCCCATCCAGGGTGGTTCGGTGCACCCGTATCTGCGCCGGCGCAATGGGGAAGAAGAGGTGGTCTATGACCATCCGGTGTTGGAGAAGTCTTTGGGCAAGACCTTAGGCATTCCGCTGTTTCAGGAACAGCTGATGCAGATTGCTGTCGATGCCGCCGGGTTCACCGGAGCAGAAGCCGATGAGCTGCGCCGCGCGATGGGTTCTAAACGCTCCCCGGAGCGCATGGAGGCGCTGCGCCAGCGTTTCTTTACTGGCCTGTGGGAGACCAACAAGATTGAGGGGGAGGTTGCCTTGACCTTGTGGAATAAGATTGTGGCCTTTGCCGCCTATGGTTTCCCGGAATCGCATGCGCAGTCTTTTGCATCGTTGGTGTATTTTTCTGCGTGGTTTAAGTACTACTATCCGGCGGAGTTCTGCGTGGGTTTGCTGCGCGCACAGCCCATGGGTTTTTACTCCCCGCAGTCCCTTATCCAGGACGCCCGCCGGCACGGCGTGCGCATTTTGCCTGCCGATGTCAACGCCTCCGGCACCGAAGCCCGCCTTGAGGCGACAGCAGATGGCGCTTTTGCCATAAGAATCGGACTCAACCTGGTGCAGGGCTTAAGCAAGGTCACTGATCGGATTGAGGAGAACGCTCCGTTTAAAGACATGGCGGATTTGGCGCGCCGGGCTGATTTGAATACGGCGAACTTGGAGGCTTTGGCGAAGGCGGGTGCGTTGGATTGCTTTGGACTTAGTCGGCGCCAGGCGTTGTGGAATGCGCGCGTGGCTGCGACAGAGCGTGAGGGCATGTTGCCGGGGCTGACTATTACGGAAGCACCTGCGTTGCCGGGAATGAGTCTGATGGAGTTGGTGGCCACTGATATTTCTTCCACCGGAGTGACGCATAACTTGCAGCCGATGCAGCTGATTCGCCCACCGGGCGTTCTCACCGCGGCGGATTTGATGACGGCGGAAGATGGCTCACGCATTCGTGTGGCCGGCATTGTTACCCACCGCCAGCGGCCTCAAACCGCCAGTGGCGTGACCTTCTTCGGGCTTGAAGATGAGACCGGGCTGATTAATGTGATGGTGACTCCCGGATTGTGGAAGCGCAACAAGGTGGTTGCGCGCACGGCGAAGGCTTTGGTGATTCGCGGGATTGTCTCCAACGCGAATGGGGCGGCGACGGTCACGGCCGATAAGTTAGAGGCGCTTGATGTGGGTAGTTTCCTCTCGCGGGGTAGTAGGGATTTCCATTAAGGTGGAGCCTCATGAACTCACGCGATGTTGTACCCGAAGGAATGAACCCGGTGTCGCCGCACCTGACCAAAGCGCGCTATATCGTCAATATCTCCTGGATGGTGATTCTCGCCGTCGCGGCAGCTGTCGCTGGATACTTTCTGCACTGGTCGTTGTACATCCTTGCCGGCGTCTTTGTCGCGTTGATCTTCTGGCTGCTGTGGCTTATTCCAGCGCAGGTCAAACTCATGGGCTGGCAAGAAACAGAAGATGAGCTGCTCATTACCAAAGGTCGCCTGTGGCACCGTTTCACGGTAGTTCCTTATGGCCGTATCCAATTCGTGGATGTATCTTCCGGGCCTATCGCGCGTATCTACGGGCTGAAAACGGTCAAGCTGCACACGGCGTCCGCCGGCACCGACGCCACCATCAAAGGCCTTGAAGGTGATACTGCGAATGCCCTACGTGAGCGCCTGGCGGATAAGGCCCGCGAGAGGATGAGCGGGCTGTGAGCGAAGAAAACCAATACAGCAACGTCAATCCTGACGAGCCCAACACTGTGCCGGAGGTTGCTTCCGAGGCTGCTGCTGAAGCAACCAGTGAAGACGACGGCTACCGCCGCGTTCATCGCCTGACGCCGCTGCTGCGCTTTTGGTCTGTCATTTTGGCAGTTCTGACGGTGTTTATCTTGCAGCTCAACATGGAGATTCTCGGCGATATCTATGCCTTCTTCAGCGAAGGACATTTGGGTGAAGCCATGCGCGGCACGGCGATTGCCTTTGGCATTTTCATCGTGGTCTGCGTTGTCATCTGGTTAGTATCTGGATTGTGGTGGCGGCGTTTGGGATTCAAACTCGATGATGAGGAGATCTCCATCCGCCGCGGCGTGCTCTCAAAGTCTTTGCGTTCTGCACGCTATGACCGCACCCAGGCAGTCGATGTGGTGGAAAACCTCATTGCGCGCATCTTCGGGCTCGCATCAGTCCGAGTGGAAACCGCTGGCGGTACCTCCTCGGTTATTGAAGTTGCCTACCTGAAGAAGGCGGAAGCGGAAGACCTACGCCTAGAGGTTCTCGCGCACGTTCACGGTGTTGTGGACGGCCGTGCTGAACCGGATGA
>JAUNRU010000059.1:11483-16596 GCA_030535535.1 Corynebacterium casei
CACTGCTGCATTGAGCATCGGCGATGGAAAAGAACATCCTGACATCGTGCCGGAAATTCCCATCCGTCGCTCGCTCGCGGCAGCGGGTCTGCGGTTTACAACGATTCTGACCGTGGCTTTCGTGGTGGTCATTATTGTCACGCCGGTTCCGCTGGGAACAGTCATCCCAATTTTGGTCGGTATTATCCCCGGCATCTGGGGGCTGCTGGATTCCTCGTGGCGCTTCAACGCGCATGTCAATGAGGAAGAAAACACTCTCAACATTGCTTATGGCCTGGCGGATCGCCGCCGGCAATCCATCCGCATCGAGCGCATACACGGCGTGCGCGTCACCCAGCCATTCTTGTGGCGTTTCTTCGGCTGGTATGAAGTCAACGTATCCGTTGCTGGCTACGGCCGCGCCAGTGGCGGTGCCCAGTCAGGCTCAACGCGCATCTTGCCTGTCGGAAGTAGGGAACTGGCACTCGCGCTTTTTGAACGGGTGAGTGATTTGAGCGCTGACCAGATTGCTACCTATGCCAAACCCGAAGGCTATGAGCAAGCGGAGTTTACTTCGCCCAAGCGTGCTGTGTGGTCCTCCCCGCTGGATCACACCAAGCAAGCTGTGACGCTGTTGGATGATGATGCCATCGCGATTACGCATGCCGGTCGCATTAACCGCCGCGTGACCGCCGTGACCACCTCGCACATCCAAGAACTGACATTCAAAGCCGGACCGGTCCGTCAGCTGATGCGCCTGGGCAGCGTGCAATTCGAAATGGTCGCCGGCCCTGCCACCCTTGCTGGCGAAGACCTAGAATTCTCCGACTGCGTTGAACTCATGGACCGCCTGCGCGCGCGTAAACTGCCGTCCCTCGCATCGGCAAGCCAGCCCACCATCACCGAAGTAGAAAAAGCTTACGGCGAGACCCCCGAAGACGAGGACTAGGCTCAGTCTCCATTCCTCGCCAATCTCATCGCTCTATCAGCCAGATAGCGGAAAGGAACAGATACTCATGATGTCGACAGTGCGGAAGCTGTTCTGGTTTGGAGGATTTGGATTAATCGTCGTCGCAGCATGGGCGACCGGAATCCATTGGCAGCTGTTCTTGGCACCTCTACTTATTGGTGTTGGCTTGGGTCCGGTCGTGTTCTCAGGCAGGTTCCAACTCGAGGGTGGGATTGTGACCATTCTGTCGCTGTGGGTACTCGGAGCAATTGTTTTTGTACTTCCACCACGCACTAGCAGTGGCTTTCGTCTTCTTCGTGGCCTGGACTTGGTACTCGAAGCTCAACGACTCGCATGAGGGCTAGAAGTTTAAGGCTGCTTCAAATCGGAGCTTGAGCCCCAGCGCATGAGAGACCTTGATTATCGTGGTAAGGCTTGGATTTCCATCCTCGGATAGCGCTTTGTAGAGCCCTTCTCGGCTCATACCAGCCTGCCGCGCGATTTCGCTGAAATTTTGAGAGCGAGCGATATTGCCAAGTGCCCGTTTGATGGCCGCAGAATCGTCACCGTCTTCTTCGATAGTAGCTTCAAGATATGCCGCGACACCTTCAACAGAATTGAGGTAGTTCGCGGGGTCGAAGGGTTTGACATTCTCAAACATGTGTTAACCGTAGTTCACACCGAAATGCAAGACAATGCTTCGAAAAGTAGGACTAGACTCCACCGGGGAAGCCGAGCTGGCGCCAGGCTTCATACACGGCGGTAGACGCGGCGTTGGAGAGGTTCATCGAGCGGCGGGCGGGCACCATCGGGATGCGGACTTCTTCGGTGATACGTGGGTGCGCCAGGTGCTCAGCAGGAAGCCCGCTTGGTTCGGTGCCGAAAAGTAAAACATCCCCATCGGTGTATTCGACATCACTGAACCATTTAGTTGCAGAGGTCGTAAACGCGAAAACACGCGCGCCAGGAAGCGCTTCCATGCACGCGTCAAAGTCGGCGTGGATCTTCATTTCTGCCAGGTCATGGTAGTCAAGGCCTGCGCGTTTGAGATGCTTGTCATCGAAGTTGAAGCCCAGCGGTTCAACCAGGTGAAGCTTCGCCCCGGTGACCGCGGCAGTGCGAATAGCGTTGCCAGTATTGGTGGGAATGACAGGATTATCGAACACGATGTGTAACGGCATAACGATAAGTTTATGATGGTGTCCATGACTGCAACCACTTTGGATGGAAAACTGTACCGTGCCGAGCTATTTGAAGACCTAAAGAAGCGGGTTGCCGCACTCGATAAACAGCCAGGATTGGCCACCGTCCTGGTCGGTGAAGATCCAGGTTCCCACTCCTATGTGAAGATGAAGCACCGCGACTGCGAGGAGCTAGGCATTGCCTCCATCCGTCGTGACCTGCCGGAAGACACCACTCAGGAAGAGCTCGAGGCAGTCATTGCTGAGCTCAACGAAGATGACAATGTAACTGGTTACATTGTGCAGTTGCCGCTGCCAAAGCACCTCAATGAAAACCGCATCCTGGAACTGATTGATCCGGACAAGGACGCGGATGGTCTACACCCAGTCAACCTGGGCAAGCTGGTCCTCAACGAAGAAGCACCGTTGCCATGTACTCCAAACGGCTGCATTTCCTTGCTGCGCCGCTACAACGTTGAGATTGACGGCGCCAAGGTTGTTGTCATCGGCCGTGGTGTCACCGTGGGCCGCCCAATTGGTCTGATGCTCACCCGCCGCAGCGAAAATGCCACCGTTACTTTGTGCCACACCGGTACCAAGGATCTGAAGGCTGAGACCCTCAATGCTGACATCATCATCGCTGCAGCAGGCAAGGCGCACATGCTCACCGCCGATATGGTCAAGGAAGGTGCAGCGATCCTGGACGTGGGCGTCTCCCGCGTTGATGGCAAGCTTGCAGGCGATGTGCACCCAGATGTCTGGGAGAAGGCCGGATTTATTTCCCCGAACCCAGGCGGCGTTGGTCCACTGACTCGCACCTTCCTGGTCTCCAACATTGTTGAGCGCGCTGAGAAGCTTTCCGCGAAGTAGATAAACACAAAATTATGACGTCGGTGTCCAATCCTCATGACATTCACCTGAAGCCTTCGCGCCTTCCAGTTTGGCTGCAGTGGCTTTTCATCGGCCTGTTTGCGGTGGCCGTTGTTGCCTCGGGTGTCATGAGCCTGTTGGAGCACTGGCGCCGCGCCACTTTTATCCTCGGCGCAGCAATGGTGTGGCTGGCAGTAGTGCGCCGCACCTGCGACTCACACCGGGTGGGTGTCTTTGCAGTGCGCTCACGCCGCTTTGATTCAATCTTCTCCGCCGTCATTGGCGCGGCCCTGCTGTGGCTTTCGGCATCCGTCGATGCCCTAGGAAGCTAAACACACGAACTGAGAAGGTGGGGAGCCAGCTTAACTCACAAGCGTTGCTGGCTCCCCACATTTCATTACTTAGCCCTAGTCGTGCTCGGCCAGAGCTTAAGAACTAGATGATGTACTCATCACCGATACGGAACTCGCGTCCATCCACGGTATCCGCACCTTCCGGCAATGACTGGGTGATGAAGCTGCGCAAAATGCGGTCCATCTGACGTCCTTCAACCAAGAATGCGTCATGACCGACGGGGGAGGACAGCTTCGCCATGCCCAGCAGATTGCCCAGGTTGCGGGAGATGTGCTCTTGCTGGTGGTACGGGTACAAAATATCGGTGTCCACGCCCACCACCATGGTTGGAACCTGCGAAGACGCCAAGGCCTTGTTTAAACCGCCACGGCCGCGGCCAATGTCATGCCGGTTGAGGGAATCAGTCAGCGTGACATAGGAACCAGCGTCAAAGCGCTGAGTGAGTTTCTCACCCTGATAATCCAGGTAGGAGTTCACGGCAAAGCGCTGGTCGTTTCGTCGATAAGCACCCAGCGGGTTTTCGCCTGCTTGGGCAGAGGTGCCGAAGCGCTCATCGATTTCCATCTCACCGCGGTAAGTCAGGTGTGCAATGCGGCGCGCTGCAGCCAAGCCTTCGGCTGGGCCCTCGCCACCGTAGTAGTCACCGCCTTGCCACGCGGGATCGCGTTCAATGGCGGAAATCTGCGCGGTCTGAATGCCAATCTGCCAGGCAGAGGCACGCGCGGATACCGCAATGGCACACGCAGCTTGCAGCATTTCTGGGTAAAGCAAAGTCCACTCTAAAGTGCGCGCGCCACCCATAGAACCGCCAATGACGGCATGTACCTCAGAGATGCGCAGCTCATCAAGAAAGCGCTTCTCAGCCTCAACTTGGTCGCGGATAGATACCGCTGGAAAGCGCGAACCATAAGGCTTGCCATTAAAATCCGAACTTGGTCCGGTGGAACCGGAACAGCCGCCCAGCACGTTGGTGGCAATAACGCACCACTTATCAGTGTCCAGTGCCTTACCCGGTCCCACCAGGTCACCCCACCACGTGGCGGCGTCAGAGTCGCCCGTGAGTGCATGCTCAATGAGCAACACATTGGAGCCGCGGAATTCACCCCAGCGCTGATATGCGATATCAACGTGGGGGATTTCAGCCCCGGCTTCAGTCGTAAAAGCCCCGATGGGAACGGTGGCAAGGACACCTTCGGTGGCCAGTGAAACGTGCGTTGAAACCATTAGAGTGCGGCGAATCCTAGCTCAAGGTCGGCGATGATGTCGTCAATGTTTTCAATGCCGACAGACAAACGAACAGTGGACTGGGTGATACCAGCTACACGCAGGCCCTCTTCATCGGACTGGGAGTGCGTGGTGGTTGCTGGGTGCACCACCAGGGAGCGGGTGTCACCGATGTTGGCCAGGTTAGAGTGCAGTTTCAGCGCGTCAATGAATGCCCACGCTTCATCCTTGCCGCCGTCAATCTCGAAGGAGAGAACGGAACCGGTGGAGGTGTAACCGAGGCGTTCTTTGACGTCCTTGTATGGGCTGGATTCCAGGCCGGCGTAGTTGACTTTGGTGACCTTGTCGTGTGCTTCGAGGTACTCAGCTACCTTTTGAGCGTTTTCGCCGTGCCTGTCGATACGCAGTTGCAGCGTCTCCAAACCGGACAGCGTGATCCAGGCATTGAATGGAGAAAGTGCAGCGCCGGTATCGCGCAGGATGCCTGCACGTGCCTTGAGCGCGAATGCTGGTGCGCCAAGATCCGCGTATTTCAGGCCGTGGTACGCAGGGTCCG
>JAUNRU010000113.1:0-1628 GCA_030535535.1 Corynebacterium casei
ACCGCCAATGGAATGTCATGTCCAACAAACTGTGACTGCCCGCCGGGGCGGTGCATGAAGACCACCATGTCTTGGGCAATGGAGCGGGCGGTGGTAGCACCGTGGTCTTCCTCCACAATCGACAGTGCCAAATCAATGCCGGCGGTAATACCAGCCGAGGAGATAAAGCGGCCATCGTGAACATGCAAAGTGTCCGGGTCCACTTTGATGGTGGGGTAGCGCCGTGCCAACTCCTGAGTGTTCTTCCAGTGGGTGGTAGCCCGCCGTCCATCCAACAGTCCGAGCTCCGCGAGGATAAACGCGCCGGTGCAGACACTAGCCACACGGCGCGTGCCTTCCATATGCGAAATCAACAGGTCTGCTGCATCCAACAGGCCCTCTGGCCAGGGCTGCTCAGGCAATAAATCAGAACCCGCGATGATGAGGATTTCTAAATCCGCTGCGGCTTCGGCCGTCGGTTTAAGCGTATTGGCAACCGCAATGCCGCTGGTGGATTCCACCGTGCCGCCGGCAGGGGAGAAGCGCACAATCTCATAGCCTGGCGCCCGGCTCAAAACCTCTGCCGGTCCGGAGACATCCATCAATGTGAACCCAGGAAATGTCAGGAATCCGACCTTCTTCATGGCGTGCTCAACCTTTTCCCATAGCCACTGGATGTCCTAAATTGTGGTTTATGTGGCCTGTTAGACATGGTTTGAGTGTAGTCCAGTCTGCAACGGTGGAAGGAGATTGTGGACATCACTATCGGTCCACAACGTAACCCCACCAAGAAGGAGCACGTTATGGCAGAGACAATCTCCGGAATTAGCATCCCGGATTCCAAGCTTGCGCAAGAAGCAACTGAACTAGTCCGTGAATTCGCATCCCAGCTCATCTTTGACCACTCCCGTCGCGTCTTTGTCTTCGGCGCGTTGCGCGGCGAACAAGACGGCATTTCCTACGACCCTGAGCTGCTCTATGTGGGCGCAATGTTCCACGACCTCGGCCTGACGGAAAAATACCGTCGCACCGACCAGCGTTTCGAAATCGACGGCGCTGATGAGGCACGTCGCTTCCTGCTTTCTCATGGCGTTACCGACGATGCCGCGGAGAAGGTTTGGAATGCCATTGCATTGCATACCACCCCAGAGATTCCACTACACATGGCAGCTGAGGTCGCTTTGGTGACCCGCGGCGTTGAACATGACGTGCTTGGCTTGGGCTACGACACCATTACCGAAGAGCAGCGCGCAGAGATTGTTGCCGCGCACCCACGCCCAGACTTCAAGAATCAGATTCTTGCTGCCTTTACTGACGGCATCAAAGACCGCCCCGAGACCACCTTTGGCAACGTCAAGGCTGACGTCCTTGAGCACTTCGTTCCTGGTTTTGAACGCGGCGACTTCGTTGAAGTCATTCGCGGTAACAAGTGGCCTGAATAAGACCATCTATCAATCGATATAGGAAGAAAACATGTCTTTAAGAATTGCAATCAAGCACCTGGCCTCCAAGGTCATGACCGCTGATGAAGCAGCTGAATTTGTCAACCACGGCGACACCGTCGGAATGTCTGGCTTTACTGGCGCGGCTTATCCCAAGGCCCTGCCAACGGCGATTGCGAACCGCGCCAAGCAAGCCCATGAGAAGGG
>JAUNRU010000113.1:1728-2926 GCA_030535535.1 Corynebacterium casei
GGTGTGGGAAACAACCTAGAATGCATCGCTGCCGCGAAGAAGCTCATCATTGAAGTCAACTCCTGGCAGTCATTGGACCTGGAGGGCATGGCGGATGTTTACCGCGTGCCGCACCTGCCCAACCGCACCCCGATTCCCATCAACAACGTGGGCGACCGCATTGGTGAGACTTTCATCCAGATTGATACGGACAAAGTTGTAGCGGTAGTTGAAACTGATGCGCCAGACCGCAACAGCCCATTCAAGCCTTTCGATGAAACATCGAAGCAGATCGCCGGGCACTTCCTAGACTTTCTCGAAGGTGAAGTTCAGGCGGGGCGTCTAACTTATGACGGCTACATCATGCAGTCCGGCGTGGGCAACGTGCCAAATGCAGTGATGGCGGGTCTGTTGGACTCAAAGTTTGAAAACATCCAGGCCTATACCGAAGTAGTCCAAGACGGCATGTTGGACTTGATTGATGCCGGCAAGATGACCGTTGCCTCCGCAACCTCCTTTGCACTCTCGCCTGAGTATGCAGAAAAGATGAACCGTGAGGCATCGAAGTACCGCAACCACTTGGTGTTGCGTCCGCTGCAGATCTCAAATAATCCTGAGGTTATTCGCCGCATGGGGCTGATTTCATCTAACGGCATGATTGAAGCAGACATCTATGGCAACGTGAACTCCACGCACGTTGCCGGTACTCGCATCATGAACGGTATCGGCGGCTCCGGCGATTTTACCCGCAATGCGTTTGCATCGACGTTTATCTCCCCGTCAATTGCCAAGGGTGATGCAATCTCAGCAGTAGTTCCATTCGCCTCCCATATTGACCACACGGAGCATGATGCAATGGTCATCATTACCGAATATGGCTATGCCGACCTGCGTGGGCTCGCACCGCGTGAGCGCGTGCCGAAGATGATTGCTGTAGCGCACCCCGAGTACCGCCCATTGCTGGAGGAGTACTTCGAGCGCGCGAAGAAGAATAAGTTTCAGCACACTCCGCATGACCTTGGCACGGCGCTGAGCTTCCACACCAACTTCGATGAGACTGGCTCAATGAAGGGCAACTAGAAGGACTAGAAGTCCTGGCGGAGCTAGAACTCTTCGTAGTACGCCGGGTTCTGGTCCTTGATGCGGCCATCAGGACGGCCCAGCGCGGTGATGGATTCAATCTCTTCCGCGCTGAGCTCAATGTTGACCGCGTCCAGGT
>JAUNRU010000114.1:0-1414 GCA_030535535.1 Corynebacterium casei
AGGGAAGCGGCGGTGGATTCCACAATCTTGCGGCCGGTCTCAGTGGAGCCGGTGAACATGAGCTTGTCGATGTTCTCGCTGGTAGACAGAGCCGCGCCGACCTTGCCATCACCGGTGACGATGTTGAGAACACCTTCTGGAAGAACACTGTTAATGACCTTCACCAGTGCCAGTACGGACAGTGGGGTGTACTCAGATGGCTTCATTACGACGGTGTTGCCCATGCGCAGTGCTGGGGCCAGCTGCCATACGGAGATCATCATTGGCCAGTTCCATGGGCCAATCGCGCCAACGACGCCAAGTGGGCGGTAGAACACCTTCGCGGTGGTCTCACCATCTTCCACAACAGTGTGGTCAGGGGACTCGAAGGATGCGGTGGCGCGCAGCCAAGCGGAACACGCACCAACCTCAAAGCGGGCGTTTGGACCGTTGAGTGGCTTGCCCTGCTCGCGGGAGAGCAGCTCTGCGAGTGGTTCAGCCGCGGCTTCGATGGCATCGGCGGCAGCGAGCAGCAGTTCATTGCGCTTTGCCTCGCCGAGCTTTGCCCATTCCTTCTGCGCATCGCGTGCGCGGGTGATCGCTGCTTCCATATCTTCTGGGGTGCCGGCCGGGGCAACGCCCACAACTTCGCCGGTGGCTGGGTTTTTCACTTCATCGCCGGATTCAGCGACGATGGAAGCGAGTAGGGAATCATAGGTATCGAACTGGGACACGAAGTGCTCCTTATGTGTAGGTAACCGTGAAGAATACGCTTATCCCTAGGATATATATCACTTTCATCTATTGTTGTGTTTGCGCGCACGCTAGTTGTTTCTTAATGTGAACCTCGCCCAGCTTTCTGGCGATATAGTTGAAACATGCCGCAATTACCTGCCTCTCACTTGAACCTCAACGAGTGGAAAACTGCGTCGAACTCGGCTTTCGGGAAGCTCGATATTTCGGCGGCAGACCCAGAGTCTTTCCAGGTAGAGCTAAAGACTGCGACGGCAGGGGATGTGTCCTTGTTTGATATGCGCACTGGTCCGCATTCTGTTGCCCGGCGCGCTGAAGACATTCCAGCGGGGGACATCCCGTACTGCAAGCTGAGCCTGCAACTCCAGGGCTCATCTGTGATGCGCCAAGACGGCCGCGAGTGCCAACTGAATCCGGGGGACCTGGCCTTGTATGTAACACAGCGCCCTTATGAGCTGGAGTATTCGCAGGAGCAGCATTCGCTGGTCGTGCTCTTTCCGCAAAGCTACCTGCACTTAACGCCGTTTCAGTTGGAGACCATCACCGCGCGCACGGTGTCACGCACCGATGGTTTGGGCCGGGTGATGGTTCCGTTGTTTGAGCAGTTGGCGGAAAACATTGAGGTGCTTGAGGGCCCGCACGCGGTGGCCTTGTTGCAGTCGGCGTTGAACATGCTGGTGAC
>JAUNRU010000114.1:1514-2767 GCA_030535535.1 Corynebacterium casei
CATGCGGGAGTTTGTCTACCAGGCGCATCCCATGCGCGTGCGCTTTGGTGTGCGGGCTTTTGATGTCATCGCCGAAGAGGTCGAGCAGCTCGGTCTACAGCACGTTGCGGTGTTGTGCACGCCGGGGCGTGCGGAGTTAGGGCAGTTGGTTGCACGTGCCCTTGGCTCGCTGTGCGTTGGTGTTATCGCCAAGGCGGTCATGCATGTACCGCGCGACATTGCCACTGAGACCATCGCGGAGGTTCAGGCACTCGGTGCTGATGGTTGCGTGAGCATCGGCGGCGGCTCCGCCATTGGGCTGGGCAAAGCGGTGGCACTAGAAACGGGGCTTACCACCATCGCGATTCCCACTACCTATGCAGGTTCAGAGATGACCACGGTGTGGGGCATGACTGCCGATGGCCACAAGACCACCGGGCGCCATGAATCCGTGCTGCCGAAGAGTGTTATTTATGATCCGGAGCTGACCACAGGATTACCCGTGGATACGTCCATCACCAGTGGGTTTAATGCTCTAGCACATGCCGTGGAGTCGCTGTATGCGCCAGATAGCTCACCGATCATTTCGTTGATGGCTGAAGAAGGCGTGCGTGCGCTCACGACTGCGCTGCCCGGTATTCGTACTAATCCTGAGGGCCTCGACGCGCGCTGTGACGCCCTCTACGGCGCATGGCTGTGCGGCGCCTGCTTGGGTTCCACCACCATGTCACTGCACCACAAAATCTGCCATGTACTCGGCGGCACCCTGAACCTTCCCCACGCTGAAACCCACACCGTGATGTTGCCGCACGTCCTGGCCTTCAACCAGCCCGCAGTACCCGAGACCATCACCGCACTGTCCCGCGCTCTCGGCTCCGCACAGGGCACTGCTATTACTGATCCAGCACAGTACCTTTGGGAGCTCGCACGCGAACTCGGCGCACCGACTTCCTTGCAGGAACTGGGCATGAAACAGGAGGACATCCCGCGTATTGCCCGGGATGTCCTGAGTAGCTCATATGGAAATCCGCGTGAGGTTTCCGAAGAGTCCATCACGCGGATTATCACTGCCGCCTGGTCAGGGAGGTTGTAGATTCCCTACAACCTCCGTAAAAAGTTAAGCCACTTTTACTCGGAGCAGAACTTCTCGGCCAGAGCGCGGGAGTGGTTTGCTAGCAGGGAGACATCGGCTGCGATGAGCGTGAAGTCCACGCCGGCATCCATGTAGGCCTGCGCCTGGTCTAAGTTGAAGGCGTTGACGCCAACAAACTTGC
>JAUNRU010000060.1:0-15017 GCA_030535535.1 Corynebacterium casei
GGATTACTCCATGTATCCGATGTCTTCAACGCCAACGGTTGCGAAGGAGTACGCGCCGTAGTTTGCAAGCTTCGGGTCAGCAACGGCAACCATGTCTGGGCCGTTAGCAAATGGCATGATGCCGTAGGTGCCCAAGGCTTCCTTTTCCAGCTCATTGGCGCGTGCGATCTGCTCGTCGCCATCACCGATCTGCTGCAGCTCCAAGATCTTGGCGTCGAGCTCTTCAGTACCGGTGCCGGAACGGTTCAGCTCAGAGTCAGACATGTACATCTGACCGAAGTAAGCCACACCGAATGGGTCGGTCGAAGAGAAGCCCATTGGGAAGACGTCGAAGGAGCGCTCAGTGATGACCTTGGAGAAGTCCGAGGAAGGACGTTCCTGGATCTGCAGGTCAACGCCGATGTCCCGCATCATCTTTTGGGTTGCGCTGGCACTCGCACGGGAGTTAGGGTCATCCCCCAGCAGCACGTAGTTCAAGGTCAGGGTCTCGCCGTCCTTTTCACGAACGCCGTTGCTACCTTCGGTCCATCCTGCCTCATCAAGCAAGGACTTCGCCTTTTCAACATCGAACTGCACCAGCTCACCGAAGATGTCCTCGTAGCCCTCCTGGGTCTGGTACAAGGTGAAGGAGCCTGGAAGTTCCTCTTCGTAGCCAATTCCGTTGAAGCGGATGGTAGCCAGCTGTGCACGGTCAATACCAGTCATGATGGCTTCACGGACCTTGATGTCGCCCAGGTGTGGGGATTCACTGTTCAAGGTGATCAAGATGTTGGATGGACGCATCGCAGTGCGGATTTCAATGCCATCCATGTCTTCAACGGATGCCAGGCGATCCTTGGAAGCAACACCGGTTGCATCAACTTCGCCTGCCTTGAAGGCGTTGATGGAAGCCTGTGATTCCATCTGACGGAAGGTCACGCGGTCCAGCAGTGGTTCATCGCCCCACCAGTTCTCATTCGGAACGAAGGAAACAGTACCGGTGTTGAAGTCAACGTTGTCCACCTTGTATGGACCCGCACCCCACTCTGGGTGCAGCTCGTTGATGTATCCCTCGTTGTACACCTCGGCCGAATCAACCTGGGTTGGCAGCAAGAAGCCGAACAGACCCTGCCACCATGCATATTCCTGCTTGAAGGTGACCACTGCCTGCTTTTCATTCTCGCCCTGTTCAACGGACTCAATGAGTTCGTAGCCATCGGTGGAAGAGACATTGAGTTCTTTATTCTCACCGTTGTTGAACTTCCAGGTGTGCTCAAATGACTTCCAGTCAATTGGCGTTCCATCGTTGTACTGAGCCTCATCACGGATGGTGTAGGTGACCACGGTCTTGCCATCAACTACTTCATCAGTGACTTCAGTGAGGTAGTCATTGTTTGGCTCAAACTCACCCTTGCCGTTGAACAAGGTTATCTGTGGGTTGTAGTACTGCCACACGTGGTTGGTGTACAAGGTACCGTCTGCCTGGAATGGGTTCTGCTGCTCAGAAATCTCTGAGATTGCCAGGGTCAGCTCACCGCCCTTGGCCAGGGATTCACGGTCTTGTTCGTTGTAGGCACCGTCGAGGGAGACCTCGAGCTCTTCGCCTGGTGCGGATGCGCCATCAGCGCTGGAGTCGGAACCTGAGGAGCCGGAGTCGCCATCAGCACAGCCGGAGAGGATCAGCGCGGATGCGGTGACTGCCGCGATTGCGGACTTACGGAATGAGATTTTCATGAGAACACCTTTTCTTTTCAAAGGAGCGTGCCGTGGCACAACAAGGGAAATCGGAATATTCAATTGTTCTGATCGCACTTACGTGCAGTTTTAGGTAGTGCTTTCAGCCGGTTGATACGCAATCCGTTTTCGGTCACGCTCAACCGTCGGGTCTGGGACCGGAATGGCTGAAAGCAGGGACTTGGTATATGGGTGCTGCGGGTTGTCAAAGACATCATTGATATCTCCAACCTCGACGAAATCGCCTTTGTACATCACGGCTACCTTGTCTGAAAGGTGACGGACCACAGAGAGGTCGTGTGCGACGAAGACAAAGGAGATTCCCAGGCGGCGCTTGAGGTCATGGAGCAGGTTGATTACGCCAGCCTGGATGGACACATCCAGTGCGGACACCGGCTCGTCCAACACAATCAGCGAAGGATTGGTGGCAAGCGCGCGAGCCAGGCCAATGCGCTGGCGCTGACCGCCAGAGAAGTGTCCCGGGAAACGGTCAATCTGGTGAGATTCCAGACCAACTGTCGTCATAAGCTCGGCCACGCGTTCATCAATATTGCCGTCGTAGCCCAGCGAATGCAGCGGCTCCGCAATGATTTCGCGAATGGTCATGCGCGGGTTCAAGGAACTCATGGGATCCTGGAACACCATCTGAATATCGCTTCGCAGCTGACGTCGCTTGCTGCTGTTGAGCTTCGATGCATCTACACCGTTGAGCACGATGCTAGAACCTGATGGTGGATTCAGCTCCATGATTTCCAGCAAGGTTGTGGTCTTGCCGGAGCCGGACTCACCCACGATGGCGAAGCACTCGCCTTCATGGACATCGAAGCTCACGTTCTTTACCGCATGGACAGTGCCCACGCGACGCTTGAGCACTGAGCCCTTCATCAACGGGAATTCCTTGTTGAGGCTCTTGACCTCCAAAGTGACCCCACGCTGGTCAAAGGGAATGCCCTCAAACTTATCCGGTGCGAAATCTGGAATCGGATACATCGGTTCGCCGTTGATTCGTCCCTGAGAGATTTCTTCGGAACGGATACACGCAACGCGGCGGGATACATCCTCACTGATAGGAATCAAAGGTGGTTCCAGTGTCAAGCATTCTGCAATGGCGACCGGGCAACGTGCCGCGAACGGACATTCCGCCTTCGGCTCCAAGAGCTTCGGTGGTGTGCCCTTAATAGGAATCAAAGGTGATTCCTCCGCCTGGTCCACACGGGGCGTGGAACCAAGCAGACCAACGGTATATGGCATCTTGGGCTCCTGGAATGTGGAGAACACATCTCCGTATTCCACTGGGCGGCCTGCATACATCACCATGACATCGTCAGCCGTGCCTGCAACCACGCCCATGTCGTGGGTAATCATGATGGTTGCTGCACCGGTCTCCCGCTGCGCAACCTTGAGAACATCAAGAATCTGAGCCTGAATGGTCACGTCCAACGCGGTGGTTGGCTCATCGGCGATGATGACCTGCGGGTCATTCGCAATCGCGATGGCAATAACCACACGCTGACGCATACCACCAGAGAACTCGTGTGGGAAGCTCTTGATGCGCTTGTGTGGTTCTGGAATACCCACCAGATCCAGCAGTTCAATCGCCTTCTTCTCCGCCTTGGACTTAGAGATATTGGCATGCGCCTGAATGGCTTCAACCAACTGGTCACCAATGGAAAATACTGGGGTCAGAGCCGAAAGTGGATCCTGGAAGATCATCGACATTTCTTTGCCGCGAATCTTCGACATTTCCTTATCCGTCTTACCAATGAGTTCTTGGCCCATAAGCTTCACGGAACCAGTAATGCGTGCATATTCGGGCAAGAGTCCCATGATCGCCATGGAGGTAACTGATTTACCTGAACCGGACTCACCAACGATGCCAAGCGTGCGCCCTGGCATGAGGTCAAAGTCAACGCCTCGCACCGCATGGACACGTCCTGCCTCTGAAGGAAATGCAACTTCAAGGTTGCGAACTGAGAGCAATGGAGTCTGAGAAATTGGAGAACTCATGCTTTGCCTCCTGAATTCGAGTTCGGGTCAAGGGCATCGCGCAGACCGTCAGCAATGTATGCCATGGACACGGTCAGCATGGTCAGCACAGCTGCCGGGAAGTAGAAGCGCCATGGAGAAGACTCCAGTGCACTCGCGCCACCGGCCAGCAAGGTACCTAGTGATACGTCTGGCATTTTCACGCCCAATCCCAGGAAGGACAGGGCGGTCTCTGACATGACCGTGGATACCAATCCCAGCGCAAACTGGATAATCAGCAGCGAGCCAATGTTTGGAACGATGTGTCGAACCACAATCTTTGGTTTGGATACACCCATGTAGGACGCTGCACGCACGTAGTCATTTTCACGAATGCTCAGTGCGAGTGACCAAATGACACGAGCCGCATACATCCAGCCAAACAAGATGAGGACAAATGTCAGCATCTTCCAGTCACCGCCGGTATCAGCAACCAACAGTGCGATAAGCAGGAAGGTTGGGATAGCCAGCAGGAAGTGGATGACGGTCAAAATAACCTTTTCCACTGCGCCACCGTAGATGGCTGCGCCGGCGCCGATGAGCGCTGACAGGATTGTGGTGGCAACGGTAACCGACACCGCAATGATGAGGGTTCGGCCAAGACCGTGCACAGTCTGTGCGTACAGGTCATTGCCGGCATCATCAGTACCAAACCAGTGTTCAGAGCTTGGACCGGTGGCCAAGTTCAAGAAGTCCGGGTCATCAAATGACCACTTGGCAATGACTCCACCGAAAAGCGCGAAAAATACCAGGAGAATAAAGATGAGCAAGCCAACCACTGCCATGCGGTTGCGCAGGAAGCGGCGGGTATAGAGCTTTAACTTGGAAGTACCTTTGAAGCTCGAGCTTGAACTAGATGATGCCAGCTCTTCAGTCTCATCAGTGGGAAGGCCCAGTGCTTTTGGAACTCCTGGCTCCGTGGTTGGGCTGAAGTCTGCCGTACCGGTGCGTGGACCGAGCGCAAGGTTTTCGGATGCCGCGTCAATGCCTAGATCGTTACGGCGTTGGCCACGCTCTGGTTTGCGTGCGCTAAAGCGCGACTGTGTTGCTTTCTTCTTGTCATCCATTTAGCTCACCCGAACTCTCGGATCCAGCGCCACGACAACAATGTCAGCAAGTACTGCTGAGATTGCCACCATGACTGCGCCGAATGCTGCCACTGCAGTTGTGCCATGCACGTCATTACGGCTGATGGTTTCAATAAAGTACTGGCCCATTCCGTTCCAGGCGAAGATCTGCTCCGTCATAATTGCGCCGGTAAAAATACCCGGAACGGAGAATGCAACCGAAGTTGCCACCGGAATGATGGAGGTACGTAATGCGTGCTTACGGATTGCTTTTCCGCGGGTAAGTCCCTTTGCACGTGCGGTACGAACGTAGTCAGCATTGAGGTTGTCCAGCAGCAGAGTGCGCTGCATCATGTGGTAGCCAGCGTAAGAAATGATGACCAAGGAGATGGTCGGCAAAATCAAATGCTGTGCGGTATCAATGAGCGAAGGGAGAAATCCCTGAACGTTTTGGCTTGATGCACCGGTGACGTAGACAATGCGACGTCCAGCGATGTCATTAATCCAGAGACCACCAGCAACAACCAACAGCGATGCAACCGCAACGTGAACGTTCATGGTCACGATGGAGGCAGACTGCCAGAAGCGGTCGGACATCTTGTATTGGCGTGATGCGGTGTAAACACCAAGTCCGACGCCGATGATGACGGACAAGATGGTGGCCAGTAGTAGCAGCTGCGCGGAGACCAGGGCACGATGGCCAATCTGGTCAATTACTTCTTCACCAATTGGGGACTTGCCCCAATCCCAGCGGAAGAGAATGCCTGAAAGCCAGTTCCACCAGCGCTCCAGCAGCGGAGTATTTTCACTTAAATTAAGCGGCGTTAGAATTCGGTCAATTTGATCAGCAGATAGTGGGGGTCGTCGAGCCGCGTAATTAGATTTCGGGTCGAGGAACGAAGCCGCAAGCAAGTATGCGATGTTGGTGGCCAGGAATACCACCAAGATCCAACTCGCGGTCTTTTTGATGATGTATTTGAACATCCTCATCCATTCCGATTGAAGTCAATAAAACAAGCCTCAAATGTGTTCCATCTCTTCCAAGGGATAGATAGAGAAGCGGGTCACATTTCAGCCACTTCATCGTAAAGCTCCCGCCCGGGTTTTCAAGCCGTTTTCATGAAAATGGAAATACTTAAGGGGTGGAATTACCCCCATTTTGAATAATTTAAGCGGAAACGTAAAAAATACAAACTTTACATAACCACAGGTAGATCGGATAAAAGTTTCTACCGGGCAATCGATTGTCAAGAGCCTTCAAGGCGGATAGATGTCCCAAAAGCCACATTTCCGCATGCCAGACATGCGCAATTGTTCCCCCACCGCGAAACAGATGATCAATTCAAGAAACTACTGATTTTCATTTATTTATATTCACGTTTAGTGGAATCTCAGCACATGAAACAGCGACTTGCTGATGTAAATCTTGTTTTTGATTTTTGGGTGTCATTACAGCAGCGGCCTGATTATGCTCGGGGGCATGGATCTCAGCAACGTTAATGACACACAACTTCGTGTCCGCATTGCCCAAGAAGAAGACCGCACTTACCTACTGCGTCTCCTCTACCTCACATCAGTATTCGGGGATGAATCTGAAGCTCTCCCGGAATCACATATTCCGGATGTTCAGCGCTACGTGGGCGATTGGTCTCCCCTGGTAGATGGCGGCGTTCTGGCCTTCTCCAACTTTGAGGTCCCTGCTGGTGGCGCCTGGTTGCGCTACTTCACTGGCGATGAAAAGGGCGCGGCTTACATGGGCCCACGATCACCAGATGCTGACCCACATGATGAAAGCTTGTGGGCCACCGAGTTTGATCCTGAATCAATCCCCGAGCTGTGCATTGCCGTTGAACGCCGCTACGCGGGACAGGGCCTGGGCAAGATTCTGCTGGATAATGTTGTGGAGCTTGCCCGCCAGCAAGATGCACCCGCTGTTGCTTTGTGGGTAGATTCTGAAAACCCACGTGCACGCAAGCTTTATGAGGCAGCAGGCTTTAGCGATATTGATATCCCGAATGCTGCACCAGGCGCGATGATCAAATACTTCTAGACACTGCATAAAACGCACAATGCCCTCTACTTCCCATCTTGTGGGATGTAGAGGGCATTGTTGTACAGGCCGTAGGGAGCACTAATTCTTAGCTCTCCCCCGCCGCCTACGGCTTAGCTGATGACTGCAATGAGGTCGCCGCCTTCAACCTTGGTTGCCTGTGCAATGGCAACGCGCTCAATCTTGCCGTCCTTGGTTGCAGAGATGGATGCTTCCATCTTCATTGCTTCAATAACAGCAACCTGGTCGCCTGCCTTGACCTCATCACCGGCTTGAACAGTTGGGTTCACAACGCCGGAGAATGGAGCAGCCACGTGGCCTTCCTGCTTCGGGTCAGCCTTTTCCACGGTGGAGGTCACGGACTCAACGGACTGGTCACGGACCTTGAGTGGACGAATCTGACCGTTGACGTTCAAGATGACAGAGCGCATGCCCTTCTCATCTGGCTCACCGACGGCATCAAGACGCACAACCATCTGCTTCAAATCAGCACGGTCGTTGGAGCCTTCTGGGAAGAGGTGGATAATGCGCTCTTCGCCCTCACTGAGGCCGTAGAAGAAGTCCGCATCATTCAACGCTTCGGTGTTGCCGTAGTGGCGACGGAACTCATTGAACTCATCCCACTGCTTCGGGAACAGCAGGCGGTTCAGAGATGGACGACGCTCCGAAGAATCCTCGGATTCAAGGTGCGCTGCTTCTTCTGCTGGGACCTCGCTGAGCTTGAGCTCACCAGTGCGGCCCGACAAGATCTTGTCACGCAGCGGTGGCCAGCCACCAGGAGGAGTACCAAGTTCACCGCGGAGGAAGGCAATAACCGAATCCGGGATGTCGTACCTAGTTGGGTTCTCTTCAAAGTCCGCCGGGTCAACACCTGCACCGACCAGGTGCAGTGCCAAGTCACCAACCACCTTGGAGGATGGAGTCACCTTGGTTGGGCGGCCCAGCATCTCATTAACGGCAGCGTAGTTGTCTTCGATGACCTCGAAGCGGTCTGCCAAGCCCAATGCGGATGCCTGCGCACGCAGGTTGGAAAGCTGACCACCAGGAATCTCGTGTTTGTACACACGGCCCGTTGGGCCAGGAATACCGTTTTCAAATGGCGCGTACAGCTGGCGCACTGCTTCCCAGTAAGGCTCCATGTTGGAAATTGCTTCCAGGTCAATCTTCGTATCGCGGGAAGTATTCGCGAAAGCACCGACGATGGCGGACAAGGATGGCTGGGAGGTGGTGCCCGCCAGTGGCGCCGAAGCGCCATCGACAGCATCTGCACCAGCCATGGCTGCCGCGTAGTAGGTAGCCAACTGGCCACCCGCAGTGTCATGGGTGTGCACGTGAATTGGCAGATCAAAGTTCTTGCGCAGCTCAGTGACCAACGTTGCGGCAGACTCTGGACGCAGCAAACCAGCCATGTCCTTAATCGCCAGCACGTGGGCACCGGTCTTCACAATCTCTTCCGCCAGGTTGAGGTAGTAATCCAGCGTGTAGAGCTTCTCATTCGGATCGCTCAAGTTGCCGGAGTATGCCATGGCAACCTCAGCCACGGTGGTGTTGGTTTCCAGTACTGCCTCAATTGCAGGACGCATCTGGGAGACGTCATTGAGCGCATCGAAGATACGGAATACATCCACGCCGGACTTTGCCGCTTCCTGCACGAATGCGCGGCACACGCTGTCTGGGTATGGGGTGTAACCCACGGTGTTGCGGCCACGCAGCAACATCTGAATGTTCACGTTCGGCATTGCCTCACGTAGCAAGTCCAGACGCTGCCAAGGGTCCTCAAAGAGGAAGCGCATAGCTACGTCATAGGTTGCACCGCCCCATGCCTCGACGGAGTACAGCTCTGGGGTCAGGCGCGCTACGTGCTCAGCTGCGGTAACCAAAGCGGTACCGCGCACGCGGGTTGCAAGCAAAGACTGGTGTGCGTCACGGAAGGTGGTGTCAGTAACTGCCAGAGCAGACTGGTTACGTAGCTTCTCCGCGAAGCCCTGTGGTCCCAGCTCCAGCAAATCGTCGCGGGAACCGCGTGGCAGATTCACATTCTGGCGGTCAATCTTTGGCAGCTTATCGAATGGACGCAGGTCCGTTGGGCGCTTGCCATTTGGCTGGTTCACCGTGACATCCGCCAGGTACTCCAGGATTCGGTCCTGCTCATTGGATGCAGGAGGAGCCTTGAGCAAATCTGGGTGGTTGTTGATGAAGCCGGTGTCAATGCGCTTAGTCACAAAATCTGGCTCACGCAGCAGTGCACGTAGGAAACCAATGTTGGTAGCAACACCAGCGATGTTGAATTCCTTCAATGCACGGCGAGAACGCTGCACAGCCTGTGGGAAGTCCTTGCCACGGCAGGTCATCTTCACCAGCAGGGAGTCAAAGTTAGGAGAGATTTCCGCGCCGACGGAGGTAGCGCCGTCCAGACGAACTCCTGCGCCACCCGGCGAACGGTACGCAGTCAGGGTGCCGGTATCTGGGCGGAAACCGTTGTTTGGATCTTCGGTGGTGATACGGCACTGCAGTGCGAAGCCGTTGAGACGAACCTCTTCCTGGCTCAGGCCCAAGTCTTCTAGGGTCGCGCCCGCAGCGATCTGCATCTGTGACTTCACAATGTCAATGCCCGTGACTTCCTCTGTCACGGTGTGCTCCACCTGCACGCGTGGGTTCATTTCAATGAACACGTGGTTGCCGCGTTCATCAACCAAGAACTCAACGGTGCCAGCACCTTCGTAGTTGATGTGCTTACAGAAGTTCACGGCATCCTGGCAGATGCGGTCACGCAATTCTGGATCCAGGTAAGGCGCTGGAGCAATCTCCACTACCTTCTGGTGACGGCGCTGCACGGAGCAGTCACGCTCAAACAGGTGCATGACATTGCCCTTGCCATCCGCGAGGATCTGCACCTCAATGTGCTGCGGCTTGATAACAGCGGTCTCCAAGTAGACGCGGCCGTCACCGAAAGCAGCCTCTGCTTCACGGGAAGCTTCAGCGACGCGCTCCTTGAATTCTTTATCATTTTCAATGAAACGCATGCCGCGTCCACCGCCGCCGGCCAAAGCCTTGGCGAACATTGGGTACTCGAAGTCCTTGGATGCCTCAAAAAGCTCGTCTACATCAGTGGACGCCTTGGAGTCATGCAACGTTGGCAGACCAGCGGCAGTTGCAGCTTCCACTGCTGCTGCCTTGTCACCGGTCAGATCCAGCGTGGATGGTGATGGGCCGATGAATTTGATGCCCTCAGCTTCACACGCACGCGCTAGCTCGGCGCGCTCGGAGAGAAAACCGTAGCCGGGGTAGACAGCGTCCGCACCAGACTTCTTTGCAGCGCGAATGACTTCATCAATATTGAGGTAAGCCTTGACAGGCTGGCCCTCAACACCAATGCGAACTGCTTCGTCCGCAAAAGCGCGGTGGAAGGAGTTGCGGTCCTCACGAGGATAAATTGCAACAGTCTTAGCTCCGGTCTCATAAGCGGCGCGGAATGCACGAACTGCAATCTCGCCGCGGTTAGCGACCAGAATCTTCTTGAACGATGGAAGCGCGGAATCGACCACGATTGCGTGTCCTTTCATGGAGACAACAAGAAATCAACACTCGCAAAACTGGATAATCCTTTTTCACCAGTTTCTCGCCGGGGTGTTGGCAACGAGTGTCAATCTTGTTGACTGGGATGAATAAGAGCATCTCCTAAACACTGACGCATTTAGGGTGATGCCCATAACTATACGTCTATTGGTGAATTCGCAACACATTTTCACAAAATTGGATTCTCAGTGCACAAAATCTAGATGTGATCACATCTGTGACCGGTGTGAAAGCAATCCGCCGCCAGGAAACGCAGAGGCTTCAAGCAGCGGATTATTAAAATTGTCTTACAATCTTCTGGCTCTTTAGAGGCGATTTCTTGCCAACTCTGCCCCACTTTGAGCGGGAGTGAACGCTGGATTAGCAGCCTTCGCTAAATCGGTATTGTTTCTTTACCTACTTAGCGGGCTGCTCTCCTTCCCGGTTGTGTCAATTGCCTTCGAATGTCGCGTTTTAGAAGGACTTTGGAGGAACAGAACGCTGTTCTTCGCCGACGTATGCGGACAGTGGGCGAATCAGAGAGTTGTTCTCATTTTGCTCCACGATGTGCGCGGTCCAGCCGGTAATGCGAGCCATGACGAAGATTGGGGTGAAAAACTCAATTGGGAAACCCAGGATGTAGTAGGCAGGTCCAGCTGGGAAGTCCAGGTTTGGCTTGATCTTGATGGAGGTGTTTTCTTCCATGGTCTTAGCCAAGATGTCGTACATTTCTACCCACTTGGTCTGACCATGTTCTTCAGCCAGTTCCTTGAACGCTGCTTCCATGGTTGGAACGCGGGAGTCCCCCTTCTTGTACACGCGGTGACCAAAGCCCATGACCAAGTCCTTGTTGTTGAGCTTCTCCTTCGCCCAAGCTTCCGCCTTGGATGGGTCATCGATCTCCAACATGTTGTGCATGACGGCCTCATTCGCGCCACCGTGCAGTGGGCCCTTCAAAGCGCCAATAGCAGCGACAACCGCAGAGTAAGTATCAGACATGGTGGAGGTGACAACGCGGCCGGTGAAGGTTGATGCGTTGAAGGAGTGCTCAGCGTAGAGAATCAAAGACTTATCAAAAGCCTCAATATCGGAGCGGGAGTTAGCTGGTGAACCTTCTTCATCACCGAAGACCATCCACAGGAAGTTCTCGGCAAAGCCCTTCTTACGGGATGGCTCAATGTAGCTCTTGCCCTGACGGCGGCGAATATCAAGAGCCACAATAGTTGGCAGCTTCGCCATGAGCTCCAGCGCGGAGTGGCGCACATGCTCGGAGTCACGAGTGTAAGCATCTGGGTCCTGCGCGCCGATGAAGGAAACGGCGGTGCGCAGCACGTCCATCGGGTGGCACGACAGTGGCATGGACATGATCAAGTCGATGAGGTGACGGTCTAGGTGGCGCAGTGCCTTTTCACGAGCAGAGAAACGAATCAAGGATTCTTGCTTTGGTAGTCGTCCATTCCACAGCAGGTAGGCCACTTCCTCGAAGCTGCAGTAGCGTGCCAGTTCTTGCACTGGGTAGCCGCGGTAGGTCAAAGAGTTGGTCTCTGGGACAACCTTGGACACAGAAGTTTCATCAACGACAACGCCGTAGAGGCCCTTGCGGATTTCTGGGGTTTCAGACATGGTGTTCTCCTTAAAAAGTAGGCTTGTAGGTGTCTTGGGAGTATGTGAATACAGACTGGTCAAAATCGTTGTACTCCTCGTAGCGCACTAGCTCGTACAGTCGGGAGCGGTGCTGCATGCGCTCGAGCCATTCCTCGGATTGCAGGCCATCAGACTGCATGTCGCGGAGGAATTCCTCGGTTGCGCCCATCGCTACGCGGAAGGTGGATACCGGCCAGATGACTGCGTTGTAGCCCAGGTCTTGAATTTGCTGCGCCGAGAGCAGCTTGGTTTTGCCAAACTCAGTCATATTCGCAAGCAGCGGGATATCAACTGCGGCGCGGAATTTCTCAAAGTCTTCTTCCGTGTACAAGGCTTCAGTGAAAATCATGTCGGCACCGGCGCCGGCATAGGCTTTGGCGCGTTCGATGGCTTCATCAATGCCGTGGATTCCCGCGGCATCCGTGCGCGCACAGATGATGAAGTTCTCATCGCGGCGTTCATTGACGGCAGCGGCGATGCGGCGCACCATCAAATCGGTGGGCACCACTTCTTTGCCGTCCAGGTGTCCACAGCGCTTCGGGTTCACCTGGTCTTCCAAGTGGCAGCCAGCGAGGCCAGCATCTTCCAGCGTGGCGATGGTCCGCGCGGCGGACATTGGTTCACCGAAGCCGGTGTCGGCATCGACAAGCACTGGCAAATCCGTGACCCGAGCGATCTGCCCGGCGCGCTGTGCGACTTCCGTTAGCGTGGTCAAGCCGATGTCTGGAAGGCCCAAGTCATTGGCCAGCACAGCACCGGAGATGTAGACGCCTTCGAAGCCGCCGATGTCTTGGATAAGCCGTGCGGTTAGCGGGTTGAAAGCACCAGGCAGCTTGGTCAGCTCGGAGCTTTCTAGCGATGCCCGAAACGCCGCACGCTTTTGGGCATTGGTTGTGGTGGAGCCAAACAATCCAGCCATTTAGAAAATTCCTCCTGGGGTTTGTGGGGCCTGCGCCAAAGCTTCATCCGTCAAACGGACGTTGAGCTCACGCAGGTCATCAAGGTTTTCTACGTTTTCTGCCGCTGCCAAGAAGCGGTCTTGTTCTTCCGTGGACACCAGGCCTTCAGCCAGGGTGCGGAACTTGGCAATGTACTGCTCACGCGCGAAGGGTCGAGCACCGAATGGGTGGGCATCGGCCACTGCCATTTCATCTTCAAGCACGGTGCCATCTTTGAACGTGATGACTGCCTTGGCACCAAAGGCCTTCTCATTCGGGTCATGGGAGTGGTAGCGGCGGGTCCACTCTGCATCTTCCACGGTGGATACCTTGTGCCACAGTTCAACGGTCTCGGGGCGGTTGGCGCGCTCCGGTGCGTAGGAATCCACGTGGTGCCAGGTGCCGTCTTCTAACGCTACGGCGAAGATGTACATGATGGAGTGGTCCAGGGTTTCGCGCGATGCATTCGGGTCCATCTTCTGTGGGTCATTCGCGCCGGTACCGATGACGTAGTGAGTGTGGTGCGAGGTGTGCAGCACGATGGATTCAACATCCGCGGTGGACAGCCCCTTGTCTTCCAGGGTGGACTTCATGCGGCGTGCCAGGTCAATTGGCGCCTGGGACTGGTATTCCGCGGAGTGTTCCTTGGTGTAGGTATCCAAAATAGCGCGCTTTTCTTCACCTGCTTCTGGCAGCGGCACGGTGTAGGTGCGTTCTGGGGAATGTAGCATCCAGGCGATGAAGCCGTCTTCGCCTTCCCAGATTGGCGCCGGTGCGCCCTCGCCGCGAAGGGCACGGTCTACTGCTTCAATGGCCATCTTGCCGGCAAAGGCTGGGGCGTAGGCCTTCCACGAGGAAATCAAGCCCTTGCGGGACTGGCGCGTAGCGGTGGTGGTGTGCAGCGCCTGGCCAATCGCCTGGTAAATGGTGTCTGTATCCAGCTCCAGCATGGTGCCCAGGCCTGCTGCGACCGATGGGCCAAGGTGCGCGACGTGGTCAATCTTCCACTCGTGCAGGCAAATGCCTTTGACCAGGTTGACCTGAATTTCATAGCCGGTGGCAATGCCTCGCAACAATGCCTTGCCATCAAGGCCCTTGTGCTGCGCCACGGCGAGAATCGGCGGGATGTTATCGCCTGGGTGTGAGTATTCTGCAGCCAGGAAGGTGTCATGGAAGTCCAGCTCACGCACGGCCGTGCCGTTGGCAAGTGCTGCCCATTCCGCAGAGTAGTTACCGTCAATGCCGAAGACGGTCGCGCCACCTTCTTCAACCTTGTGGCCTTGCGCGATAACGCGGGCGGAGGTCACCGGGCGGCGGATAACAGAAGCCACTGCGACAGAGGCATTATCAATGATGCGGTTGATAATCATGTCTTTGGTTTCTTGACCAACTTCAACCGGGTCAGCTGCGACCTGCGCGATTTTGTACGCCAGGTGCTCTTCAAGGGGAAAGTCTTCCGCCGACTTATGGGTACGTACTGAATGCTCAATCATGTTCTTTTCAACAAGTCCTTTTCTTAGACACATCCAACAATTGCGTTACCCATCACAGTAGGATCCCTCAATGCACTGCGCCACAGGTGCAGTTTGTGTAATAATGTGGCATTAATTAGTGAAATCTGCGTAATCTGCATAACTTGCAGTTCATCCCAGGTTTCAAAGGAAGGTGAATGATGAGCAAGCATTTCGCGGGGGCAAGGATCCACGCACTGCGAAAGACCTACGGGCTGACCCAAGTTGAGATGGCGAAGCAGCTGAACCTTTCCACCAGCTACCTCAACCAGTTGGAAAATGACCAGCGCCCGCTAACCGTCACGGTGCTCATCCAGTTATCTGAAGCCTTCAACGTAGACACCACGTACTTTTCCGCAGACCGCGATCTCCGCGTGGTCAATGAGCTGCGCTCACTATTTCCCACCACGGAAGATGACACGTTGCATGATTTGGCGTCCCGCTTCCCGGAACTGATGCCCAAGCTGGTCTCCATCGCGCAATCCAATCCCGTGGAGGCCACTCCCTCACCATT
>JAUNRU010000115.1:0-2698 GCA_030535535.1 Corynebacterium casei
CGGCATGTGGATGATTGACGTAGCAGCTCAGGTCTAATTTAGTTCCTTAAGCTTTTAAAATATCCCAGCGCATTGCATACGCGCTGGGATATTTTGATCTGCAGACAAGCCAGCCTGCACAAATGAAAACACCTAACTACCTGCACGAGAAATGCTGAATAGTTAGGTGCTTAAAATAATTTGTGTCCCCGACAGGGATCGAACCTGCGACCTTCGGTACCGGAAACCGATGCTCTAATCCGCTGAGCTACGGAGACAAATTACACCGCTGCTTGATTCAAGCAACGGTGTAATTCTAGCCTATGAACTTCGTGGCTATGAAACCGACCCTCACACTAGGAATGCAGGCCCGGTGCGTTGGAAACAGTTGCGTTTCCGGTGCGCAGGTATTCCACCACAATGTCATCAACAACCTCGTTGCCGGCAGCGACGTGGCCGTGGCCTGGTCCGTGAACGGTTACGACGTGGGAGTTCATCTGACGCGCCATCTCACCGTGGTAGCGGTAAGGCGTCTGTGGGTCACCGGTCGCGTTAATTTGCAGTGGGCGAACCTCCAGCTTCGAACCATCCAAGGTCGGGTTCTTGGTCACCGCGCCACGGCCGTTGCAGGCCGCGCCGGACGCGAACATTGCGGGTGGAGCTGCGAAGATATCACCCACGACGTAGTTGTTCCACACAAAGCTTGGAATGGCAGCGTAGTCCGCCGGAACGGTGTTCTCATTACAGATGATGAGGTTTTGGAATGACTGTCCCTGAATCAGCTGTGCTTGCTGCAATTCGATTTCCTCAGCGCTCATGTCGCTGTATCCCTCATCGATGCGTGCGGTGCCGTTGATGTGCTTTGCCAAGGTATCCCACTCAGCAGCGAGAGGAACCAGACCACGGGTCAGGCTCAACGTCACGGAGTAGGCCTGGTTTGCGCCCGGGTTAAGGGCTGCGTCACGCAGGTTCTCACCTTGGACGCGCAGCGGGCCGGTGGCGGTCATGATGTCCGCGCCTGGCTGGCCAGCGAATTCGAGTCCTGGTGGCAAGTCACCAATCTCCGCTCCTGGAGGAAGAGCCGTTGGGCGTGCGCCTGCCTCGCGGGCAATCACGCGGGACCAGCGCTCATAGACCTTCAGCGGCGTATTTCCCGCCTTGTAGGTGTCGTCATTGTCTGCCATCCAGGTGAAGAAATCATTGAGCGCGTTGTTGTAGCCAGCTTCCTGGGAAGCCAAGATGCCGTTCCATGCAGCAGATGGCTTCATCGCGGAATCCAGCACCACGCGGTCGGTATGCTGTGGGTACAAGGTTGCATAGGTGGAGCCGAGGAAAGTGCCGTAGCTAAGACCCATCACGGACAGCTTTTCCTCACCGAGAGCTTGGCGCACCATCTCCCAGTCGCGAGCGGTGTTCTCGGTGGTGAGTGAGTTGGTGTAGCCCGGGGTTGCCTTCTCACAGGAGGTGCGAATGTAGGCACCCATGTTCAGCATGGCATCCATGTCATCGCCGCCAGGGGCGGTGCAGTCTACTGGGGTGGATCCAGGCAAACCACGTGGCTGCACGCCAACGAAGTCCCATTCCTGACGGATTTCTTCTGGCCACACCATGGCGTCATTCGCCACGTAGGAGTAGGCGTCACCGCCCGGGCCACCTGGGTTGCCAAAGAGCACGCCACGTTTGGCGGATTGGTCCAGTGCCTTGACGCGGACGAAACCAACGCTGATGGATCCCTTGGAAGGATCAGAGTAGTAGGTCGGGACATCGATTCGTCCGCACTCAGCGCCTGAGTGGTTGACCTGCGGTGGGCATTCTTCCCAGGTAATTGCAGGGGAAGATTCTTGGGCCTGTGCCGCGACTGGCGGCGCTAACATTGCTGTGAGTGTTGCGACCGCAGCAACAACTAGACGTTGGGCTTTCACGCGCTGTCTCCTGAAAAATAGTCTGTGGAATTATCACTAAGTTCAAACGTTCCTTAGCAAACCCTAGCAGTTTCATGGCCACGATGAAGGGCGTATAACCCCGAACGGGAAATGAAAATTAGATAACAAAAAGGCGCTGCGAGAAAATCCCTTGGAGATCCATCCTCGCAGCGCCCCTTTGCGCCGAAGCTCTTGCTATTTCACAATGACCACAATCAGGTCGCGCGGCCCATGCACGCCCTCGACACGGGAGAGCTCAATATCGGAGGTCGCCGAAGGGCCGGACACCAGCGTTGTCGGGCGTTCTGGATTGATTCGCGCGACCATCTCTGGCACGCCGAAAACAATGTCTGAACTGCGCACAATGCACACGTGGCGGTCGGGGACCAAGGTTAGAGCGCGGCGGCCGTTGGTCTCACCTGATTCCAACACAATGGTTCCGGTCTGCGCACAAGACACCGTGGACTCGGTAATCACCGCGTCGACTGAGTTCAGCTCACGTGGGTCGACCGATGCGTCGTCGGCGGCGGCGTCGCCCGCGAAGGCATCGAAAAGCTGTGCATCCATGCCTGGTGCAAAGCGAACCGTGCGGCACTGGCGCTGCTCCAAAATGCCCACCACGGTGGATGCCAGGTCAGCTTCTGCGCACACATGCACGTCGGCTTTGTAGTCCTCGAGGCGATCAATAAGCAGCTCACGCAGCTGCTCAGCATCCGTGGTGCCAGAAACCACATAGTTGCGTGGGGCATTAACAAATTCCGGCAACTTGGCGGATTTTTGCGCGGTGCGAATGCGCG
>JAUNRU010000116.1:0-2645 GCA_030535535.1 Corynebacterium casei
TTCATGTGGCGCATGCGCATGCGCGGTGAACCACGATTTTCATTAAACAGCGCCGGCCCGCCCCAATACTGGGCAAGGAACCAGAGGAGGCGGTCCTCGGCACCCGCGAAGTCTTGGTCCGGGTACATCGGGCCCAAGATGTCGTCTTCAGGTACCTGTTTATAAAATCCCGACACTATCTTTCGAAAGGTCGGCATTCCGCCAATCGCCTCATAGACGCTGTTATTCGCAGACATGAGTTCCTTACTCGTCCTTCTTTAACTGTGGGGCAGTGATACCAATACCATACGGGTAGGGGGTAACAATGCCAGCATCGTTCATGGAATTGAGAACGCGTGCCTGCAGAATACGCTGGACATCCCACTGGGAGCCAGGCAGAGTCTTCACGGAGACGCGGAAGGACAGGTAGTCCGGCTGGAAGTCAGTAACGCCGTTGACTACTGGTTCATCCAGAATCAGACCAGCAACCTCAGGCGTTTGGGCGGCAGCCTTGACGCTGCTTTCAATAACCTCGTAGGCCTTCTCGGTGTCATTGGACAGGCCAACTGGAACCTGAATGCGGGCAACAGAGAACTCATCAGAGTGGTTAGCAACCTGCAGGATTTCACCGTTGCGGACGTACCAGAGTGCGCCATCAATATCGCGGACGGTGGTGATACGCAGGGTGATTTCTTCAACGTCACCGAAGATGCCGTTGCCCAAGTCGATGGTGTCACCAATGCCGTACTGGTCTTCCAGCAGCATGAAGATGCCGGACAGGAAGTCCTTGACCAGTGATTGCGCGCCGAAACCAAGAGCAACACCAAGAACACCAGCAGAGGCAATCAGCGGAGCGATGTTAACACCGACCTGGTCAAGGCTGGCTAGGAATGCCCAACCCCACACCACGATGGCTGCCGCAGAGCGGGCGACATTCGCCAGAGTTTTAATGCGCGAGATTCGCCGGTTCTCGTGCGATTTGTCAATCGCTTCGAGTTGCTTTTCTTGCTTCTCTTTTTGCTTCTTGTTTATCCCTCCCGGCCGAGCAAGCTTGGCGATGGGGGAGGTACGGATGGTCTTCTTCTCGATGGAAGATTGAGCTAATTTACCAATCAGGCGTCGGACGAGCCAGTGCAGAATCAGCGCAACGATAATGATGAGGGCGATAGCAATTGGACGGTTAATCAACCAGTCTTGGGTTTGAGGATCAGACCACCAGCTGGAGACACTATCAACGGCTTCACTTGGAGTAGTCGAAGCCGCAGCCAGCGTCGTTATATCTGCAAGTGATGAGAAATTAGTCAGGGTAATCACAAACTTTCGCTTTAATCTAACAGGCCTTAAACCTAGGGCTGGCCTGGTGTTTCTAAGTCTGCACAGCTTAGACAGGGTGGTCTAAACGTGCCGTTTGTCGTACCCGCCCAATAGTAATAAATCAGTCTGATTCTTTCCTGTGTAGAAAATTGCGAGACTATAAAGTTTCATCTAGTTTGAGGAAAGAAAGCACAGCACAACGCAATAAAGTCGCAGGTATGCGGCCTGCTTTGTTGTGGGTTGTGGGTCGTTGGCGCGCGGGGAGATAAACCGGCGCGCCTTCGACCGTGGCAAATAAAAAGATGAGCCGGTCTTGTGAAGTGAATAATATTCGCGGATTCGTCACGCAAAATGAACAGCTTGGTCTATAGTGGGCAATGTTTGTAATAGAAAGCCCAATTAAATCATTGGAGGATTGTGCACATGTCTGGAAAAACCAAGCGCGAACTTGCTAGTGGGTTTAACTCCCGCGCTATCCACGCAGGGTGGGAACCAGATGAGCACATGGGCTCCATCAACGTCCCGATCTATGCGTCGACGACATTTGAGCAAAATGGCCTCGCGGATCTGCGCGGCGGCTTTGAGTATGGCCGCGTGGCCAATCCAACCGTGCGTTCTTTGGAACACACCTTGGCGGCATTAGAGGATGCAAAGTACGCTCGCGTATTTGCTTCCGGCATGGCAGCGACGGATGCGTTGATTCGTATCCTGGTTCGTCCAGGCGATCACGTTATCTTGGGCAATGACGCTTATGGCGGCACCTACCGCCTGCTTAATAATGATTACGGCGAGTGGGGCTTGGAGCTGACCATCGTTGACACCTCTGATTTGGAGGCAGTTGCTTCGGCAATTCGTCCGAATACCAAGCTGATCTGGCTGGAAACCCCAACCAACCCGGCGTTGACCGTGACTGATATCGAGGGTGTTGTTGCCATCAAGCAGCACGCACAGGTTGTTGTAGACAGCACCTTTGCAACGCCATACCTGCAAAACCCGCTGTCCTTGGGTGCGGACTATGTTCTGCATTCAACCACCAAGTACTTGGGCGGACACTCGGACGTCCTAGGCGGCGCAGTAGTGACTAATGATGAGCACGTGGATGAGCGCCTGCTGTACTTCCAGGGCTGCGTTGGCGCAGTTTCTTCGCCTTTCGATGCTTATCTCACCGCGCGCGGCATTAAGACCTTGGCTGTGCGTATGGAGCGCCATTGCACTAACGCGCAGCAGGTGGCGGAGTATCTGCAGTCACGTCCAGAGGTTAAGCAGGTGCTGTACCCAGGTCTGCCGGATCATCCAGGCCATGAGCTGGCAGCGAAGCAGATGCGCGGCTTCGGCGGCATGATGTCCGTGCG
>JAUNRU010000010.1:0-36737 GCA_030535535.1 Corynebacterium casei
AAATACTGGGAGCGCGGCGAAGCCCTTGCCAAGGTCTGCGAGAACCACCTCGATGGCGCATCCAAGCGCGTCGAAGATGCACTCAATGCCCGCGCTGACTCCGCCGAATCCACCGGCCAGCCTGATTCCTCCGATTACGACGAAGACTAGTTAGAACCGAAAGGAACCGCATCCCCCATGCAGATCTTTGCTTACCCAGGTGACCGCGTAGATTTCATCTCCAAAACGGCTTCTGCCGGCGCATTAGAATTTGGTGACCCAGTGGGTCTCATCGAGGAATTCTTTGGCCCCGCGCACACCAAGACCACCTCGGCGAATGAGGAAGGCCACCAGGAGCTCACATACTACAACGGCTCGTTGCTGTTTGAGTTCAGCGTTGGCAAGCTCAGCGCCATCACCATTGAGCCTGGGTTGTCGAAGGAGAAGATTGAAATCTTCGTCGACCGCGAGCGCGTCTCCGGCCCTGCTGCTGAAGCAGCTCAGGACAAGACCACCCAGGTGGGCGTGGAAGCTCACTACGGTGAGGTGCTTGAAAAGATTCGCCTCACCCGCAAAAAGTAGCGAATTCTCAACGGATTCGCTGGAAATCGAGGGTTAGTTAGCGAGTTCGCTACCAATCCGGTTAGTTAGGCTAGGAAACTAGCTAACTAACCGATTTCTACTGGATCAACCGCCAAGAATGCACGGACGAGCTCCGTAAATTCTTCCCCGGATGCAGTACCCGAGAGCAAGATGCGCTCATCCTCCATGTCAAAGGCCCACACGTCGCGTACATTGCGCTCTTCCGTGGAGGCTACAATGACATCTTGGCCGTCGATATTGATGGTTTCTGTCTCTTCGCGGAAGTACTCGTCAAAGCCCGCCAACGCATCGTCAAGCGAAACTTGCGTCTGCCACGACGACAAATAACCCTCCTGCGGCGTAACCCAGCCGACTACGGAGGACGGTGACTGCGCAACCGATGCGCGGCGAGCCGAGTTAGCTACCCAATCTTCTGGAACATCCGGAATACGAATGGCTGCACCTTGCGCGGCGCGTGCCTCAAGGTCCAAGAATGCCTCACCATCGACCTCGCGAACAGCTGAAAGATCAGAAGTCTCCGGGTTGATGGTGCACAATCCTGTGCCGCCCACCACCGCTAGCATTCCGACAACAATCACCCCGAGGGACAGCATCATGTCCCTACCGTTCTCGAAAATCTTTGGTTTATCTTCGCCAGCCATGCGCTTTAGTATCGCACGGCTTGGAAAAAATAGTTAACCCGCGTGGCGAGGAATACAAGCCGAACGCAGGCAAAGTATGGGCAAAGTACACCGCGGCAGGGCCTAGTGTGGCAAAGTCTTCCCTCTTTCGGGGGACTATCCGGGAATGTTTGCTCAACGAAACATGGAATAATGGTCGTGCGAGTAGGCATACTTGATATGCCGGCGCTGATAGGGCCTAGCTCTGCGGCGCACGCTATACCTATTAAACAATGAGGAAGGCCTTCTAACCGATGACAAATAAAGCTGGAACTCCTGAACTTCCAGACCGCAACCTGGCTATGGAGCTGGTGCGTGTAACCGAAGCCGCAGCTCTCGCTTCCGGCCGTTGGGTAGGCCGTGGCAAGAAGAACGAAGGCGACGGTGCGGCCGTAGACGCTATGCGCCAACTCATTAACTCCGTATCCATGGATGGCGTAGTTGTCATCGGAGAAGGCGAAAAAGACGAAGCCCCAATGCTCTACAACGGCGAAAACGTGGGCACCGGCACGGGCGCGGCCATGGATATCGCGGTTGACCCAGTTGACGGCACTCGTCTGATGGCGGAAGGTCGCCCGAACGCGATTTCCGTTATCGCTGCGGCTGAGCGCGGCACTATGTACGACCCATCTGCAGTGTTCTACATGAACAAGCTGGTTGTCGGCCCAGAGGCCGTGGGCAAGGTGGATATCACCAAGCCTGTCGCCTACAACATCGAGGCTGTAGCCAAGGCCAAGGGCATCAAGGCTGAAGAAGTCACCGTTGTTGTACTTGACCGTCCACGCCATGACCAGCTCATCGAAGACATCCGTGAAGCCGGCGCCAAGGTACGCCTCATCATGGACGGCGACGTTGCTGGCGCTATTGCTACCGCGCAGGATTCCAACTCCATTGACCTGCTCATGGGTATCGGCGGCACCCCAGAAGGAATCGTCACCGCTTGTGCCATGAAGTGCATGGGCGGCGAAATCCAGGGGATGCTGTGGCCAAAGGATGAAGAAGAAGCAGAACGCGCTCGCGCTGCCGGCCACGATCTAGACCGTGTGCTCTACACCAATGACCTGGTCACTTCCGATAACTGCTACTTCGCAGCAACCGGTGTTACCAACGGTGACATGCTGCGCGGCGTTTCCTACCGCGCAAACTCCGCCACTACCCGCTCTTTGGTGATGCGCTCCAAGTCCGGCACCGTCCGCTACATCGACTCCATTCACCAGCTGTCCAAGCTGCAGGAGTACTCCGTAGTCGACTACTCGGATCCAGCAGAATAAGCCTTAGCTAGGCTTATTCCACGAGTGCGTACCGCATGTGGCGGCGCGCACGAGAAAAATTAGCCATACTGGAAGGCGTACAGCCTTGCCCGGTCGCGCGATACATGCGTGCCGGGTAAATGACAGTTAAACAGATTTAATCTCTCTACAAAGAAGGTGGATTTCATGACTGAATACCGCATTGAGCATGACACGATGGGCGAAGTACAGGTTCCTAAGGACGCACTGTGGCGCGCACAAACTCAGCGTGCTGTTGAAAACTTCCCAATCTCCGGCCGCGGCCTGGAGTCTGCTCAGATCCGCGCGATGGGACTTCTCAAGGCTGCATGTGCACAGGTCAACAAGGACTCCGGCGCACTCGACGGCGAGATCGCTGACGCCATCATCGCTGCGGGCAAGGAAATCGCTACCGGCAAGTACGACGCAGAATTTCCTATCGATGTTTTCCAGACCGGTTCCGGTACTTCCTCGAACATGAACACCAACGAGGTCATCGCTTCCATCGCTAAGCAAAATGGCGTTGAGCTGCACCCAAATGACCACGTGAACATGGGCCAGTCCTCCAACGACACCTTCCCAACCGCAACCCACGTTGCTGCCACCGAAGCTGCTGTCAACGACCTCATCCCAGGCCTGAAGGTCCTGCACGAGTCCCTGTCCAAGAAGGCTACTGAGTGGAAGGCTGTTGTTAAGTCCGGCCGCACCCACCTGATGGATGCTGTTCCAGTAACCCTGGGCCAGGAATTCTCCGGCTACGCACGCCAGTTTGAGCTCGGCATCGAGCGCATCGAAGCTACCCTGCCTCGCCTCGGCGAGCTCGCAATCGGCGGCACCGCTGCTGGTACCGGCCTGAACACCTCCGCTGACTTCGGCGCGAAGGTCACCGAAGAGCTCAAGAAGCTCACCGGCGTGAACGAACTGTCGGAGGCAAAGAACCACTTCGAGGCTCAGGCAAACCGCGACGCACTCGTTGAGTTCTCCGGAGCAATGCGCGTTGTGGCAGTCTCCCTGTACAAGATGGCCAACGACATCCGCCTGATGGGCTCCGGCCCACTGACCGGTTTCGCGGAGATTCACCTGCCTGACCTGCAGCCAGGTTCCTCCATCATGCCGGGCAAGGTCAACCCAGTTCTGTGTGAGACCGCAACCCAGGTTTCCGCACAGGTTATTGGCAACGACGCTGCTATTGCTTTCGGTGGCACCCAGGGTCAGTTCGAGCTCAACGTGTTCATCCCAATGATGGCACGCAACGTGCTCGAGTCCTCCCGCCTGCTGGCTAACACCGCTCGCGTCTTCGCAGAGCGCCTTGTCGATGGCATCGAGCCAAACGCCGAGCGCATGAAGACCTTCGCTGAGTCTTCCCCATCCATCGTGACCCCGCTGAACTCTGCAATCGGCTACGAAAATGCAGCCAAGGTGGCTAAGCACGCTCTGGCTGAGGGCATCACCATCCGCGAAGCTGTTATTAACCTCGGCTTTGTTGACGGCGACAAGCTCACCGAAGAAGAGCTAGACAAGCGCCTCGATGTTCTGGCCATGGCCAACACCGACCGCGACAACTTCTAAGCCTCACCTCTTCGCTTAGATTCCCAAAGGAGCGCCCTCCGCATTACGCGGGTGGCGCTCCTTTTTCATGCCCTCATAGCCCTCGTCCGGCAATTCTCCCTGCCGTAGCCTCCCCGCCTCGAGCCGCTCATATCCCCTTCGCGCTCACCGTAAGAGCCCACCTCCCTAGTTGTCCGCTCCCCGTGAGCGCGAAGGGTACGCGGCGGGTTATCGGCGGGGCGAGTGGCTAAGATTGCTGCCATGCCTGAAAACACACCGGAGTCGCAGAAGAACGTTCTTTCCAACCAGGAGCGGGTAGAGCGAGCAGAGCAGAGTACGCAGAATTCTTTTGAGCAATACAAGGGCTCAAAGACAACAGACCGGTGGATGTGGATTGTTGGTGTGGTCGTCGTGGTGCTTGCGGTGGCCGCAGCGCTTTTCGCGTGGATTCGTTCTAATGCTGAGCCGAATGCGCAGCCGGTGGTTGACCGTGCGGTGATCGATGTTGACTCATCGGCGCCGGTGGAGATTCTCAATGGCGGATATGTCGGCACGTTTGCGGGTGAGTTCAATGCCAGTCCGGAGAATACGTGGGACGGAGTTATTTCCTTTGCTGGTGAAACTGCAGTGTTGGTCTATCCGACCACGGGCTGCCAGGCGCTGTTGACGCTCATGGAGACTGATGCCGCCGAGGAAGGCGCGGTTGCGTATAACACGCAGGCACTGAACAACAAATGCGTGACTGATGGTTTCTGGGAGTTTGAAGAGGACTCGGGGCAGATTTCGGCGCAGTACTTTGAAACCAATGAGTCGGGCGACGAAGAACTTAAGGCCGCGGCAACGCTGACGCGCGACATCGATGAGCTAGTTGTGGCGCCAGAATAGTGATTTAAAGCATGAAGTAATTCGCCGATATATAACTTCACAAGGATTGCACTTGGTGCAAACTTGCACGGCGTGTAATGTTGCATGGTGTGCAAGAAACTAAAGATAGTGAAGATGACTCCCTCCTAGGCAGTGACCTCGGGTTAAGGGAGCAAAAGCGCATAGCAACCAAGCGTCGCATCGAAGACGCTGCGACGCGCTTGGTTGATGAATCGAGCTTTGATGCAGTAACGATTGAACAGATTTGTGAAGCCGCCGGGATTTCCCGTCGCACCTTTTTTAATTACTTCAGCGCCAAAGAAGGCGCTGTTATTGGAGCAACCTCGGAACCGTTGACTGCCGAACAGCGCGAGGATTTCTTGAACGCTGATGGCAGTAACATCCTCCACCTGATGGTTAAGCACATTGAGCAACACCTGAATGCGTCCCACCAGGATGAGGTTATTCACGAACGCCGTCAACGGATCTTTGCACATCCAGACGTAGCGGTACGCGCAATGGCTTTCCGTAAGGAACGCTCCCAAGAGACTATGGAGCTCATTACCCAGCGCCTCACGGAGCATCCTGAGGAACAGCTCAACCCAGAGTTGGACCCAGGAACTGAGGCGATGCTGCTGAGTGGGTTCGTCCGCGAAGCAACGTGGATGGCAATGTCACGGCCCGACCGTGACTGCACACTGCCGATGATTGACCGCATTTATCGGTCGATGGAATTGATAAAGAATTACACGAAAGGACTGGAATGGTAGCTAACAACTCCACCCCAAGCACGGGCGACCAAGCCAGTGCTGCCGCTGTGGAAGAACTCCCAGTGGTAAACGCTGAAATGGCTACACCTTCGGCAACTGACCCTAACCGCGGCAAGAAGACCGCGGATAATGTTGGCATTATTTTCGCTGCGCTGATGCTGACCATGTTGATGAGCTCTTTGGGTCAGATGATCTTTGGCTCTGCACTGCCAACTATTGTTGGTGAGCTCGGTGGCGTTGACCAGATGAGCTGGGTTATCTCAGCCTTCATGGTGACAATGACCATCGCTATGCCACTGGCTGGCCAATTGGGTGACCGCATGGGCCGCAAGTGGGTCTACATCACCGGTATCGCCATCTTTGTTATCGGTTCTGCCATAGGCGGTTTTGCCAGCGGCATGGGCGTACTGATTACCGGCCGCGCTATTCAAGGCTTCGGTGCCGGCATCATGATGATTTCTTCCCAGTCGATTGTGGCTGAGGTTGTTTCCGCACGTGAGCGCGGCAAGTTCATGGGCATCATGGGCGGCGTCTTCGGTGTCTCCTCCGTTCTGGGCCCAGTCCTTGGCGGCTGGTTCACCGATGGTCCTGGCTGGCGCTGGGGCCTTTGGATCAACATTCCACTGGGCCTGTTGGCAATCATCGTATGTATCTTCGTGCTGAAGCTGCGCGTCGGTGAGCAGGGCTTCAAGGGCTTTGACTGGATGGGCTTTGCTGCAATGGCAATCACCACCAGCACCCTGATTCTGCTAACCACCTGGGGCGGCAGTGAGTATGAGTGGACTTCCCCCACCATCTTGTCCATGGCTGCCGTGGTCGTCGTCGGCATCCTGCTGACGGTGTTCATCGAGTCCCGCGCAGCACAGCCGCTGATTCCAGTCCAGCTGTTCAAGAACCGCAACATGGTCTTGACCACCATCGCCGGCACCGTTCTGGGTCTCGCCATGATGGGCGTTCTCGGTTACATGCCAACCTACTTGCAGATGGTGCACACCTTGTCACCAACTGAGGCTGGTTTGATGATGATCCCAATGATGGTCGGCATGATCGGTGTGTCCACCGGCGTCGGCTTTATCATCGCGAAGTCCGGTAACTACAAGATTTATCCAATCGTCGGTCTGGCAATTACCGCGTTTGCATTGTGGTGGATGTCCCAGATGACAGTGGATACTTCCTTGACAGGCATTGGTGTTCGCTTCTTCGTCTTCGGCGTGGGCTTGGGCTTGGTCATGCAGGTTCTGGTGCTTATTGTCCAGAACTCCTTCCCAATCGCCCAGGTCGGTACGGCTACCGCGGCGAACAACTTCTTCCGCCAGATCGGTTCCGCGCTTGGCGCTTCCATCGTCGGTTCCATGTTCATCCACAACATGCAGGATGAAATGTCCGTGCGTTTGCCTGACGCTATTGCATCCTTGGGCAAGGAAGGCGCTGAGCTCGCACAGCAGTTCTCCGGTGCAGATGCTGCCAACTCCTTGACGCCGCATGCAGTCGCAGAGCTTCCCGATGCCCTCCGGGACGCCATCCTCAACTCCTACAACGACGGTCTAACCCCAGTTATTGGCATGATGGTTCCGCTCGCGGTCATCGCAATGCTCGTGCTGTTCCCACTGCGCCAAGAGCGCTTGAAAGAGACCATCGAATAGGAAAATCGCGTTCGCGATTTTCCTGGGCTGATGGACGCGCGATTTTCCTGGGTAGAACGACACGATATTTCCCGGGTAGCAAAGAAGCGCCCTGCAAGATACTGAATTTATCAGTTCTTGCAGGGCGCTTGGCGTTTTTGTTCGTGGTTGGGGTCCTTAGGTGGTCACTGGCTTTACTGCTTTAACTCGCTCAGAAGCGGTCTTCTCAAACTCTTCCTCGGCGGCGACTTTCTCAGGCTTTGGCAAAAGCTTCTGGTAGACATCGGTGTCGCGCCATTCGCCGGCGCGCTCACCGTAGGTCATCTTGGCCAGGTGCTTGTAGGTGCCAACTTTTTCAAAGCCGCGGGAAATGTGCAGCTTCGCGGAGCCTTCATTCTCTGGGAAAATCCAGGAGTGAATGGCCCACATGCCTTTTTCTTGGCATACCTCAATGAACTTGTCTAGCAAGCCACCGGCAATGCCACGGCCTTGGGCGTCTGGATCAATGTAGATGGAATCTTCTACAACCCCAGCCAGCACCTCACGTTGGGAAATGTGAGCGCCGGATACCCAGCCGATAACCTTCGATTCGTCATTTTCTTCCACCGCGACGTAGACGGTGTCCAAAATCTTGCCGTCGTTGAACTCATCAAGCGTTAGGGGGCGGTGCTCATAGGACGCATTACCCGTGATGAGTCCCTGCTCGTAGATGTCTTGTACTTGCGGGTAATCCTCCGCGCGGAAAGGGCGGATCGCAAAGCTTGGCTTGGTCATCCTTTCATTATCCGCAGGGGAACTTGATCACGCCATTTGTGGCCTTTCATTTCGATTAATTTCACAGGTAACACTTCCCCGCTAGTTGTCACTTTCTAGCAAGTCTGTGACCAATTCGGCAATCTGGGAGCGCTCGGAGCGCTGCAGGGTGATGTGCGAGAACAAGCTATGGCCTTTCAGCTTTTCGATAACCGCCTGCACCCCATCATGCCTGCCAACCCGCAGGTTATCGCGCTGCGCGACGTCATGCGTGAGTACAACGCGGGAGCCGCGACCCAGTCGCGACAGCACGGTGAGCAGCACGTTGCGCTCCAGAGACTGCGCTTCGTCCACGATGACGAAGCTGTCATGCAGCGAGCGTCCGCGGATGTGCGTCAGGGGTAATACTTCTAGTAACCCGCGGTCATGGATTTCTTCGATGACGTTGTCAGAGACAAGGCCCTCGAGGGTGTCGTAGACGGCCTGGGCCCACGGATTCATCTTCTCAGATTCGGAGCCCGGCAGATAGCCCAGGGACTGCCCACCGACGGCGTACATCGGGCGGAATACCACAATCTTGCGGTGTTCTTGGCGCTCCAGGACCGCTTCGAGTCCAGCACACAATGCCATGGCAGATTTGCCAGTGCCCGCGCGGCCGCCGATGGAGACGATGCCCACGGAGGGATCGGAAAGCACGTCGAGCGCAATGCGCTGCTCGGCCGAACGGCCCTGCAGGCCGAAGGCGTTGATGTCACCGCGGACTAGCTTGATGGAACCATCGGCAAGCACGCGGCCCAGCGCTGACTGCTGATTAGCCTGCAGGGTCACGCCACAGTGCACAGGCAAATCGCCGGCGGGAGTGCCTTCATCGGTCAGCGCATCATCGATAACGACTTCCCCATCGCTAAACAAATCATTGATGACTTCCGGCGCCACGTGCACGTTCGCCATGCCCGTGTATCCAGTGAGCACGACGTCCTGCGCGTGGTATTCATCCGCTTCCAGCCCCACTGCACCAGCTTTGACGCGCAGCGGAACGTCCTTGGTCACCAGCACGGTGTCATGGCCCTCATGAGCCAGGTTCAGCGCACACGCGAGAATGCGGTGATCGCCTTCGGTTCCGCGAAACGCCAGCGGCAACAGGGACTGATCCTGGTGGTTGAGCTCCACGTGCAGCGTGCCGCCGTGCTCATTCGCAGGCACCGGCTGGTCCAGGTGACCGTGCTGCGCGCGCAGGCCCTCTAAATGACGAAGAGCTTGGCGGGCGAACCAACCAAGCTCCGGGTGATGACGTTTTCCTTCCAGCTCTGAAATAACCACGACCGGCAAAACCACATCGTGTTCTGCGAACTTCTTCAACGCCCACGGGTCTGAGAGCAATACGGAAGTGTCAAGAACATAAGTTTTGGTCTTCGGCTTGGATTCCAGGTGTGCGACTGCATCAAATGAATGTGCGTCTTGCGCTGGGCTGTGCGGTGAACAGGTTGTGACGTTTGAATCAAACATGCCTGCAGGGTTCTCCCTTGTCGCTTGGCGGTTACGGCAAATACCTCCGCTCGCAGAACCTAGGTTCTCAAAATCCCTTTCTGTAGGTCCCTGAGCTTCTCCGGTTAGTGCCCACCATAAGCAAGTGAGATTAAAATTACACGGTTGAAAGATGAACTCTGGGTAAATCGTTGTCCCGAACTAGCCGCGGCGTCCTCTGCGCTGGTGAGAGCCCCGCGCAGAAGATTTCTTAGGCGAATTACCCTTCTTCGCACCGCCTGTAGCCTCGCTTCGGCGGGCTTGCTTTGCCTTCGCTTTCTCGCGCGCGGTCTTTTTCGGCGCTTCATGCCGCGAGGAGTTCAGAGTTCGGCCCTTGGCAATGCCGACGAAGTCCTGGATGGCTTCAGAATCATTGTCCTTGAGCCACACCAGCACGATTTCAGTCTGCGGCACGGACGGGTCTTTCAAACCCAGCGGAACCACTTGCTTTTTGGACAGCACCTTCAGCAAAGGCCGAGGCGCAATGACAATGCCGACGTTCGCGGCAACTACCTGCAGACCCTCGCGGATGGCGTCGATGTCCAAGGAGGCATCGTCAGCAATGCGGTAGTTAACGTGCTCATCGGCAACATCGCGCGGGTCAACGGTCTCTTTCATCTCCGCGAAGACGGAGTCTTTCGGCACCGCGATGCCGCGTTCTTCGGCGTACAGGCGCACGATATGGACAGTGTCTTCGCTCAGTCGCTTGTCGATGCCCCCTAAAGGCAGCCTGGCCAGAGCCACATCGGCACCGCCAGCCAAAAGCACAGCGATTGTGTCATCGGCGTCGATGGTCTCCAAAACGCCGTGTGCTGTGGCGCGGCGGAAACGCGCGAACCACTTTCCTGGTTCGGTGCCGGTAGCAAACGTCAATCGCAACATGGCAGCTAGCTTAATCGGGTATGTTTCCCGCGGTCGAACTTGGTGCTACCGTAGGAAACGTGACTGACAATAATTTGCAACCATCTGGTACCGCTATGCGCCCGCAGACAGCGGCGAAGAAGCTGGGCATTTACCTGCCGGCAGCGCCCCAGGAGTTCCAAGACGGGGCGATTACGCACGCTGAGCTGCGCGACCTGCACACGAACCCGCCGGAGTGGCTCGCTGATCTGCGCCGCACCGGCCCTTACCCACGTCCGGTTGTTGCGCAGAAGCTTGGTATTTCTGTAACTGCCTTGAAGAAGAACGACATGGACAAGCCGCTCAATGCTGCTGAAATCAAGGAGCTGCTTGAGAACCAGCCGGATTGGCTGCGTGCGGCTCGCACCGCTCACGCTGAGTCCCGTGCTGAAGGCGACGCCGAAGCCAATACTGCCAGCGGCGAGGTTGACACCTCGAAGCTGCCAGAGGACAAGGACTTCGTGGACGCAGTCGAGGAATCTTTGGCAGAAGGCGAAGCTGCTGTCGGCGAGGCAACTCCAGCTGACGCTGCTGAAGAGGATACCAATTAGCACTTCGGCACAAAGCACAGTGGGCGGGTTCTGGATTTTCTCCAGGACCCGCCCACTTGTGTTGGTGCTAGCTTAGCGCTTTCGAGTAAGGCTTAGACCAGCTTCCAGTCTTCCAGCCCCTCATACAGTGGGTACTGCTCAGCGAGCTTGTCCACGCGTGCGCGCAGGGACTCGGTATCGGCATTCTTGCCCTCAATAAGAGCGGTAGCAATGATGTCGGAAACCTCGGTGAATGCTGCTGCATCCAGGCCGCGGGTTGCCAGCGCTGCGGTACCAATGCGCAGGCCGGAGGTAACCATTGGTGGGCGTGGGTCATTTGGAACCGCGTTACGGTTCACGGTGATGCCTACCTCGTGCAGAAGGTCCTCTGCCTGCTGGCCGTCCATCTCAGAGTTGCGCAGGTCAACCAGAACCAGGTGCACGTCGGTGCCACCGGTCAGCACGTCGATGCCAGCTGCCTTAGCTTCTGGGGCAACAAGACGCTCAGCCAGAATCTTTGCACCTTCCAGGGTGCGTTCCTGGCGCTCACGGAATTCTGCAGAAGCAGCAATCTTCATGGAGATAGCCTTCGCTGCAACAACGTGCATCAAAGGACCACCCTGCTGGCCTGGGAAGACTGCAGAGTTCAGCTTCTTGGCGTAGTCCTGCTTCGCCAGAATCATACCGGAGCGTGGGCCGCCCAGGGTCTTGTGAACCGTGGTGGAGACAACGTCAGAGTGTGGAACTGGGGTTGGGTACAGCTCAGCTGCAACCAGGCCAGCGAAGTGAGCCATGTCGGTCCACAGGTAAGCGCCAACTTCATCCGCGATGGAACGGTATGCTTCAAAATCCAGGGTGCGTGGGTATGCGGACCAGCCAGCGATAATGACCTGTGGCTTTTCAGCAATAGCCTGCTCACGCAGCTTGTCCATGTCAATGCGGTTGGTCTGCTCATCAACTTCGTAGGCAGCTACTTCGTACAGCTTGCCGGAGAAGTTCAGCTTCATGCCGTGGGTCAGGTGACCGCCGTGTGCCAAAGACAGGCCCAAGATCTTGTCGCCTGGGTTGATCAGCGACGCCAGAACCGCTGCGTTAGCCTGTGCACCGGAGTGCGGCTGAACGTTAGCGAATTCTGCACCGAACAGGGACTTTGCACGGTCGCGTGCCAGATCCTCAACGATATCGACGTGCTCGCAGCCACCGTAGTAGCGGCGGCCAGGGTAGCCCTCAGCGTACTTGTTGGTCAGTACCGAACCCTGAGCCTGCAAAACCGCGCGAGGAACAAAGTTCTCCGAAGCAATCATTTCCAGAGTGTCGCGCTGACGAGCAATCTCGCCGCCGATGGCTGCGAAAACCTCTGGGTCAAGGTCGCGCATTTCCTGGTAACGCGCATCGGAAGAATTCTGTGTAGTCATGTGAGACGTATATTCCCTTCGTCGAAGTGGGGGATGAAGCAATACACACCACATGATAGCCAAGGTTGCCTAAGATGCGGGTACTTGTACCCCTTAAAATACACATGGCTGTGTCAAAGGCCATGGTGAATTTCATCGCGGTCTATAGCTAGTGACACAATGGAGCACATGGCGCGGAACCCCGATTTGAGCCCCTACCTCGATTTCGACCGCGATACCTGGCGTGGACTGCGTAAATCCATGCCGCAGGTGTTGACGGAAGAAGAAGTTGCGAAACTGGCTGGCCTTGGTGAGAACATCAACCTCGAAGAGGTCGCAGATGTCTATCTTCCGCTGTCCCGTCTCATCCACATGCAAGTTGCGGCACGTCAGGCTTTGACGGAAGCAACTGAACAGTTCTTGGGCAATCCCCCAAGTCACGTGCCTTTTGTCATCGGCGTTGCGGGTTCGGTTGCAGTCGGCAAATCAACCACCGCACGTTTGCTCCAGGTGCTGTTGGAGCGCTGGGACACGCACCCGAAGGTGGACCTTGTCACCACGGATGGTTTCCTCTACCCCACTCGTATCCTGCAAGAACGCGGGTTGATGCCGCGTAAGGGTTTCCCAGAGTCTTATGACCGCCGCGCGCTGATGCGCTTTGTCACGGACGTGAAATCCGGGAAGGAAGTCGTGCGCGCGCCGATGTACTCGCACGTGTCCTATGACATCGTTCCAAATGAGTTTCAGACGGTGCACCAGCCAGACATTCTGATTCTGGAGGGCCTGAACGTTTTGCAAACCGGACCGACGTTGATGATTTCAGATCTGTTCGACTTCTCCGTCTACGTGGACGCGCGCATTGAAACCATTGAAAATTGGTACATCACCCGCTTCCTCAACCTGCGCCACACGGCATTCCGCGAGCCGGGAGCGCACTTCGCTGCTTACGCGAACATGAATGATGAGCAGGCATACAATCAGGCGCGTGAGATTTGGCAGTCCATTAACTTGCCCAACCTGGTGGAAAATATTCTGCCCACCCGCGTGCGCGCTTCGCTGGTGCTGCGCAAGGGCCAAGACCACACCGTCGAGAAAGTTCGCATGCGCAAAATTTAGCTGCGCAGAATCTAGCCGCGTAGAAGTCAGGCGTTGGATTGTGCCCAGGCAATCACTGGGTCAAGCTCGGCCAGGTCCACGCGGTCGATGTCGTGCTTGTATCCATCAATCATGGCCTGGTCGTTCTCGCTGCGAATGGAGCGCGGCTTGAGCTTGATGGCCTGGATGATGCCTTTCATTACTGTCGCGTGCGCGGTGTTCAGATCCGAGTAGTTCAACCGACCGGGCAGATAAAAGCGCGTGATGTCCTCCCCGACTTGGTTGGCCAGGGCATCATCCTTGCGTGCTTTGTCCACCAAGGTCATGCCCACCACGCACAAAGCGGTGGGACGTCCAGCTTTCCACGCGGCGATGGCGGCCTCAATACCAGGTACACGCGGGCCGTGGATATAGGAAAAGACCACAACTGGCCCTTGTTCGGCTGCGAGTTCGGGTCGCAGTGCACGCGTGTCATCCCAGGTGCTCGCGGTGGCATCGAAAAGCTGCGCAAAAGCGTCTGCGTACTGCTTGCTGGAGCCGTAGTGGGATTGATACAGAACCTGAACCATTTAAGGTGCTCCTATTTGCCAAAGCGGCGGGAACGGTTGGAATAGTCGCGCAGTGCACGCAGGAAATCGATCTTGCGAAACGCCGGCCAGTAAGTGTCCGTGAACCAGATTTCAGAATAGGCCGCTTGCCACAACAGGAAGCCGGACAGACGCTGCTCACCGGAAGTGCGGATGACCAGGTCTGGGTCCGGAAGGCCTTTGGTGTACAGGTGCTTGGAAATGGATTCCACGGTGATGTGGTCCACCAGTTCCTCGGCCGTTGCGCCTTCTTCTACTTCTTGTTTCAGCAGGGCCTGGACGGCATCAACAATTTCTTGGCGCCCGCCGTAGCCGACAGCGATGTTCACAATCACGCCGTCGTTGTCCTGGGTATCGGCCGCAGCCGCGCACATCTTGTTGGTTACCCCATCAGGCAACAGGTTCAGGTGGCCCACCAGGCGGACTTGGCAGTTCAAATCGCCGTGGCTGAGGTGGTCAACAACCTCAGTGATGATGTCGAAAAGCAGGCTAACTTCGTCTTCAGAGCGCTTCAGGTTCTCCGTCGACAGCAGGTAGATGGTTACTACTTCAACTTCGGTGTCCCCGCACCAGGAGATCATTTCACTGATCTTCTTGGCTCCCTGGCGGTGCCCATGGCTGATGTCTTCAAACCCCGCCTCACGTGCCCAGCGGCGGTTGCCGTCAGCCATGATCGCGATATGCTTCGGCTGCGGCTTACCTTTGAGCTCGGATGTGAGGCGGGCTTCGTAGGCTGGGTACAGCAGTGCGGGGAGAAGTTTCACACTTTGTAGTCTAGCGTGCCTGACGGCGGGCGCGAACGGCGGAGGCCAACTCAGCCAACAAATCCACGGTGTCATCAATATCCATGCAGGCATCGGTGATGGACTGGCCGTAGGTCAAGCCATCTTTGCCTTTCGCATCCAGGGATTGCGCGCCGCCCTCAAGGAAGGATTCCATCATGATGCCGGCAATGTGCTCATTGCCGTTCGCAATTTGCTTGACGATGCCCCGGGTAACCTCGACTTGGCGCAAATGATCTTTGCCGGAGTTGGCATGGGAAGCATCAATCATCAGCCGCGCATTGTCGCCGAGCTTGGCGGTGGCTTGGGCTACGGATTCTGCGTCCCAGTTCGGGCCTTGGGAGCCACCGCGCAGGATGATGTGGCAGTGCTGGTTTCCAGCGGTTTCTACAACCGATGGCTGGCCGTCATCAGAAGTGCCGAAGAAGAAGTGCGGGGAGGCAGCGGAGGATGCCGCGTGGATCGCAACGTCAACGTTGCCGTCGGTGCCGTTTTTGAAACCAATCGGCATGGACATGCCAGAAGCAAGCTGTCGATGCACCTGGGATTCGGTGGTGCGAGCACCAATCGCGCCCCATGCCACGGCATCAGCGTAGTACTGCGGGCTGTTTGGTTCGAGGAACTCGCACGCAGCTGGCAGGTCTAAGTTCACAATGTCAGTGAGCACCTTGCGTGCGGTGCGCAGACCGGAGGGAATGTCGAAGGACTGATCCAAGTGCGGGTCATTGATAAGTCCCTTCCAACCCACGGTGGTGCGTGGCTTTTCAAAGTACACGCGCATAACAACCTTCAGGTCTTCCTCGAGTGCGCGTGCCAGTGGGGACAAACGGTTGGCGTAATCAAGGGCAGCGACTGGATCGTGGATGGAGCACGGTCCGACAACTACGACGAGGCGATCGTCTTCACCGGCGAAGATATCCGCGATTTCCTGGCGGTCCTGTTCCACCTTCGCTGCTTGTTTCTCACTCAGCGGCGACTCCGCTTGCAACTCCGCCGGGCTCGGCAGTTGGTGGAATGCCTTAACGCGGCGGTTGGAGGTCGATGCTGGCGCGGTGAGCGATACGGGACGAGACATGAAAATTAACTTCCTTCTTATTCAATGGGAATGTGTCTGCCTGCGAGGAAGTTGTGCGCCGCTTGCGCGTTGTACGCCTACCCCGAGGCAAACAAAAAAGCAGCTCCTCATTTGAGGGCTGCTAGGCTCCGGGGGTGTTAAGTGCGTTGGCGTTCGTTAGTGTGTGCTTTGAAATTTCTTAAGCAGACAGCAACAAGACGCCGGAAGGACCCGGAGCCTTGTCATAATAAAATCGCTTAACGAACATGACGCAGACTCTAACACACTTTCTTAGCCCCCGCGCCACTTCCCCTGAATTTGCAGGTTAAAGGGTTGCGCGGGGTGGCATCGAAAAGCTGCTGCTAGAACTTCGACTTCTTGCGATGGTCGTAGAGACCGGCTTCTTTCAACGCCGAATCCACCGCGTCTTGGTCAAAAGGATCGATTCCATTTTCCTGCGCGAACATGGTGCGACGGCGGAAACGTGAGTAGCGGCGGTGGAAGAACCACCCGGCCATCAGCACTGCAATGAGCATCAGAATGATAATCAACATGCCGATTGGTGATGCCTTGCCAAACTCCGGACCAACCGGCCCATTCTGGCTACCCTGCGCAAGTAAAAGCACGTCGGTGGAAATATTGTGCATTGCCAACGTCACATTGTTAAGCGCAGCACTGGATACAAAACTCATTATTTATTCGCCTCTCCAAGCGATTTTTCAATCCCAGGTATGCCTGCCAACATATCGGTTTCCGGCAATTCCGTAGCGACGCGCGTCTGCGCTAACTCGAATTCTTCCGTCGGCCACAAGCGCGCCTGCGTCGCCACCGAGGTTGCGAGAAACGCACCCGCCGGGTCAATTTGGGTGGCGTGGGCACGCAGCGCATCTTCGCGGTTTTGGAAGTAATCCGCGCACTCAATCTGCGTGGTTACCCGCGACATGATGTCACCGAAAGACGCATCCCAGCGCGACATCATTGGCGTATACGGGCTGGTCTTACCCTGCTCAATCAAATCATTGTGGAAAAGCTCCATGCGCTGGAACACGAAACCATGGGAGTAATACAGCTTCAACGGCTCCCATGCTTCACCGAGCTCCGGCTTGTAGCTTTCATCTCCGGCCTTCTCCCACGCGATGATGGACGCGCGGTGCACCATGAGGTGATCGGGGTGCGGGTAGCCACCGTTTTCGTCATAGGTGATAATCGCGTGCGGCTTGAAATCACGGATAACGCGGATGAATTCATCAGCGACTTCTTCATCGGAAGCCTGGGCAAAGCAATCATCCGGGACGAAAGAGCGCACGACATCAGCGTCTTTCGCCCTATTCTGCTTAGCTAGCTCCTGGGGCAAACCGGAGTCAATATAACCCAGCCACTTGTGCGAAACACCCAGAGCGCGCGCAGCCTCTGCCATTTCTTCGTGGCGAATGCTGGTCATGTTCTCTTTCACGCCAGGCTTATCCATAGCTGGATTAATGATGTCGCCGCGTTCTCCGCCGGTACAGGTCAGAACCAGAACTTCATGGCCTTCGGCGGCATACTTCGCCGTAGTCGCCGCACCCTTTGAAGATTCATCATCCGGATGTGCGTGAATGGCCAAAATGCGCCCGGTACTCACAGCGTTCATCAATCCCTTATATTCACTCGACTCTTTAACTAACTGCCTATCTTAGGTCATGATTCGGCATTTCCTTAAAGCACGCTAAACTAGCTCATTATGAGCACTGCTGGACGTCGGCCCAATCAAAATACCCAAACATCACAACGCACACGGGGCGCAAGCTATTCCGAACGAGTAGACCACGGTCGAACTCGCGCCGGCGATCTCACCAGCAAGGCCGTCGCCGCGGTCTTCGTGGCCATCATTGTCGTCGGCATTTTCTTTGGCTTCCAATACCTGCAAAGCCGCGACGATGTTAACGCGCAAATCAGCTACGTGTCCCACGAAGAAATCGATGAGGACACCCTGGGCGTATGGGTGGATATCACCCGCAACCGTCCAGAAGAAGCTGCGTATTGCATCGTCCAAGCATATGACTACTCCAAGGCTGAAGTTGGCCGCCGTGAGTTTGCTCTAGCCCCTGATGGCCGTGAAACCATTCGGGCATTTGTGGAGATTCCCACCACTGCTCCCGCAGTTGCTGGCGATGCCTATGGTTGCTCCAGCACCATCCCACCATACATGGATACCGAGCACACCATTTATGAGTAACCTGGCTTTGTTGCTGCACTAGGTCTTTTGCTGCACTAGGTCAGAGGGTTATTGGGCATGCGGTTGTGCTAGTATTTGTGCCCAGTAATAATCTTGAGTTGGCAGCTCGGCCCTGGGCCTTTAATTTGGGGTCGGCTATTTCTTTGCCTCTTCTTTACCGCGGTGATGCAGTGCGCTTTTCCCAGGTAATCTCCCCGGCTAAAATTTTAAAAGCAAAACTCTAGGTTTAAAACAAGGTAAGTAATTAGGAAGGTCAAAAGTATGGCAGAACAGAAGCAATACATCACTCCGGAAACTAAGGCGAAGCTTGAAGCTGAGCTGCAGATGCTCATTGACCGTCGCCCAGAGGTTGCTGCGGAAATCAACGAGCGCCGCGAAGAGGGCGACCTGAAGGAGAACGCGGGCTACGACGCTGCGCGTGAGATGCAGGACCAGGAAGAGGCCCGCATCAAGCAGATCTCTGAGGTTCTCGCTAACGCCACCACCGAGCGTGAGGGCATCCAGGAGGGCGTTGCTGCCATCGGTTCCGTAGTCCACGTGTACTACAACGGTGACGAAGACGATAAGGAAACCTTCCTCATCGGTACCCGCGCTGCGGCATCCGATAACAAGGACCTGGAGACCTACTCCGAGCAGTCCCCACTTGGTGCGGCCATCTTGGGCGCACATGAAGGTGAGACCCGTGAGTACGCTGCGCCAAACGGCAAGGTTCTGACCGTCACCATCATCTCTGCGGATCCATATGACTCCGCAAAGGCTGCTACCCCACGTAAGTCTTAAGATTTAGCTCTCCCCTTCTAGCTTCATCCTTTACTTTTAGAAAGATTCCCATGAAGAAGTTTTCCCGTATCTCCGCCCTGGGCGTCACCGCTGCTGCGGCGTTCGCACTCGCTGCTTGCCACCCACCAAGCCAGGTTGACTCTGATGTGAAGATTGACAACGCTTCCACCTTTGAAAACCAAAACACTCCTGCAGCTTCTGAGTCTGCAACTGAGGAGCCATCTGCAGAGGCCGGTGCTTCCGAAGAGCCAGCAGCTACCGATGAAGCTGCTGCCGGTGCAGAAGTACAGTTCATCGACTGCGTTGCTGCACCAGTAACTGAGCCAACTGAGGTCAGCCTGGACTGCACCACTAACGCCGACGTCGTCACCGAAATCACTTGGGATTCCTGGGATGATGAGGGTGCTGAGGGCACCGGCACCCGCGGTGAGGATGAAGTAACCATCAACCTGTCTGAGCCAACTCAGACTGAAAATGGCCTTGCTTTCACCCTGATTGAGGTTGACGGTGAGACCGTAGCGCCTTAAGGCAACGCGCGCCTTTATACAGCGCGTAAGCACCCTCCACGGCCACAGCACTTCTGTTGCGGCCGTGGAGGGTGCTCTTTTGTGTATAGGCTTTGTGCATCGCCTTCGTGAACAGCCAATGCAGCTGTGAAAGTTTTGGTACGTCAATACGGTGAGCGAGAAAGGCCGGCGTCGAAGCTTGCGCTTCCTAACCCATGGTCTGCCCTCCTCGGGTGTGCCAGCTAAAGTTCCAACACTATCCCCCGAACGCGTACCCAGTGCTTGGGCAGAATACCGACAACCCCTGAATCACCATCATTTAAAAATCGGTGGAGTTGCCGGCTCTGTGCTCTACTGAGCAACCCCGCGCTAGATGGCCAAAAAGTACTGCCGATAACCTTTTGACCGCACTAGGTTTAGAACCATTTCTCGCTCAACCGTATTAACTTGTACCGGACAACAGATGCCCCTCGCTATGAATCCCCCAGCTTCACACCAAGGAATTCCAACTACAAGTGGAAACGAGCTCCACTGAGAGCTGGCAACGTACACCAGTAGTCCTAAGTACAGAGTGCCCTAAACGTCTTGATTTATCTGCCTTTGTATCAATATTTTCTGCCAAACAATCTATATCACATCGAAATAGTTACCGCTTGTGTTCAAAATATTCTACAGCCGAACGGCTTACCAGCGGATATGAATACAATCCATCTTAAGGTCTTGGAGCTTTCAAAATACTGAGAATTTTATTTTCTACCCACGTAGTCTCCCCCGAATGCGGGAGATCTAGCTGAGATTAAGCCCCAGTTCGGTCTTCAAACCTCGCCATTTGCCCCGCGCCGCCTTGGGAGATTGTCTTAAAACCGATACATCTAGAGTGCCTAGCTTACTCTACACAAAACATCGCCCGCAGGACGCTTAAAGTAAGTCCTGCGGGCGGAACACTGCAACTCAAATGGTGCAGCGAGAGGTGTAACGGTTTAAAGAAGAGTTCTAGCGCTGCTGGAAGTAGCTGAGCAGGCGCAGAATCTCCGTGTAGAGCCAGACCAAGGTAACAGCCAAGCCCAGCGCAACGCCCCAAGCGTAGTTGGAAGGAGCGCCACGGCGAATCATGTTATCCGCTGCATCAAAGTCGGTCATGAAGGACAGAGCCGCCAGGACGATACATACCAGGGAGAAGATGATTGCCAGCATGCCGCCGTCACGCAATGGGCTGTTGCCGGTGAAGATTGCTAGTACGAAGTTGCCCAGGGCCAACACAACGACGCCGAAGATAGCGCCGGTGAGAATCTTGTTGAAACGTGGGGTGACCTTGACCGCGCCGGTCTTGTAGACGAACAGCATGCCCAAGAATACGCCGACGGTGCCCAGGATTGCCTGGCCGATGAGAGCGCCTGCATCGACGTTGCCATCGAGGAAGCCAGAGAGAAGCAGTGAAAACCCGCCGACGAACAAGCCTTCAAGAGCTGCGTAGATAAGGGTGACGGTAGCAGAGCCCCACTTCTTAGCGAAGGTGGCGACCAGAACGGTGATGAAACCACCGATACCGCCTACCAAGGTCAAAATCATGGCTATGCCTCGGTCAACGAATACCGCGACGCCGAAGTTGACTACCGCAAAGGCAATAATGATAGCCAAGGTAATGCCGGTTTTGGTGACAACGTCATCAACGGTCATTGGTCGGGTTGCCTTAGCCTGCTCACCTGAGTAATCAGCGGTGCTGGTCTGTGCATGGCCGTAATCGGACTGATAAGGCGAGCTGCTATTAGACAGCGAGTTCATTACCGGGTTGCTCGAGCGCACTGGAATCCCGATCCTTTCTAGAAACTTTTCTTCTTCTTTGTTCACTTGGTTCAACGAACACAGCGTCCGGTTAGTTCCCTCGTCACCAAAATTTATTGCGACAACTTATGGCTTAATTTGATGGCCTTATTGTGATGGCGGGACCATGCCACCCTGCGGTGGATTTCCACCGGGCATGCCCCCTGACATTTCCCCACCGCCCATGCCGCCACCCATGCTGGATGCTTCGCTCTTAGTGGTTGGATCGACTGGCACAGTAATGGCCAAGGAAAAGCCATCGGTCGCATTGCCCACTACGTCTGGGGTTTGCTGCTCCCAGCCGTCAGAAAAGACGTTGTCGGTGTCCAGGGTGATTTGGCTGAGGTTATTCGCCGAGCCGTCATACTCAGACAGCTTGTATGGTTCGGTCACGGTGTCTTCGGGAACCACAATCTGCGAGGTCAGCACCGCGTTGGTTGCGTCGGTGATGTCGTCGATGCTGGTGAACACTTCAAAATGGATGTGCGGCCAGCGGCCGGTGTAGCAGCCCGGGATGATGGAGTCAAAGGTTACTTGGCCGTTGGCGTCGGTTACCTGCACGCCGCGCAGCCAGGTTTGGTCGGTGACGCCGTCGGAATACATCGAGTAACGTCCTTCGGCGTCGCAGTGCCAGACGTAGACAGCCGCCTTCGACAGCGGTTGGTTGTCATTGTTGATGTCCACAAGGTTCATGGTCAAGGTCATGGGAACACCAGACACGGAGCCGTTGCCGTCGACACTGGTGGTGAGGTCGCGGCGCTCCACTCCGGACTCGTCCAAGACGTCGGGGCCATTCGATCCATCCCCCGGATAAGGCCCGGCGGTTTCAGAGTTCATTTCTTCCAGCACTTGGCCGGAGAGGTCGTTGGGCGCCGCAGCGCTGGTGGTGGTCGCGGCGGCAGAGCTTGTTGCGCTTGCCGATGCTCCCTCACCCTTCACTCCACACGCCACCAATGCGGCGCTTCCCGCACCAATTCCAATGCCCGCCAGCATGCGTCGGCGCGAGAGCAGCGTGCCGATGTCAAAGGCAAGGCCCTGGTCTTCAATATCTTCGGACGGTCGGTCAAGGGGACGGCCTTCAAAGGCCTGTTGATGTGTACTCATAGAAATGAAGATAAAGCACCTCCCTCGAAAAACTCCGGGAAAATTCTCAAGAGTCGCCCCAGAAAATCCCCGAAGATCCCGACAGCATGATGTGACAACAACCCGGAATTCTGGGAGGTTGCTAAATAAATCCCGAGTGCGCCAAGGGGAACATCGGCAAGCAATGCGAAAACCAGGCAAGGAATATCCCTACCTGGCCTTTTGTGCCCCCACTGGGACTCGAACCCAGACTGAATTGATTTTAAGTCAACTGCCTCTGCCATTGGGCTATGGGGGCGAGTGCAAAGCAGCGCTGGAAGAGCGCGCCCAAAAGCACTGCTTTAGTTTATAAAACGGTTATGTGAAAAGGAAACTTAGGGTGCCTAAGCGTACATCTCAGCGACGATACCAGCGGTCATGCCATCTAGAATGTCCTTTTCGCTGATGTAGAACGAGCGCGCGGAGCTGTTGCGCTCAATCATCTGCATAATGCCTTCAACCGCAACTGACCCGCCACCAATGACATCCGCGCGGCCCGGGTGAATGACCGGATTCAGCGCTCGTGCCTCTGCGGATTCGGCGATGAGCTGCTTGGTGAGGACACGGAGGGCATCAAAACGCAGCTCTGAGCCGTGAATGAGCTCGGCGTCGTAGCGCTCCAAGCCTTGAGCCAATGCCGACAGTGTGGTGAAAGTGCCTGCGCAACCGACGAAAGTGGTGGCCTCGTTGATGGGAACAATCTTCTCCACCTCGGACATACGCTCTGCGACGTAATCTGATGCGATCTCAATCTCGGTCTCGCTCGGCGGATCCGAGGGCATCATACGCTCTGTAAGCCGCACACAACCCATGCGGGAAGAATGCGAGCCCAGGATCTCTCCCCCTGCAGTGCCCACGATGAACTCCGTGGAGCCGCCACCCAGGTCAATAACACAGTAAGGACTGCGGTCCTTGGACAAATCTCCGACCGCGCCTTGGAAGGAAAGCAATGCCTCCTCTTCGCCGGAGATGACCTCGGCGCGTGCACCCGGCTGAATCTCCCCCAGCAGCTCAGCGGTCATTTCGAAGAACTCTTCTGCATTCCCCACGTCGCGGGTCGCCGAAGTAGCGACCATGCGGACGCGGGTAACACCCTCGAACTTCATCTGCTGCACATACTTAGCCAAAGCCACGCGGGTGCGCTCCAGCGCCTCCGGCTGGAACTCACCGTGGGCATCCACACCTTGGCCGAGGCGAACAATTTCCATAGAACGGTGCACATCGCGCACTTTGCCGCCTGGGCGGACATCCGAAATAAGCAGGCGGATAGAGTTAGTGCCGCAATCAACGGCTGCTACACGAGTCATGTTATTTAGCTCCCCACCTTAGGCGTTAGAAAAATCAAACTGGTCCAGATCGATTCCCAGATCCTCAACGGTTGGCCAATCCTGCGGGATGGCTGACCCGCGCAGCTTACCATGATCGGCAGCCATCGCGACCGCTTCTGCACCGAAGCGGAAGTGCTCTGGGCCCTCCGCAAGTGCATAGGCAATGAGCACGTGCAAGCACTTCACGCGGTCTGGCATGCCGCCACCCGAAAAGTCCGTACCCAGGTCTTCCATCGCATTGCGCTCCTTGAGGAAGTGCTCATGCGCGTTCCGGTAATCCGCCTGCAGGTCTTCATCTTCAGCCAGACGTGCTTCCATCCACTTCATCACGTGCGCGACTTCAAGGCGTGAAGCCTCTGCGGTCAGACGTGGGTCAGTGAGGTAGTACAGCGTTGGAAAAGGAGTTCCATCAGGCAGCTTAGGAAGCGTCTTAATTACGGCTGGCTGGCCGTCTGGCGTGCGGTAGGCAATATCTACGACACCACGAGGGGTGCGGCCTAGCTGCTCGGAAATGATGGATAGATCTGCGTCAGAAACGGTCATGCCGACATTATTCCACGTGGTTCTTCTTCGGACTAACTATATGACTGGAGTACCTAGCGCTTTGGGCCACTTAGTGCGCATTCATACACACCTGACCTAGGGCTTAGAAAATCGAATAACAATTCGACAACAGGGGTTGTGTTGTCGAAAGTATGGGCTATTGTTGAGGAAAGAAGTTTAGAACACTATCGGAGGTAAAGGGGGTTAGCCATGAACGATAATGCATCTTGTTCGAACATAACAGCCGCAGTTGAATCTATCATTGACGGCGTGGATGCACTGTGTTTGTCCATGCTAAACATCGATAAAATCAGCTTCCACAGCATCTACTCTGATTTCGAGCGTCTTGAAGAGTCTTTGAACCGGAAGACTTTCATCGACGCCGCATTTGCGTTCATGGCTGAGCGTGATGAGGCTGGCCGCCTGGTCGGTTCCTCCCGTGCTACCGATTACCTAATCAACTGCCTTGGAGTCTCCCGCGCAGAGGCCAACCAACGTCTGACCGCGGGTAGAAATCTATATGAGAAGCTCAATCCTGAGCCAGTCCCCGAGCCCGAGCCAGTTGAGCAAGAACCAATTCCAGAACCAGACCCTGATTTGAGCGAGGAAGAGCAGGCGCGCGAGCGTCAGGCTGCAGAGGAAGAAGCGAAACGAAAGAAGGAAGCGGCTGAGGAAGAGGCTCGCCGCAAGTACGAAGAAGCCCAGCGTGAGGCGCAGCGCCGAGCGGAACGTGAGCGCCAAGCGCAGGAAGAGCGCCGCCGCAAAATGGCTGAAGAGGCTGCAAGCGCCGAGATCGCCAAAATCATTGAGCAAGAATTGCGCAACCTGAACAAGCACGCCAAGCCGGGGCCTCAGGAACTCCGCACCAAGGCAATGGAGGAGTCGAAGAGACGCTCTCCTGAAGATCTGCGCAAATGGCTGCGAAAGCAGGTCACCAACGCAAACGCGGCTGGAACTATGCCGAATGGCAAGAAGGACCCGTTTGCTGCTACGCGTAAGCGTAGTTTCTGGATGAGCGAACCAGATGAAGATGGTTCCGTGCGGGTGTCTGTTCGCACGGATTCCCTAGGGGCCGCATTGTTGGCCAAGGTGCTTGCTCCAGCTCAGCGCCCGGGCGGTCCACAGCTGCCTCCTGAAGAAGACAACCGAACCTTCGGGCAGCGCCGCCACGACCAACTGATGGAAGTGTGCTCACAATTTGTCGAAGGCAAGGACCCAAAGTCTGGGCTCGGCTCCATCGTATTGTCCGCAACGTTGGATGAGTTGGAGAGCCTCTCCCCTAACTCCACCTTCATGTCAGACACTGGCCACGAGCTCAGCGTCTGGGACTTGGTCAGGCTCTCCGAGGGCGTCAGCGACTACCTCGCGATTCTAGACCCGGAGAGTTTTCAGCCACTGGCACTGGGAAGAACGAAGAGAACCGCCTCCTTTGCACAGAAACTGGCACTGTTTGCCGCAGAGTTCTGTTGCTCAGGGCCGGGTTGTGACAGGCCGATGTCTGAAACTGATGTTCACCACTTGGTGGCTTGGCAGCATGGCGGAGCGACGGACATTAGAAACCTGACGCTGCTGTGTAGAAGACATCATGTGGATAATAACGACAAGCACGACTTCCGCAACGGTATGGGCCATTCGGAGCGTGACCCGCGCACCGGCAGGGTGGGCAAACGAATGCCGGGTGAAGATGGCTTCAGATTTAATGAGTCGGCCACGGCAGACGAGTCAGCGGCGTCGCATTACAGGCGGCGGGCCGAGGAGAGATCTGCGAAACGTCCAACTGACGGACCGCCGCCACCCCAGCCCTCTGGGATGGACGGGACGCTGTTTGATATCGGTCAGGACCCGGGTGCGATGCCGAAGGCGTCCTAAGAATTAGAACTAGTTAAAAGGTGAGGCAGGCGTGTGTGCGTCTGCCTACAGGTGTTTGTTTTTCCGGCTATTAAGAATCTGAACGGCTCAAACCCCTGGGCGGAGGCCACGTGAATGCGGCTGAGCGAATAAGCGGATATGCGAATAACTGCTACTGACCGGAAGGGACTTCGCCGACCGGCATCTCGCCAACTGGGTCCGGAGCGTCTTCCTCTTCCTCGACAACGTTGCCGACTGGCTCATCACTGTTAGCGCCCTCTGGGGATTCTCCCTCGGCTGGTGTTTCACCGTCGGTGTTCTCGCCGGTGGACCCGCCCTCGGTTGGGGCGCCGGTGGAGGAAGACTCGGAGCTTTCACCTTCGATGGCTTCTGGGTCGTCGACGCCGAGAATTGGAGCTTCAGGATCTGGCTCCTCAGCGACGGAGTCCCAGAGAACCTCGTACCAGTCGCGGCTCTCGGCCTCGGCCTCCTGGTCGGTGGTCATGCTGTCACCGGAGGTGATTTCTGGGTCGAGGATGCGGAAGGCTACTTCGCCTTCGTCGATGACGCCGAGGCGGCGGCGTGCCTCTTGCTCGATGTAGGCGTCACTCTCGTACTTCTCGATCTCCGAAAGAAGGGTTTCCTTCTCATCCTGCTTCGCGATGATGGACTCGTTGAGGCGGGCAATCTCGGTGCGGCCTTGGTAGTAGTTGCGCAGCGGCACCGCTATGACGGCCAAAATGAGCAGGGCAACTAGAACGAGAACGCCGAAACCGACCAGGTCGAGCCGGTTGCGGGAACGACCGGAGCCGGCGACGGCGGGCGCGGAGGATTGAGCAGCTTTGCGGTCGGCAGCGCGCGAAGCCACGGGAACGGTGGTCCGGGACTTCTTGGGTTTCTGCTGATTCTCGCTAGCCATAGATTTCACATCCTAGCGCCGCAATAGCGCGAACTCACGTGGCACGCGTGACGGAAGTGAAATCCCCATGGAATTGCCAGGTCGCAAGAACTCGCACTCCCCCGGAAGTGAGGAATTGAGGATGCGAAGAGCCCCGCTGGCTCAACCCTGCGAGCAAGACGCGATGGGTTAAAGCGAAGCGGGGCTCTTAGAAAGCGTTTCGTTGATAAGCGCTTAGTTCCTTATTTTTAGCGCCTTACTTGTTGAAGCGTGGGAAGGCGGAACGGCCGGCGTATACGGCGGCATCGTCAAGCTCTTGCTCAATGCGGATGAGCTGGTTGTACTTGGCAACGCGCTCGGAGCGAGCCGGTGCACCGGTCTTGATCTGGCCGCATCCCAAAGCGACCGCAAGGTCGGCGATGGTGGTGTCCTCGGTCTCGCCGGAGCGGTGGGACATCATGGTTCGGAAACCGTTGCGGTGCGCCAGGTCAACCGCGTCGAAGGTCTCGGACAGGGTGCCGATCTGGTTAACCTTCACCAGAAGCGCGTTCGCAGCCTTCTCGTCGATACCCTTCTGCAGGCGCTCAGGGTTGGTTGCGAAGAGGTCGTCGCCGACGATCTGGACCTTGTCGCCGATCTCGGCGATAAGTGCGGTGTAGCCAGCCCAGTCATCCTCATCCAGTGGGTCCTCGATGGAAACGATTGGGTACTGCTCGATGAGCTCGGCGTAAACCTTGGACATCTCCTCAGCGGTGAGCTCGCCGCCCTCGAAGTGGTACTTGCCGTCCGTGTAGAACTCGGAGGAAGCAACATCGAGAGCCAAAGCGACGTCCTCGCCCAGCTTGTAGCCGGACTTTTCTACCGCTTCAACGATAAGGTCAAGCGCAGCCTTGGTGGAGTCGACGGAAGGAGCGAAGCCGCCCTCATCACCGAGACCGGTGGACAGCCCCTTGTCCTTAATAACGGACTTGAGGGTGTGGTAGACCTCAGCGCCAACCTGCAGTGCCTCGGAGAAAGTTTCTGCGCCGATTGGGGCGATCATGAATTCCTGAACGTCCACACCGGAGTCGGCGTGTGCGCCGCCGTTGACGATGTTCATCATTGGAACTGGCAGGATGTGCGCGTTTGGGCCGCCGATGTAGCGGTACAGCGGCAGGCCAGCGGACTGAGCGGCAGCCTTGGCAGCAGCGATGGACACGCCCAAGATGGCGTTCGCGCCAAGGCGGGACTTGTTGTCAGTGCCGTCGAGCGCGATCATTGCCTGGTCGATGAGGCGCTGGTCATCAGCTTCGAAGCCGACGATCTCGTCAGCGATTTCCTCGTTGACGTTTTCAACTGCCTTGAGCACGCCCTTACCCTTGTAGCGGTCCCCGCCGTCACGCAGCTCGTGAGCCTCGTGAACGCCGGTGGATGCGCCTGAAGGAACACCTGCGGTGCCGTGGGCGCCGTCATCCAAAAAGACTTCTGCTTCTACCGTTGGGTTGCCACGGGAGTCCATGATCTCTCGTGCAAATACGTGCAAAATATCGGCCATATCCGAATTCACTCCTAGTTCCACTAGCTGTTATTGTGCGTTGCGCAGCTTGCCGTCACGCACGCTACAGCCTACCGGGTTCACGCGGTAGACCTCAGTGCAATTCTTCCAGACGTGTGCATATAACGGCGCCATCAGTAAAACTTGAGGTTTATTTCACAATTCCAAAGTATTATGAGCTAGCCGGTTGGCCGATGGCGTAGGAGTTGGCGGCGCTGGCTACGCGGGAGACATAGTCCTGGGAATAGTTGTAGGCGTAGATGGCTTCCAGCCAGTCTTGCTCAGCGGATAGGTCACGCCCGTTGGAGCACAGCAGGTTTGCGGAGGACAAGGCGGCGTCGTCGATTTGCTGCGGGTTCGGGTAATTGTCGCCGTCGGCGTCGCGGCCGTAGCGTGCCCAGGATTCAGGAATGAATTGCATGGGCCCCACGGCGCGGTCGAATTCGGTGTCGTTGTCGAATTCGCCGCCGTCGGTGTCGCGGATTTCGGCGGTGTTGTTGCTGCCGTCCAGCGGGATACCAATAATCGGCGGGGTGGCATAGCCATTCTCATCCAGGTGCGAAGGCTTGAAAAAGTTGCCGTTGTAGGTGCCGTGCCGGGTTTCCACCCAGCCGATGCCGGCAAGAGTGTTCCAGCGCAGGTTGCATTCCGGCCACGCTTGCTTGGCGATGAGCTCCGCGTTGCCATAAGCACGCAGCGCCTGCGGATCGATGTCGGTTTGGTTGGCTAGGTCTTCCGCCCAATACGTCAGCCGGTCGGCAGTGCGGCCCGCGGCGTTGACGTCAATCTCAGCCACCTCGGCCGGAGCGGTGGGTGGCACTTCTTCTGGCACCGGCTGCAAAGTGCGCCCGGGAACGGAGGGGCGGTAACCAAGGCCGTCAAAGACAACTGAGGCCAACCAGATCAAAATGCCGCCAACGAGGATGATGGCGAGCACGGCACTGCAGCCGCACCCTTTCACCAGGCGTCGTTGGTTCTTGTTAGTCACCCCGGGGATTCTACAGAACCCCAAAAAAGGGGGCCATAATGCCACTCTGAACCAAGGTCGAATGCCAGGCCACTCCCAGGATGCAGTTATGTCACTCCAACCTCTTTTTGCCACATTGGTAGACACGATTCACAGGCTGGGATAAGCTCACAATCAACTTTATGACCATTTCTTGCATAATCCCTAGGGGTAAAAATGAAAATCCGTCGCATTCTTGCATCCACCGCCCTGGCTGGCACCATCGGCTTCGCTGCGATGACTGGCGCGCAGGCTATCTCTTTTGGCGACGCTGACCAGCTCGCCTCCGGCGTCATCGAGAACGCATCCTGCTCTTCGGTGCGCAGCGTGCTTGATGGCCTTAACGCCACCAACAACGGCCGCGTGTACAACAAGGAGACCACCCGCAACCAGCTGGTGCAGAACCTTCGCCAGGTCACCGGAACCAACTCCAACCCAACCGACCTGACCACCCTGGCGGTTACTCGCTACACTGCGCAGTTCGCTGACCGCGCGCTGGAATGTGGAATCGTCAAGGCTGACCCTGAAACCCCATTCGGTTCCAGCCAGCTCAACACCCTGCTCAACGACTTTGGCCCACAGATTTCTGAGATGTCCAGCCAGGCCACCGGCGCAAACGCCTAAAGGGGTTTATTCGCGCGGGCAAGCTCGGCGCGTTTGCCTTCTTGCCACAGTCGGTCCTGGGTTTCCATATCCACGATGAAGACGGTGCCATCAAATAGGTAGGGTGCGCGCGAGCGCAGCTTGTCGATGAAGGCCTGCGCCACCTCCCCCATTCCGAACGCCCCGCGGCGGGAGGCGATTTCGGCATGGAAAAGGACTTGTAGGAAGACATCGGCAAGCTCTGCCTTGATGGTTTCATCATCGGCGCCGGAGGTGACTGCTTCGGCGAACTCTGCTGACTCTTCTTTCAGGTATGGCAGAAGGCTTTCGTGGGTGTGGCTACGCTCCCACTCCCCCAACGTGTTCGCACGCTCCATCACGAGCTGCGCCTGGTAGACGGCATCCTTGCGGGACGGAACCGCCAGAACCTGGGCGCCGGCATCCTTGCGGGCAATGACCTCAGGGTTGGTTTCATCAAAGGCGACGTAGGTTTCCCCTGCGTCGCCTTTTGCATCGTTAAGCAATGCATTGATATTCCACCGCACCTTGACGGGAATCTCGGGGCTAAAGGCGACCGGGCCGGAGAGCGTGCCCACCCATTCCAACGGAATCATGGTGGGCCAACGTTCATCAAGCAATACTACGGTCATGGATCCGCATTCTATATCTTTTTCTCCGTGAACCAATTAGTTGCTCACGGAAATGATGTTCTTGCCGCCCTTGGCTCCGGACTTGGACGTGACCGTGCTGGGTTTCTTGGCACCGGTTACATCCACCGACGTGAGATCAAACATGTCGGTGAGGAAGTCGGCCATCCACTGCAACAGCTCAACATCGCGCAATTTCGGTGAGGTCACGTTGCGGCCGGACTTCGGGAAGGACAACTGGATAGCCTTCGCCGCGGCACGGTAGTTGGAGCCCGGGAACAAACGCTTGAGACGAACCTGCTTGGAATCTGGCAGGTCAACCGGGTGAACCTTGATGCGTGTGCCCTGCACCGTGATGTCTGTGATGCCGGCGGCGCGGGCCTGGTGGCGCAGACGAGACACGGCGAGAAGACGCGACACCTCTTCCGGCAGCGGACCGTAGCGGTCCTCCATCTCTTCGACCGCTAGGCGCAGGTCCTTGTTGTCCTGGCTGGCAGCAAGCTTGCGATAGACCTCCAGGCGCAGGCGCTCGGAGTTGATGTAGGACTCCGGAATGTGCGCGTCGACCGGCAGGTCGATGCGGATTTCCTTCGGGCCGTTGTCGGTGGCCTTGGGAACCTCGCCGCGAGCAAGCGCCTTGAAAGCGTCGACGGCTTCGGAGACCAACCGCACGTAGAGGTCGAAGCCGACTCCTGCGATGTGGCCGGACTGCTGCGCGCCCAGCACGTTGCCGGCGCCGCGCATTTCCAGGTCCTTCATCGCCACCGCCATGCCCGCGCCCAAGTCATTGTTCTGCGCGATGGTGGCCAGGCGGTCGTAGCTGGTCTCAGTCAGCGTCGCGCCCTTCGGGTAGAGGAAGTAGGCGTAGCCGCGTTCGCGGGAACGGCCTACGCGCCCGCGCAGCTGGTGCAGCTGGCTTAGGCCCATGTGGTGCGCGTTTTCCACAATCAGTGTGTTCGCATTCGAGATATCCAGGCCGGTTTCCACGATGGTGGTACACACCAGCACATCATATTCGCGGTCCCAGAAACCCTGCACGGTCTTTTCCAGCAGGTCCTCATTCATCTGACCGTGTGCGACCACCACGCGGGCTTCGGGCACGAGGTCGCGGATTTCGCGGGCCTTCTTTTCAATATCAGCAACCTTGTTGTGAATGAAGAAGGTCTGGCCGTCGCGCAGCAGCTCACGGCGGATTGCGGCCGCGACCTGCTTGTCCTCATAGGCGCCGACATAGGTCAGCACCGGGTGGCGGTCTTCCGGCGGGGTCAGGATGGTGGACATCTCGCGGATGCCGGCCATGGACATTTCCAGGGTGCGCGGAATCGGCGTTGCCGACATGGTCAGCACATCCACGGAGGCCTTGAGCGCCTTGATGTGCTCCTTGTGCTCCACGCCGAAACGCTGCTCCTCATCCACCACGATGAGGCCCAGGTTCTTCCAGTGCACACCGGTCTGCAGCAGGCGGTGCGTGCCGATGACCACGTCAACCGTGCCCGATGCCAGTTCCTTAATAATCTCTTTGGACTCTTTGGTGGAGGTAAAGCGCGACAGCACGCGGATCTCAATGGGGAATCCGCCCATGCGTTCCACGAAAGTGTCATGGTGCTGCTGAGCCAACAGCGTGGTTGGCACCAGCACTGCTACCTGTTTGCCATCCTGGACCGCCTTGAAGGCCGCGCGCACGGCGACTTCGGTTTTGCCGTAGCCAACATCGCCGACAATCACGCGGTCCATGGGCACCTGGGATTCCATGTCGTGCTTTACGGCGTCAATGGCCAGCATCTGGTCTTCAGTTTCGACGTATGGGAAGTTGTCTTCCATCTCCATCTGCCACGGCGTGTCCGGCGGGAACTGGTGTCCCGGGGAGGCTTGCCGCTTAGCGTAGAGTTCCACCAGTTCGCCGGCAATTTCGCGCACGGCGGCCCGTGCCTTCTTCTTGGTGTTCTTCCAGTCTGAGCCACCCATCTTGGACAGGTGCGGGGACTCGCCACCGGTGTATTTGGACAGCATGTCCAAGGAATCCATGGGGACCCACAGCTGGTCAGCGGGCTGGCCGCGCTTCGACGGCGCGTATTCCAGCACGATGTACTCACGGCGGGAGGATTCATCACCGGATTGGATGGTGCGCTCAGCCATCTTGAGGAACTTGCCGATACCGTGGGTTTCGTGCACCACGAAATCGCCCTGCTTAAGCGCCAGCGGATCGACGCGGTTGCGGCGCTTCGCGGGGCGACGCTTGGCGCCGGCGATATCGCCAACGCGGTTGCCGGTCAGGTCGGTCTCAGTAACCACCACGAGCGGCAGTGCGTCGGCGTCGGTGTGCTTGCGCACCTTTGGGAACACCAGGCCGGCGTGGCTGAGCGCCTGGTAGAGAGTTACTTCACCTGGGGATGGCTGCCAGCCGGGCGTTGCCACCTTGGCCGGAATCCCCTTCTCGGCGAAGCGTTCGACCATGCGCTTAATAGCGCCCTGTGCTGGCGCGATGAAAGCTGCGCGGCCACCGGCTTGGGTGTGCGCGAGCAGCTGCGCCATCATGGCATCAATTTCCTTGATGTCACCGCGCGGGGTGGGGCCGGGTTCAAAATCCAGCGGCAAAGTGTCTTCTTCATCCGCGATGAACATGCCGGTGGGCGCGAAGGTCCACAACGGCAGACCGGCCTTTTCGCAGGTCTTCTCCAAGGATTCATAGGAGCGGTAGCTCGATGCCTCAGTGTCCAGGCCCTTGGTGGCCAGTGGACCATCGGCGCCCATGGCTGCGGCCTCCCAGCCAGCCGCCATGAATTCTGCGTCGGTGGATTCCAGGTCCGCGATGCGGGTGCGGATTTTCTCCGGCGCCACCAGCAGCACATGGGTACCTTCGCCCATGAACTCAGACAAGGTGACCATCTTCGAATCAGACAGCACCGGCAAAAGTGCTTCCATTCCTTCGGACGGCATGCGCTGGCCAACCTTGCTCAGCAGCTCAACCAGGGCGGCGTTGCCGGGATGTTCCACGGCGAGGGTGTCAGCGCGCGCTGCAATCGCTTCCGTAATTGGCAGCTCGCGCGCGGGGAAGATTTCTACTGAACCGACCTCAATTTCAGGGATAGTGCGCTGGTCAGCGATGGAGAACTGGCGGATATCGGTGACTTCGTCGCCCCAAAATTCCACACGCACGGGGTAGTCCAGCGTGGTGGGGAAAATATCGATGATGCCGCCGCGCACAGCGAACTCACCGCGCTTGGCCACCATGTCCACGCGCGAATAGGCACGGAATTCCAGGTTGCGCACGACATCGTCAAGCTCGTATTCGCCCTCTTCGCGCAACACCACGGGTTCGCGGCCGACCACGTCTTTGAGCAGCGGCTGCGAATAGCCGCGCGCCGCGGTGACTACTACTTGCAGGCGGTCTTCTCGCAGCTGGTGCAGGATTTGCGCACGCTTGCCGATGATATCCGCGCCCGGACTCAACCGCTCGTGCGGCAGGGTCTCCCACGCGGGGAAGAATCCCACCTTATCCCCCATCATGGCGGTCAGCTCCGCAGTGAGGTCTTCTGCCTCACGGCCGGTGGCAGTGACAACAAGAACAGGCGCGTGGTGCGCGAGCGCGCCGATAGCCCAAGGGCGCGCCTGGTCAATGCCCGTGATGTGCAGCTGTGACTGGCCAACGTTGTTGACTAGGCCTTTGAGCTTCGGGTCAGATGCAGCTACTTTGAGCAGCCCGGCGAGCATAGGAGGGGTGGGAGCCATTCTTGTATCTTCTACTCTTCCGTGTGTTCTTCAGTATTAACGGCGGCATCTTCAACGGCGACATCGTCAAGCTGTGTCCCCAGCTTTGATGAGCCCAGCTGGGGACCTGTCTCCAAGTCGGAGAGCCCGTTCCAGCAGAGGTTGACCACGTGGGCGGCGACAACTTCTTTGGCGGGCTGGCGTTCATCGAGCCACCACTGGGCCGTCATGGAGACCATTCCAACGAGCGCCTGAGCATAAAGCACGGCGAGGTTCTCATCAAATCCACGGTGCTTAAACGCAGTACCCAAGATGTGGGAGACCTGACTGACGGCAGTGTTGAGCAACGTTGAAAATGCGCGGTCCTGCTTGGAGCTAGGATCGCGCACCAAAATCATGAAACCATCGGTTTCTTCCTCGACATAAGTCAACAGCGCCATCGCGGCCTGCTCAATACGGTCGCGCCAAGAACCTTCCGAAATTGAGGCGGTAATACGGCGCTCCAGGTCCTGCATCTCACGGTCCACAACCACCGCGTATAGGCCCTCTTTGCCGCCGAAGTGTTCATACACGACGGGTTTGGAAACACTGGCGCGCGCAGCGATATCCTCCACGCTGGTTCCATCGAAACCTTGCTCCGCGAATGCGGAACGGCCAATGGAAATCAGCTGCTCGCGACGCTGCTTGCCAGTCATCCTCTGTCTTACCATGGCTACAGCTTATCGAATGCGCAAAAACATTCTTAACTGTCTCGGACTATCCGGCCAGCTATTCTCCCCGCCCCACCCACCGGCGGCGAGGAATTGGTGAGGGCATTTTAGTTCCGCGCATGCAATCGGGTACGATACTTTTCGTACATGAGCGTCATGCCCATGATTCCCCATGGTGTAATCGGCAACACTACGGTTTTTGGTACCGTCATTCTAGGTTCGAGTCCTGGTGGGGAAGCAATACAACCCTCGACGAAGCTTGCATCATTGCAGCCCAGTCGAGGGTTGAATTAGTTTTCGTCTTCGCTGGCCTTATTAGCGGAGCGGCGCGCGGCCTTGCCGGAGGAATTCGCAGGCGAGTCCCCGGGCTTGAGGTGCCGGAGATTGCGCCCGGCTCGGCTGGACTTGTATTCAGTGGGCTCGGACTTTTCCACTGCCCGCTCTTTGCTGCCGAGTTTGAAGCCGCGCTTTTCTGCGCGCTTGACCGCGGATGCCATCTGCGCCGCGGTGTAGTTGACGGGCGCGTAGTTAATGCCGCGCGGCAGGACCCATTCAAACCAGTAAGCCATAATCGCAAGACCAGTACCCAGGATGGGAGCGATCATCATGCCGAGGCCGATAAATCCAGCCTCGGCGAAGACAACCATGGCGGCGGAAGCGAAGATGGCGGGGACGGCGTAGAGCGGGTTGCCGCCGAAGACGGAAGGAATCTGCCCAGTGGCAACATCGCGGACCATGCCGCCGCCCACGGCGGTGAGCACGCCCATGAAAATGCAGGCGATCCATGGCATTCCATAGGCCAAGGCCTTGGTGCAGCCGGTGACAGACCAGGCGCCAAGAATGACGGCGTCGCCGTGGACTTTGAAAATCTCCCAGGCGCGGCCCTTGAGATCCGTCAAGAAAGCAATCAGCGCACCCACACAGGCGAGGATGAGATAAAACGGGTCAGAGATGGCGTAGGCGGGGCCGTCGCTGATCAGCATGTCGCGGATCATGCCGCCGGCGGTGGCGGAGAACAGGGCCAGGAAAATGAAGCCAATGATGTCAAAGTTGCGTTGGCGCGCGATGGTGCCGCCGATAATGCCGTTGAGGACAACACCAATGAGGTCCAAGCTGCGGTAGAGCAGGTCGATCGTTGGGTCCACTGATTCCATAACCAGACACAATACTCACTACCCCCGCGCGCCTTGGTGTTTTATGCCGAATAGGGGTGAAAAGCACAAACATTATTGGAAACATTTTTCATTAGACCATGCCTTTCGCTAATTTTTCTTATTGACACTGTTTTTCATCTAGTTCGGAAGGGTTCATCTTGACCACTCGTAGATACCTCCTTGCCCCCTTGGCCCTCGCCACCGGTTTGGCAATTACTGCATGCTCCCAGCCGGCATCGACGCCGGAAGCTGACACCACTTCGGCGGCCAGCGCAGAATCTACTGCGGCCGAATCCACTGATGAGGCCAACAGCGCGGACAGCAGCGCTGAGGCGGAGGCGCCGGCAGAGGTCTCCAGCCCGCAGGCACGCTTGGTGGCAAC
>JAUNRU010000010.1:36837-48070 GCA_030535535.1 Corynebacterium casei
CGGCCGCACCTTGCTGTTTAGTGACGGCGATGGCCAGGTGCAGGACTTGGACAATGAAAAGCTCGCGGACGCGGCGAAGGACTCGGAGTTCGCCGCGCCTGATGCCGTAACGGAGCTGACCCCGCACCATGGTGTCGCGGTCGCGCTGGATAACGGCGGCATGGTGCACACCGAGGGCACCGAGGATGAGCGCTCTAGTATCGTCGCAGTCGATGCCGATGGTGAGGAAACCGCCCGCATTGATGAATGCCCGGGCGTGCACGGTGAGGCAGCCGCCGGCAATGGTGCGCTGGCCTTTGGCTGTGAAGACGGCGTGGTCATTTTCAAAGACGGCGAGTTCACCAAGGTAGATTCCCCGGATGATTATGGCCGCATGGGCAACCAGTTCGGTTCGGAAGAATCTGACATCGTGTTGGCTGATTACAAGGTGGACAAGGATGCTGAGCTTGAGCGCCCCACCCGCATTTCGCTGGTCAACACCACCACTGAAGAAATTCAGCTGGTTGATGTTGAGGCGTCTTACTCCTTCCGCTCACTTGGCCGCGGGCCAGAAGGTGAAGCTCTGGTGCTGGGCACCGACGGCAACCTGCGCATCATCGACCCAGAGTCCGGCGATATCACCAGCACCGTACAGGTCACCGAGGAGTGGGAGGAGCCACTGCAGTGGCAGGCTCCTCGTCCAACCTTGTTCGTCCAGGATGGCAAGGCTTATGCCACCGAGCCAGATCAGGAACTCCTCCACGTCGTGGACATCGCTTCCGGCGAGGTGGAGCAGTCCAAGGACATCAACTTCAGCCTGAATGAGATCACTGGTGTGGCCGGATAGCTAAGCTATCTTGCTATGACCTCCCCTGATTCCAACGCTAACTCCGGCAAGTCGCTGCCGCATGAATCCCGCAATGCGTCGCGGTTTGTCATCGCCAACGGTATGCAAAATCTTGGCGATGAACTGGTGGCAGCCAAGACCGTATTGCCGTGGTTGTTCCAGTCCGCCGGGGTTCCAGCCGCGTTGACCGGTTTACTGGTTCCCATTCGGGAGTCGGGGTCCATGTTGCCGCAGGCCGCGTTGACCCAGTGGGTGGTGAACTCGCCTTCCCGCAAGCGCTTGTGGATCCTCGGCGGGATCGTTCAGGCGCTCGCCGCCTTGGGGATTGCGGTGGCAGCATTGCTTGCCGATGGTTTGCTGCTCGGCCTCACCGTCCTAGTTCTTTTAGGAGTACTGTCACTGGGCCGAGCGTTGAGCTCTATCACCGGCAAGGATGTGCAAGGCCGCACGATTTCTAAAGGCAAGCGCGGTGTTGTCACAGGTCGCGCGACCACCCTGGGTGGGGTATCCACCTTGGTGGTCGGCGGCCTTTTGGTATTTCTCGGCGACGTATCACTAGCCGCGATTGTCGTGCTGCTGCTCATCGGCGCAGCCGCGTGGGGTGTGGCCTCGCTGGTGTTTACCGGCATCGTCGAGCCGACGGCAGCTGCAGGTGAGGCCGCAGCTGCCGGGAAAGACCAAGACAAAAGATCTGGCCAAAAAGGCAACTGGTGGGCGGACACGTGGGGGCTGTTTCGCCACGATAAGAAGTTTCGGGACTTCGTTATCGTGCGCTCGTTGATGCTGGTGTCTGCGCTGTCTACTTCCTTTATTGTTGCGTTGTCACACTCGGTGGGCAATGACTCCCTGAGTGGATTGGCAGGCTTCGTGCTAGCCTCCGGGCTCGCGGCACTGCTCGGTGGTGTGGTGTCAGGCAGGCTGTCCGATATTTCTTCGCGCAAAGTCATGACCTACGGCGCAGCGATTGCATCCACGCTTCTCATACTTATAGTGCTTGCGGCTAGGACGCTGCCCCAAGAGTGGAATTTTTACCTTCTCCCCCTGGGCTTTTTCGCTATTAATTTAGTGCACACCGGAATCCGCGTGGCGCGTAAAACCTACGTGGTGGACATGGCCGAAGGAAACCAGCGCACCCGCTACGTCGCGTCTGCCAACACGCTCATGGGCGTGATATTGCTGCTGGTCGGCGCGGTTTCGGCGGTGATTGCATCAGCAGGCAATGCGGCCGCCATCATCTTCCTAGCACTGATTGGCTTTGTCGGCGTCTGGCGCGCCGGAAAGCTGCCTGAAGTGTCCAAGTAGGTGCCAAAATAGGAGTTTCTGACACAGGCAACCGGCTACGGCGTTATGATTGGCAGCGGATACAACCAAGCCTGACGTACAGGAGTATTAACCTCGTGGTAACACAAACCCCAAGCGCCGTTGTCGTTCTCGCAGCTGGCGCCGGCACTCGCATGAAGTCTGCCAAGCAGAAGACCCTGCATGAAATCGGAGGACGGTCCCTTTTAGGACATGCTCTTCATGCAGCAGCCGGCCTCAACCCGGAACACATCGTGGCCGTAGTTGGCCACCAGCGCGACCAGGTCAGCCCCGCCGTTGACGCAGTCGCTGCTGAATTAGACCGCGAAATCCTGCAGGCAGTTCAGGAAGAACAAAACGGCACCGGCCACGCCGTCGGCTGCGGGCTTGCACCAATTCCTGATTTTGACGGCACCGTCATTGTTACCAATGGTGATGTGCCGTTGCTGCGCCCAGAGACCATCGACAAGCTGCGCGACACCCACGTTTCTGAGGGCAACGCCGTCACCGTGCTATCCATCACGCTGGATGATCCGACCGGCTATGGCCGTATTGTGCGCAATGATGCCGGTGAAGTCACCGCGATTGTTGAGCACAAGGATGCAAGCGCTGCGCAGCACGCAATTAATGAAGTAAACTCTGGCGTTTTTGCTTTCGACGCTGCTGTTTTGCGCGATGCGCTGGGCAAGCTGGATTCGAACAACTCCCAGGGCGAGCTATACATCACTGATGTGCTGTCCATCGCGCGTGAGGGTGGGCGCCGCGTGGGCGCATTCGTTGCTGCCGATGCCGGTGAGCTTGAAGGCGTTAATGACCGCGTGCAGCTAGCTGCCGCTGGCCGTGAACTCAACCGCCGCCTGGTGGAGGATGCCATGCGCGGCGGCGCACACGTTATTGACCCATTGACCACCTGGATTGGTGTGGGCGTGCGCATCGGCCGCGACGTCACCATCCACCCTGGCACCCAATTGTGGGGTAATACCTCCATTGAAGATGATGCCGTGATTGGCCCGGATACCACCTTGACCGACATGCAGGTCGGCCGCGGCGCGAAGGTCATTCGCACCCATGGTGAGAAGTCTGTCATCGGCCCTAATGCCAACGTTGGCCCATTTACCTTCATTCGCCCGAACACTGAGGTCGGCGAAGACGGCAAGCTCGGCGGCTTCGTGGAAGCAAAGAACGCGAAGATTGGCCGCGGCTCCAAGGTGCCACACTTGACCTACATCGGTGATGCCACCGTGGGTGAGCAGTCCAATATCGGCGCTTCCTCGGTCTTTGTGAACTATGACGGTGTGAATAAGCACCACACGACCATCGGCAGCCATGTGCGCACCGGCTCTGACACAATGTTCATTGCCCCGGTCAACGTGGGCGATGGCGCATATTCGGGTGCGGGCACCATCATCAAGGATGATGTTCCACCAGGAGCACTGGCTGTTTCCGGTGGTAAGCAGCGCAATATTGAGGGCTGGGTTGTGAAGAAGCGCCCTGGCACTCCTGCTGCTGAAGCTGCGGAAGCGGCATCACCTGCCACCGATGATGATTCTGCAAAAACGGACAATTAGTCTAGATTCAATGGGGTTATCATCAACAAACGGTAAAAGCCTCTTCGGCTCTTACCGGTGGTGTACCTACTTGATTAAAGAAGCGTCAAGCATTCCACACTCAATGAAAGGTCAAAGACCGTTATGACCGGCAAGATTTCTCATAGCCAAAAGAATATGATGCTGTTCTCCGGCCGCGCACACCCTGAACTGGGCGCAGCCGTTGCTAAAGAACTAGGCACTGACTTGGTTCCAACCACCGCACGGGACTTTGCAAACGGTGAAATCTTCATCCGCTTCGAAGAATCCGTTCGCGGCGCAGACTGCTTCGTTCTGCAGTCCCACACCCAGCCTTTGAACAAGTGGCTGATGGAACAGCTCATCATGATCGATGCTCTCAAGCGCGGTTCGGCTAAGCGCATCACGGCTATCTTGCCGTTCTATCCTTATGCACGCCAGGACAAGAAGCACCTCGGCCGTGAGCCAATTTCGGCTCGCCTGGTTGCAGATCTGTTGGCTGCCGCGGGCGCGGACCGCATTGTGTCGGTGGACTTGCACACTGACCAGATTCAGGGCTTCTTCGACGGCCCAGTCGATCACATGCACGCCATGCCAATTTTGACTGAGTACATCCAGTCCAAGTACTCCATCGACAACATTGTTGTGGTCTCCCCGGATGCAGGCCGCGTCAAAGTTGCTGAGAAGTGGGCGCATGAGCTTGGCGATGCTCCGTTGGCATTCGTGCACAAGACCCGCTCCACCACCGAGGCAAACAAGACCGTGTCTAATCGCGTGGTTGGTGACATTGAGGGCAAAGATTGCATCTTGCTCGATGACATGATTGATACCGGCGGAACCATCGCGGGTGCGGTTCGTGTTCTGCGCGAGGCCGGCGCACGCTCCGTTGTTATCGCGTGTACCCACGGTGTATTCTCCGATCCTGCACGCCAGCGTCTGTCTGAGTGCGGTGCTGAGGAAGTTATCACCACTGATACCCTGCCGCAGTCCACTGAGGGCTGGTCTAACCTGACCGTGCTGTCCATTGCTCCGCTGCTGGCACGCACGATCCATGAAATTTTTGAAAACGGCTCCGTAACCACCTTGTTCGAATCCGCGTAAAAAGCAGCTCGCTTTTTACGAACCATCGGAAAAGCTACTCTGGTCTCCATGACAAACATGGCTCAGAGTAGCTTTTTTGATCCATCCCGCCTGTCGGCGCAGGCTCAGGCTGCGGCCGACGAAGCAGTTGCGGCGCTAGAAGCAATGGCGGATCCGTCGCGCGCGACCGGTATGGCTTCCTATATGCGCGACAAGTTTGAGTTCTTTGGCATTGCGTCGCAGCCGCGCAAGGATGCGGTCAAGCACATTTTGTCCGGCCGCAGTATGGATTGGGATTTCGTGGCTGCGCTGTGGTTACATCCACAGCGCGAGTGCCAGTACGTGGCGGTGGATCATGTGCGCCGGCACAAGCTCAACATCGCGGACTTGGAGAACCTGAAGGCCGTTGTGGAAGCCAAGCCGTGGTGGGACACCGTGGACCATCTTGCCAAGTGCGCTGGCACAGCATTGGTGGCAGGAGCCCGAGGGCGGGGCAAGGAACCAAACTCGCTAGCCGATGCCCAAGCAACCCGCGCGCTGATGCTGGAGTGGGCGGTGGATGACAACTTGTGGACTCGGCGCATTGCTATTTTGTGCCAGCTCAGCTTCGGCGAGAAAACGGATAAAGAGCTTTTGCGGGAGGTCATCGAAAGTAATCTTGGCGCGGATGCTGCCTTTGCCGGGGAGTTTTTCATCAACAAAGCTATTGGTTGGGCGCTGCGCGATTATGCCCGCAAGAACCCGCAGTGGGTGCGCGACTTTGTAGACGAGCACCGCGAAGGTACGCAGTTGCCGCTGGCGAAGCTTTCTGTGCGCGAAGCGCTGAAGCACTTGTAATAGATTCGTAACACAGGCGTTGATCCCACTGGTTATGTGAGGTCTCGAAACGAATTTAGCGGCGAATATAAGATTATTTAGAGACTTATTGCTGATTTATTAGATTTCCATTTGATTTTAGATCACAAGTGGCGTTCATAATTGGTGCGGTGAATTCGTGCAGCGTACGGCTTTATCGCGTGCTCTCCACGTATGATTCTTAAAACTTGTAATCATTCTTGGAGTAATAAACATGAAAAAGCGGTCATTCTCGGCATGCCTATTTCAGTTGTACTGTCGGCGCAGGTTTCGCCTCCGGCCAAGAAATGCTGCAGTACTACGCGGCTTTCGGCGGTTGGGGCATCATCGGCGCCGCCATTGCCCTGATTCTTATGCCACTCATCGCGATGATTGCCATGCAATACGGAAGCTACTTCCATGCAACCTCTCATGATCGCGTCTTTACGTCGGTGACGTCTAAGTTGATGGCTCGCTTCATCGACTACACCATCACCTTTACGCAGTTCTGCATTTCTTTCGTCATGCTGGCCGGTGCAGGAGCAAACCTTAACCAACAGTTTGATACTCCCCTGTGGTTTGGTTCTGCGCTCATGGCAGTCGCGGTTATTATCTGTGGTTTCCTCAACGTGGAAAAGGTCACCAACGTGCTCGGCTCCATCACGCCGTTCATCGTGGTGCTGCTGGTGATTGTCTCCATCCACTCCTATCTCAACCCGCCTGAGGATATCGGCGCGGCCTTTGAGTTCGCACAGAACAACGTTGCTACTACCTTGCCTAACTGGTGGGTATCTACCTTCAACTACGTTGGTATCGCCATGATGGGCGGTATTTCCATGGGCATCATCATGGGCGGTGACATGTTGGACCTGAAGACCGCTGGTCGCGGCGGCATGCTCGGTGGCCTACTCTTCGGCATTCTGTTGGTCATGATGGTCATCGCTATGCTGTTTAACTCGGAGACCGTCTACCAGGACGCGCTGCCAACCTTGAGTCTGATCACGGCCATCAGCACGCCGTTGGGCACCTTCGCATCGATTATCATTTACGTGATGATCTTCTCCACCGCACTGGGTAACTTCTACTCTCTGAGCCGCCGCGTGGTGGCCAAGAAGCCCGAGCACTTCCACAAGGCTCTCATCATCTTGGTTCTCATTGGCTTCGGCTTGTCCTTCCTGGACTTTGCAACCCTGGTGGGCTTCGTCTTCCCAATCACCGGCTACCTGGCGCTGATCATGGTGGATCCAAAACAGAAGTTCACCACCGCGCACCGCCGCCAGCTATCCCAAGAAATCATGGGCTCCAATCTGGCCGCTAAGCACTTGGAGAAGACAGTAATCTCCGAGGCCGTGGATGAGCTGAGCGCTGATGCTGACTCCGGCTTCGACCCAGAGAAATTTGAAACCCCGAAATCGGTGTTGACCGATCATCCACCGGCGGATGAGAAGTAGGCTGCGAACAAAGAAAAGTCCGAAGACTAGTTTGAATGCTAGCCAACATTGTGTCACAGTGATTTGTAGTGTGGCCTGTGCGGCTGGTAGATTTAACGGCGTCTCGGCGAGGGCCGTGAACCACCAGCTGCACTGCGCAGACTAACAGTTCATAGCCGTTATCGACGCGATGAGTATGCACACGCCTGCGATGACTCGACCAAGACGAGATTCATTGGCAGGCTTTTTGCTTTTCTCAAAGCTCTCGCCTCACCTCTGAATTGACGTGAATAAGTAATTCCCACATTTAATTGAGGAGAAAAATCATGGCAAAGCGCCCTGTAATCAAGGCACAAGCCCGTAACGAGTTCGGCAAGGGTGCCGCTCGTCGCCTGCGTCGCGCAGGTCAGGTTCCTGGTGTTATCTACGGTTCCAACACCGAGCCAATCCACTTCGCAGCTGACATCCTAGAGCTGCACTCTTTGATCCGTAACTACGGCGCAAACGCTGTTCTGGAGCTGGAGATCGACGGCGACCAGCACCTGACCATGGTTAAGGACATCGAGCAGAACGTTCTTACCCTGGACATGGACCACCTTGACCTGCTCTCCATTAAGCGTGGCGAGAAGGTTGAAGTTGAGGTTCCTTTGACCTTCACCGGTGAGCCAGCTCCTGGCCTGATGTTCATCTCCGACACCGACGTTTTGTTGGTTGAGGCTGACGTTTTGAACATTCCAGAAGAGATCGAAGTTTCCATCGAGGGCCTGGAAGACGGCACCGTTGTTACCGCTGCAGACGTAATTCTGCCAGAGGACACCACCCTGGTTGCAGACCCAGAGACCGCAATCGCTTCCGTCTCCGAACCACAGGTTGACGAAGAAGTTGAGGCAGCTGCTGAGGCTGCTGAAGAAGGCGGCGCCGAAGCTGGTGCTGAGTCTGCTGCAGATTCTGCGGAAGCAAAGACTGAAGAGTAATTCTTCTTAAGCGCTAATCCTACGTGGCCTGTTTAAAGGCCACTGCCCGCTGTGATGAACCAACCGGTTCCCACAGCGGGCTTTGTGTTTCGGTTATGCTTTAATGGTTAATCATGAGCAACGATGCATTATTGGTCGTGGGTTTAGGAAACCCCGGGCCGAAATACGAACGGACCCGGCATAATATTGGCTTTGAAGCAGCCCAAGAACTTACGCTTCGTCACGGCGGGAAGTTTGCCTCGCACAAGCGCACCAACGCTGATGTCGCCGAGATTAACATCAGTGGGAGGAAGGTAATCGTGGCTAAGCCGCGTACTTTCATGAATCTTTCGGGTGGGGTGGTTAAGGCTTTAGCGAATTATTTCAAAATCTCCCCTGCCAACATCGTGGTCATTCATGACGAACTAGACATGGAGCTCGGCGAAGTTCGTCTGCGGCTCGGCAGCGGCGACCACGGGCACAACGGCCTGCGCGATACCACCAAGGCTTTGGGCACAAAAGACTATCACCGACTATCTTGCGGGATTGGCCGCCCGCCCGGACGTATGGCGCCAACGGCTTATGTGTTGAAACCATTCGCGCGCAAAGAACTAGACGAACTACCAATCATCTGCGCCGACGCTGCCGATTTAATCGAAGAAATCTAGCGGCTAAAGCACGAGGCGCTGCGTTTTCTTTGACTAGAGTGGTTCGGTATGAGACTTGCGACTGTAAAGACTGCTTTTGGAACCACCGCCGTACGCATCGAAGGCGAAGCGACTTCGCTGATGAACTCCACTATGCTAACAGGCATCGAATTAGACTTCGACGATGTTGGAGCGTTGCTGCGCAGCGGCGATTGGGCTAAAGCCGCAGAGCTTTCAGGTGAGCCCATGGTCTTTGCCACCGAGGACTTAGCGCCGGTTGTTCCGCATCCCGAAAAAATCATCTGCGTTGGCTTAAACTACGCCAAGCACATCCGCGAGATGAACCGCGAGTTTCCTGAACACCCCACCTTGTTCATCAAATTCGCCGACGCCCTGACAGGTCCTTACGACGATATTTATATCCCTGAATTTGGCACGCAGAAGCTAGATTATGAAGGGGAGCTAGCGGTAGTCATCGGAAAGCGAGCGCACCGCGTAACCCAAGCTGAAGCCCTTGACCATGTCGCTGGCTACGCGATTATGAATGACTACACCCTGCGCGATATCCAGCGCCAGACCACGCAATTTCATGCCGGCAAGTCCTTCTACCGCACCGCCGGGTTTGGGCCCTGGCTGACTACTTCCGATGAGTGGTCCCCCGGTAACCATGCGCGCGTACGCACCAGCTTGGACGGTGTTCTCAAACAAGACGATGACACCGATGACCTGATTTTCTCCGTAGCCAAGCTCATTGAATTTTGTTCCTCGCTGTATCCGCTCAACCCAGGCGATGTGATTGTCACCGGTACCCCTGAAGGCGTCGGCTTTGCGCGCGGGGAGTTTATTCAAGACGGCCAGACGGTGCGCATTGAAATCGATGGGCTCGGCCATATCGAAAACACCACGCACTACGGCGAGCTAGCCGAAGGTGGTTGCGGACCTAACTGCAGCTGCCACCACTAAATACCGATGAGCAGTATCTAACACTCAACAGTAATTAGTGGTCACCAGAGTTATTCTCCGAAGCATCCGCCTGCGTAGTCTTCGATGACGCGGCGTCTGCCCTCGCTTGTGCGCGCTGCTGCTTGTGCCATGCGCGCTTGGTTTGCTCGGACTTTCGGTAATTGCGCAGCGCCAACAGGCCCACCACGATACCGATAAGAATGGGCACCCACACCTTGCTGTAGTCGAGTAGAAACTCCACCCAGGCAGGAAGCGCCGGCAGGTTGATTTCGATGTCAATATTCGGCGTGGGTAGGTGAATCTGCGGCAAGCTAGGCGTAGGCAGCGCAATTTGTGGAAGAGCCGGCAGCGAGGGCCAATTGATGTCGAAATCCGGCAGCAAAGACAGCAGCCATTTCACAATCCGCGAAAATACCGAGGCCAGAATAATAGCGGCAATCGCCCAGCCGCCTTTGCCTAGACCTGCAAGGATAGGAAATCCCACGCGTTTAATCGTGCTGGATTCCATGGCTTGACGTCGCTTTTCCCCGCGGCTGCCCGCAGGCGGATCAAATATGACTATCTCGCTGCCTTGCCGGAACTGCACTTCGAGTACTTCATCGAAGAAATTCGCTGTGACCTTCACATGAGGTTTTGCGCGGTCGAGGCCGGGATTGTGGCCAGTGAGCTCGCCTTCTTTAACTGAATCTTCCAGAAGGTAGCGTCCGCTGGCAGCAGTATTGACGCGATGTAGGACCTGGCCGTTGAGCAAAATTCGCGCCCGGACTGAAGGGTTGTTAAACAGTGCGCCGAAGCGCTCCTTCAACCCCGAATCCGCCGTGACCGGCCGAATTTCCTCGTCTTCCTTCGGCTCCTCAGGCCAGGTCGGGTCGAGCTCTAAAAATTCTGAGTCATAGCCAACTTCGAGCTCAATGAGACCCAACTTGGGGTGATTAAGCGCCCACTTCTCCATGCTCGACCTCCTTGAACTTATCAACGGCGGAGGCGTCGTCATCGTCAAGCTCTAGCTTGCCTGCACCGCTAAGCAGCGTGCCAACACCGGCCAGGGCTGCAAAGCCAAGAGCGTAGAGAAAAAGCCCATCTTGGAAATACAGTGCACGGGTGAGCATGAACGCAACACCGACTGCCACGGGAAACCACCAGGTGGGCTTGGTGATAGCACCAAACCACACGCCAGTGCCCAAAACCAGCACGAAGAAGATGCCCAGCACGGTCCAACCCGCGGCTGCCTCCGGTACGAAGGTGGCGACAAAGAATGGCGAAATCAGCATGCCTGCAATACACAGGATAAGCGGGATGGGAGCGAACTTGGAATTGCGCCCCGATGCTTCTGAGTCTGACGGCGGTTTGGGGGTTTCTACTTCTTCTGGTGCATCAGGATCAGGATTACTCATAGTGCTATATTTTACGGCTGAAAGCATTTTTCAACAACGCATCTCAGCGTGGGAATGGGCACAACAATGCCCCAGTCAGAATAAACCGACTGGGGCTTCGAAGATGAGACTTCGAGGGGGCTGTCCCCTAAAGGATAGAGCTTAGAGCGCGGAAGGCTCCAAACGCTGTGGAAGAACCTGCGGGCGGGCGCCCGCGATGTCTTCAACAATGCGGATGACCTGGTTGGAGTAGCCGTACTCAT
>JAUNRU010000061.1:0-14283 GCA_030535535.1 Corynebacterium casei
TCTGCACCAGTGCGTGAGCTCATCGGTATTGCTCTGCGCAAAGATCCCAATACCCGTTATGCCGATGGCAATGAACTAGCTCTCGCGGTTTCGGCGGTGCGTTTGGGCAAGCGCCCACCGCAGCCCAAAGCCATGCCGGATAATCTAATTGCGCCAGAGCCTTCACCCACCGCAGCGACCGCAATGCTGGGTGAAGCAACAAACCCCACCACCATTCACCCCGCGGTCTCCGCTCATCCCGGCACTGACCCGGATGCACCAGCGGTAACCGGTGCCGGTGCTGCTGCAGGTGGTGCTGCTGGAGTTGCTACCCAACAGCGGGCACACGCGCAAGCACCAGCAAAGAAATCAAGTGCTGGTAAGAGCTTTGGCATCGGCGTGGGTATTGCTGCCTTGGCGGTCGCGTTAGTCGGCGGCGGTTTCTACGCAGCCACCATGTTCAGTGGTGAAGATGTGGATACTGAACCAACAACGGAACCAGAGCCATCGATTGTGACCGAGTACGTCACCACCGAAAATGAAGCCACCGAAACCGTGGTGGAGCCAACCCCAACGGAAGAAGAACCGGAACCAGAAGAAACCACCACTAACACCCCATCACCGTCGCGCACTGCGACTGAAGGTTCCCCAACCCCAACGAATACCTCACCTGGCAATACCAATACGCCAACCGAGGGCAACGGCGGCGGTGACGGTTCGGATGATGGCTCGGGTTCCGGCTCTAATGATGGCACCGGTGGTGAATCTGGTGAACCAACTGACACGACTGGAGGAGACACCGGAGGTAACACCGGTACCGAACCTGGTGAAGATATTATTGGAGACATCTTAGAAGGCCTTGAAGGAGGTGCCAATGGTTAATGATCGCTACCAGTTAGGCGAAGTCATTGGCACCGGCGGAATGTCAGAAGTCTTTGCTGCTACTGACTCGCTGTTGGGCCGTGATGTGGCCATCAAAATGCTGCGCCCGGAAATGGCGCGCGATGTGAATTTTCGTGAGCGCTTCCGCAAGGAGGCGCAAAATTCTGGTCGTTTGAATCATCCCAATATTGTTGCGGTGTATGACACCGGCGAAGTAGATGATGATGGCCTGGCCATTCCATACATTGTGATGGAACGCGTGCATGGGCGAACTTTGCGTGACATTGTCCGCGAGGATGGCCCGTTGGCGCCGCGCGAGGCAGCCGAGGTGTTGATCCCGGTTGCGCACGCGCTTCAGGCTTCGCATGATGCGGGCATTATTCACCGTGATATTAAGCCGGCGAATATCATGCTCACTAACACCGGCCAGGTCAAAGTCATGGACTTTGGTATTGCGCGCGCTTTGGATGATTCCACGTCCGCAATGACGCAGACGTCAGCAGTCATTGGTACGGCGCAGTATCTCTCGCCGGAGCAGGCACAGGGCAAGCCTGCCGATGCCCGTTCGGATGTTTACGCCCTGGGCTGTGTGCTGTATGAATCCGTGACGGGTCGCCCTCCTTTTGAGGGTGAAACTCCTTTCGCGGTGGCGTACCAGCACGTGCAGGAAGAACCGGTTCCGCCATCGCAGTCATTGAACCCGGATGCGATGGCCCCCACAGAGCGTTTGAACTTGGACGCTGTGGTGTTGACTTCGATGGCGAAGGATCCTTCGGATCGTTACCAATCCGCGCAGGAAATCAGTGAGGATTTGGAGCGCATGCGCAGCGGCGGAGTTACCCGTGCTGCGCAGATGCATATTGCTGATGATGAACCTTCAGCGCACAGCCAACCGGAAGAGGATTCCACGCGTGTGGCACCGGCGCATCCGGCAACCACCACGATGGAACCGCAGCCCGCCTCAGCTGCTGCCGCAGGTGTTCCCGTGTCACGTCCTGGTGTGCAGTCGCAGCCGGAGTATTACGAAGATGATGATGACGATGAGCCAAAGCCATGGATGAAGTGGATTGCCATCATTTTGTCCGTCGTGCTCGTTGCGGTGATTGCTGGTTTTGCTTTTGATTATTGGAGCACGTCGCGTGAGCGTCAGGCGGAGCAGGAGCAACGCCAAGAAGAGCAGGCGAATATGGTGACAGTTCCGGATGTGGAAAACCGTCCGCGTTCGGAAGTTATTGCTGAGTTGGAAGAGTTGGATCTTCTGGTCACGGTAAATGAGGAAGCAAATCCTGATATTGCGCGCGATAGCGCTATTCGGATTAATCCTGCGCCGGGTTCACAGTTGCAGCGTAATTCCACGGTGATTTTGACTGTGTCTTCGGGCCGTGAGATCACTGAGGTTCCAGATGTCGTGGGCATGAGCTTGGAAGATGCGTCGCGTGCGCTTTCCGATGCCGGACTCGAGCTTGCAGAAAACGTTGAGGAAGAAGATTCCGATGCCCAGGACACTGGCCGCGTTACTCAGCAGAATCCACCTGCCGGCTCACAGCTATCCCGTGGTTCGCGTGTGACCTTGACTGTTGGAACTGGTCCGCGCATGGTGCGTATCCCGTCCAATTTGGTTGGCCAGGATGTGGAAGAAGTACGTTCCACCTTGGACGCCATGGGTCTGACCGTGAATGTGGAAACTGTTGATTCCACCGAAGATGACGGCGAAGTGCTGTCTGTCTCCGATGAGGGCAATGAGATTCCAGCGGATAGCACCGTGACGGTTCGTGTTTCTAATGGCCAGCTCATTGAAGCACCACAGTTGGTTCGTCAAAGCCAGCAGAATGCGGAACGTGCGTTGCGTGATGCTGGTTGGTCCGGCAGTTTCAATGTGGGTGAGCCGGTTGATACCGGTGCCGCTGTGGATAGTGATCTGATTGCGTGGGCATCCGTCAACGAGGGTGATTCCATTCGCCGGGATGAAGATATTGATATCCGCATCTGGGATTTCAACCTCGGTGCACTCTTGCCATCCAACTAGGTGGGATTGGTGCTATCCGGCCCCAATGCGTGAAGACATCTACCAGTGCAAGCTGGTAGAGTCTGATCGCACAATAGAAAAATTGAACGTCTCATTAATCGCGTAAAGGTTGATAAAGGCCCATGCCAAAGTCAAAGTACAACCCATCCTCGACTCCCGCTGCTCCGAGCGCGGGTTCGGCGGCGAACCGCACCCCAGTAAAGATCAACGCTGAGGGCACCCCAAAGTGGTACATCGTTGTCATGCTGGGTCTGATGATTATTGGTTTGGCCTGGATTGTTGTCAACTACCTCGCCGGCGAGCAGATCGCTTTCATGGCAGCTCTTGGCGCGTGGAATTACCTTATTGGCTTTGGCCTTGCCATCGTTGGTCTTCTCATGACCATGGGTTGGCGCTAGAACTTTAAACACACGCAGCGAGCGAGATGGACATTTTATCCATCTCGCTCGCTGTCGTTTTCTAGTTGTCCCCCACTGCTAGATTCAGCCGTTACGGCTTAGTGAGGCTTGTGCTGTTTGCGGCGAAAAGCTATAACGCCTAACCAGATTGCCGCGATGACAACCAGGGCGATGATGACACCGAGGCCGCTTCGCATGAAGGTATCAATAGCAACTTCGCGAAATGCTGGGTCTTTGGACAATGGTGCAACTGCGAAGCAGTAGACCAATACGCCGAGTACTGCTGCGAAGAATCCTGTGATGACGGTCTTCGGGTTGGTGAATTTGTTGTTATTCATTGTTTTACTCCTCCAGTTTCTTGCGGGCTTTGATGAGTTTGACCTGAAATCCAATCAGCGGGAGCCAGGTGTAGACCACTACGAATATCGCGGCCACGCCAAGTACAACCTCAATGATGTTGGGCCAGTTGACGTTGCTGATGAGCAGGAATACCGCGATGAATATGACTGCAGTGACCGCCGAGGATTTCGCGAACATGTTGCGGCGGCTTTCAAGAACTTCAGCTTCCAACTCACCATCGGTGTGCAGTGCCACGGTGCCAGGGGCAGCTTTGAAGATATGGGTATCGCTCAAAGACAGCACATGAGTCCAACCGGCTTCCTTGCACATGGCGAAGAATTCTTCATCAGCATCTGCTTCGGTGGTCATATCAAAGATGACATCCTCTTTCTCACCGGGCGTGAACTCCCATCCATGCCCAGCCATCGCTGTGCCGGAAAGGCGCTCACCTTTCAGTGCCATCTCGCGGAATACTTGTAGTTCACGCTCGGGCCGAAAAGCTAGACCTGAGCTCATGCGTTTCTTAGTCATTATCTTCTCCGTCTTTTCCGATCTCTTCAGTGAGCAGACTCTGCGCGGCGGCAACTAGTTGCCTACGGCGCTCGACGTTGTTCGTTGCAACCTCCATGCCCTTAACGGTCATGCGGTAGCTGCGGCGGTTGTTGGAAGAATCGACTTCTTCTATCAGTCCGGCATCAGCAAGCTTTTTCAACGTTGTGTACAACGACGCGGGACCAATGGTGACCAATCCGCCGGTACGTTCTTCCAAGTGCTGCATGATTGAGTACCCATGGCGGGTTTGTTTCACAGCCAGCAAGATGAAGAACGCTGCTTCGGGAAGGTTTCCTTCATCAAAGCCGGATTTTCTAGCCATCGTGCATCTCCTTATATCGCTCAACGTTATATCTCTTATCGATATATCGTTTAATGACATAGTAAACACAGATCAAAGTTGTGCACAAGGGTGAAAACAAACTTTGTGTGCGAAAACCGGTGTTTCGCCAGTTCACGCGGGCAAAACTTTTTCAACGGCACTCACCGAAACCTAGTTCTACGTGGAATAACACAGTATTCCACGGATCTGAACCCCACCGTGCATAAAGTTATCCACAGGCTGGGGACAAGTATGTGAAATTCGAGTGTCCACAGGTTTACACACAGCCTGTGGATAACTTTTCTCACTGTTTTAACAGGGCTCTAAAATTTCGAAAAATGCTCGAAAGATCGGAATACCTGGCGTTTTATATGTTCGATTAGCGTTTTCTTTCGACAATTACACGCGTGTAGTTATCCACAATGTGGATAACTATTGTGAATTACTTTCGCACACATGTCCCCGTGGATAACACGCCGCAGTTATCCCCACTCCCCTGCTCAGAGCGCACGCTAACACGAGGAGGATTCCTTGTAATTTTGCGACGCGGCCGAGGCCACTCCTCTACGAAATTCTCCACCGAACCCACAGCCGCAGACCACTCAACAATGAGGTCCGGGATCACGAAGGCGTCCTCCACACATTTGTGAAGGACGCCTTGTGTTGCTTAATCAGCTGAGGATTCTAGACCCCCACGCCTGTGTATAAAAAGAATGTCGCGATGGGCAGACCGACGATTCCAAGCCAATGAATTGCCGTTGATTTACGGGTCACGCACAGCGCCAGGATGATGCCCGCGAAGAGCCCACCAAGGTGGCCCCACAGGGATACGCCCGCGGAGATGAACGTGTAAATTACGTTGACCGCGACTAACACGATCGGCGCACGAAGGTCAGCGCCCCGGCTGCGATAGACAGACACCAGCAGCACCATGAGCGCGAACAGCGCCCCCGACGCACCAGCGGTGGGTGACATAAAATCCAGAGTCAAAATCAGCAGACCCGAACTAATCGCCGCAGAGATATACAAAGCCACAAACAAGACCGTGCCAAAATGGCGCTCAACTTCACGGCCAATAAGCATCAACATAAACATGTTCACCGTCAGATGGCCGATATCCAGGTGCATGAACGCGTAGGACAACGGCGTCCACCAGTGATTGCCTAATTCGAATGCCGGCCCCCACACCATCATGTTGTGCACAAGCTCAGAATCATTGAACACATTGGTCAGTGAGCGCGCCTGAAAAGCTGCAACAAACCACAAGATAATAGATGCACTGGTGATGATCAGAGTTGCGGGAGCAGTGCGATAAAACGACTTTAGCCAAGTCTGCATGTGTCAGGTTCCTCAAAAACCCAGCACCACCTGAGAATCAGTGTGGTGCTTTGGGGCGCAGTTAAAGTATGGAAAACTAGGAAAACCCACGTGGGCATTCTCTACAGGTTTAACTATAGAGAACGCTCACGCGGGTAAAAAATGAAGATGAAAAGTTACATCATCGAGTTGGTGGCCAAGCCCGGGTAGGGGTTGGCCAGCGAAAGCACTAGGCCTGTGCAATCTCCACGGACTCAATAACAACGTCTTCAGCAGGGCGATCCATGCGGTCGGTCTGAACCTTGCCCAGCTTGGAAACAACTTCCTGGGAAGCTGGATCGGTAACCTCACCGAAGATGGTGTGGTGATTGTTCAGGTGTGGGGTTGGTGCCACAGTGATGAAGAACTGTGAACCATTGGTGCCAGGACCAGCGTTTGCCATTGCCAACAAGAATGGGCGGTCGAAGGTGAGCTCTGGGTGGAACTCATCCTGGAACTGGTAGCCAGGGCCACCACGGCCGGTGCCGGTTGGGTCGCCGCCCTGGATCATGAAGTTATCAATAATGCGGTGGAAGATAGCGCCGTCGTAGAACGGGCCGGTCTGCTCGCCCTTAGCGTTCTGAGCAGAGTATTCCTTCTCACCGGTTGCGAGGCCGATAAAGTTTTCAACAGTTACTGGTGCGTGGTTACCGAACAGGTCGATGACAATGTCACCGAGGTTGGTGTGCAGCGTTGCAGTTGCAGTCTTCTGAGTCATGCCAGCCATTGTAAACAAAGATCTAAAGCCTTGGCGCTCGCTTCGGGGGATGCTCGCGCACAGCGATCACCACCACCCGCACAAGCTTTTAACTTTTGTACACTGAAGAATTATGAATCTAGCTGGTTATGACGGAATTCTCTTCGACTTAGATGACACGCTCATGGATCACACCGGTGCATCCATTAAAGGCCTGGATAGCTGGTGTGCAGAACTAGGCCTGCCCACCGGACAATACGAGCGCTGGGCCGAGATCGAATACAAATGGGTCAGCCGTTATGAACGCGGCGACATCACTCATCCACAGCAGCGCCGTGAACGCGCTAAAGAATTCACGGGACAGTTGAATTTAAGTGATGAGGAAGCAACGCAGCTTTACGCCGGGTTCATCCGCGGCTACCAAGAACACTGGACGGCATTCAATAACGCCATTCCAACCATCCACAACGCGTTGGCGGCCGGTAAGAAGGTGGGCATTTTGACCAACGGTGCCCGCGAAATGCAGGAAGGAAAAGTCCGTGCCGGCGACTTGGTCATTGATGGTGTGGAACTGATTCCACTGGTGGAATATGACGCCCCGAAACCACGCCCGCGCGCGTATAAGCTCGGCTGCGAAAAGATCGGCACCGCCCCAGAGCGCACCGCGATGATTGGGGATAACTGGCTCAATGATGTCGAAGGCGCGCGCCAGGCCGGTCTAACCGGCGTGTACTTCTATCAAGGCTTGGCACACCAGCCAAAACCACAACCAGCTGACCAGGAGGTAATTTCCTCACTGAGCCAGCTGGTCTTCAGCGCTTAAGGCTTAATGCTCAGGCCTTCGGCCTTCCGCTTAAGCGCAGGGCGTCAGCCCGAGCATTAAGCGTTGACGGAAACCTTGAGGTTCGCGGCGACTTCGTCGCGGGCGAGGACAAGGTTGCGCAGGGACTGCTCGGTTTCTTCGTAGCCGCGGGTCTTGAGGCCACAGTCCGGGTTGATCCACAGACGCTCCAGCGGAACGTGCTTGAGAGCGGCGCGGATGAGCTCAGCCATCTCAGCCACGGATGGGATACGTGGAGAGTGTATGTCGTAGATGCCAGGGCCAATCTCTGAGTGGAACTTCTCATCAATGTCCTGCAGCAGTTCCATGCGTGAACGGGCGGCCTCGATGGAGGTGACATCGGCGTCAAGACCAGCAACGGCGTCGATGATCTGGCCGAACTCGGAGTAGCACAGGTGGGTGTGAATCTGGGTGGTTGGCGCAGCATCCAAAGACACCAGGCGGAAGGAGCGCACAGCCCAATCCAGGTAGCTTGGGCGGTCTTCTTCACGCAGCGGAAGCAGCTCACGCAGGGCTGGCTCATCAATCTGAATGATTTCAATGCCGGCTTCTTCCAGGTCCTTGACCTCATCAGCCAACGCCACACCAATCTGATCGGCGGAGACGGACTGGTGGACATCATCACGCACGAACGACCACGCGAGGATAGTAACTGGGCCGGTGAGCATACCCTTGACGTGCTTTTGCGACAGGGACTGCGCGTACTTTGCCCACTCCACAGTCATAGCCTTTGGGCGGGAGACGTCACCCACAACGATTGGTGGACGGGTGCAACGGGAACCGTAGGACTGAACCCAGCCGTTTTCGGTGACCACGAAGCCATCGAGAAGCTCAGCGAAGTACTGCACCATGTCATTACGCTCCGGCTCACCGTGCACCAGCACGTCCAAGCCCAGACGTTCCTGCAGCTCAATCACGCTGGCAACTTCCTTGCGCAATGCCTCAACATACTGCTCATCCGTCAGGTTTCCGCCGCGGTGGTCCGCGCGCGCCTTACGGATATCAGCGGTCTGTGGGAAAGAACCGATGGTGGTGGTTGGCAGCTTCGGCAAACCAAGCGCCTGCTGCGCTTCCTGACGCTGCGCGAACGCCGGCTCACGCTGCACCTGGCCCTCAGGCAACGCCGCGGTGCGGTCCGCTACCTGCTGGTTGTGGGTACGGGTGGACTCAGCACGGGTGCGCACCGCACGGTCAGCGCGGGCGAAAGCCTCCGCCGCATCCAACGGGCCGGCAGCCAGGGCAACAACTTCAGCGATCTTCTCATTCGCAAAGGAGAACCACGCGGCGACATCAACAGGCAAGTTAGGCTCTGCCTCCACGGTGTGCGGCACGTGCTGCAAAGACACCGAAGTAGAAACGGATGCGCCCGCGAACTGCTCAAAGACCTCACGCAGCGCGCGCAGGTCACCTGCCCACACGTTGCGGCCATCCACCAGACCGGTCACCAGCTGCGTCTTTGCGGTATCAACAGTATTCTTGATGCGGTTCACATAATCCGCATCCAGTGCCTGCGTACCCACGGACAAGTCCACGTGCAATGCCTCCGGCGAAACCTTCGCCAGAACCTCCAGCCCGGCGCGCGCGGAACCATAAGGAGTGGTCAGGTAGACCTGCGGGCGGTTCTCAGCCGCCAAAATCCTGGTGTATGCCGCCTCCAGGTGCGCGGCAATCTGAGCATCATCGGCAACAGCCAAATCTGCGACCGTTGCAGGTTCGGCAAGCTGTACCCACTCCACGCCGGAATCGGCAAGCGCTGCAAGAACCTGAATATAGGAATCCACCAGCTCATCCAGGCGAGCCAACGGCTGACCGGTGGAGCCCTCTGCCTGCTTGGACAGTGCCAGAACCGTCACCGGACCCACCAAGTAAGGACGCACGGCGTGGCCCTGCGCGCGGGCTTCTTCCACCAGGCGCACCACGCGCTGCGGGCGGGCGATGAACTTCTGCTCATCCGCAATCTCCGGAACAATGTAGTGGTAGTTGGTATCAAACCACTTGGTCATCTCCAACGGCGCGCGATCCGCATTACCGCGAGCCAACGCGAATTCTTCCTCCAAGGAAACCTCAGCCGCGTCGCCACCGACAGCGCCCACGGTCAAGGAAGTCTCCAGCACCTGGTCATACAACGCCACATCCGCTGGGATGGCGTAGTCCTCATTCAAGCCCAAGTCCTTCAGGCGGGCATAGGTGTCCACGCGCAATGAATGCGCCGCAGACTCGAAGGTTTCCTGGTCAATCTTGCCGGACCAGAATGCCTCCAGGGCCTTCTTCAGCTCACGCTGGGCGCCCACGCGTGGGTAGCCCTCAATGGTGGCCTTTGGAAATGGTGTGTTCGCGGTAGTCATTTCTTCTTCCTTAAGGTTGTTTCTTCATATCGGGTGTAATGCCGATGCTGCTTAGTAGTTCTTGGGTGATAGATGCGTTGTTGTGGGTGTAGATGTGCAAACAGCCTGCGCCGCCAGCAAGAACGGCCCGGGCAAGCTCCACGGTGTGCGCCATGCCGATGGCATATTCTTCATCGGGGCTCCGTGCGAGCGAGAGCTTTTCGATGAGCCTTTGTGGCACCTCCAGCCCCGACAGCTCGCCCATGCGTTGGACCCTTTTGAGCGAAGTAATAGGCATGATGCCGGGGATGAGCGGGATTCTGGTTCCGGCGAGGCGCGCTCTTTGCGCGAATTTCAGATAGTCTTCTGCGTCGAAGAACAGCTGGGTGATGGCCAGATCCGCGCCGGAGCGCTGCTTGGACAAGATGACGTCAAAGTCTTCATCGGCGTTTGCGGATTCGGCATGTCCATTGGGATAGCACGCCACTCCCACTGCCAGGCGGCCGGCGGCAAAGCGTGCAGCCTGCTCGCCTTCTAACTGGCGGATAAGGCGCACCAGTTCATCAGCATGCTGCAAATAACCTGCGGGCAGCGTGTTCTGTCCGGGCTCCAAGTCCCCGCGCAAGGCGAGGAAACCGCGCACCCCGGCATCAACCAAAACATTGATCCAGGAAATGAGCTGCTGCTTATCCCCCGCCGTGCACGCCAAGTGGGCCAACGGGCGCATGGAGGTGGTGGAAGAAATCTGCGCGATAAACTTCGCGGTTCCCTCCAGCCACCCGGAGCGCTTGGAACTAGTCACCGCAATATAGTCCGGGTTATAGCTTCCGAGAACCTGCAGCAGGTTTTCCGTCTTGGCGCTATCTGCGTCATGGCGCGGCGGGATGACCTCAAAAGACAATGCGGTCCGGCCCGGGGCCTTCCCCACGCCTGCGGCGCGAGGGTTTCCGGCGTGATCCAACTCAAGATAATCGAGCGGCGCAGATGCTGACATGCGGGGCACCATGATTCCTCCTGTGCTGGTAGTTGATGTGCAAGTACTGAAAACGTACCAAGCTGTTCACTTTTTCCGACAGGGCTTTTTAATGGTGTTACCTTTGAATCTGCGCTGCCTTGTAAAAGGCCCAGATCCTGCATGAATAAAATCAGAAGCTTATGAACCAAGCTGTCTGTTTCTGGGTGAATTGGCAGGGATTATTATCCGAATTATTCCCCAAAGTGCCCCCACAGCCACGCAAAAGACAACTACTGTGGGTAAACAGGTAATAAAGACCAGAAGCAAACGCTGGACAGCAAGCAAAGGAGTTAAAAGGATATGAATCCCATCGCAGCGCAACAAGCGTTGAAGGTTGCATCCTCACTGTGGGGCCAGTTCAATAAGTACCGCAAGGAAAAGGCTGCCGAAGCCTACTCCGCACTGGAAGACGCCGCGTCCACCGTCAAGGACAACGCCTACTCTTTCAGCGAAGACGTTGAGTCCCGCTTCCCTGAGGCCCGCAAGCAGGCCGGCGCCGTAACCAAGGCGGCGCATGACCGCGTTGAGCGCGCACTGGCTGAGTTCAACTCCCGCGGCGAAGAAGCCAGCGAGCGCCTGGTCTCCGCCGCATCCGACTGGAGCGACCGCGCCGAGAAGGCTACCCGCTCCACCCGCAAGAAAGCGCGCAAGCAGGCTGCCCAGGCCACGAAGGCGGCACAGTCCAAGCGCACGCAGCTGGAGAAGACCGCCAACAAGAAGCTGGATAAGAAGCTGGGCAAGAAGAAGTCAAAGTCCAAGGCTAAGTCTTTCTTCTCTATCGCCGGCATCATCGCGCTGATTGCCGCTGCCCTCGGCGGCGTGTACTACTGGCTGCGCCGCAATGACACCCCAGGTGAAGTCCCACCGCGTGTGGAAGACTTCGCTGATAAGCCAGGCACCCCGGACACCTCCGGCTCCACTTTGGTCTACACCTCCACCACGGAAGATGACCAGAAGGACAAGGCTGGCGTGAAGGTTGGTTCCGCCGGCGACCTCGCCGAAGACGGCGCGGAGGAGCGCGATGAGGAGCTGCTCAACTCCCTCGAGGAGCAGCTCGCCGCACACCGCGAACAGGCCGAGCAGGCAGAGACTGAAGCTGCGTCCAACACCAACGATGTTGACGCGACCGAACCAGTTGCTGATTCCGACGCCCCTGAAGCCGACGCCGAAGCAGACAAGGCGCAGGAAGCTTCCGACGACGCTGCGGGTGCTGACGACACCGCGCGCGTGACCGATGATTCCGAGGACGAAGGCAAGCACCGCCTCGAAGGCGATGAAAAGTAGGCGCTTCTAACTACCCCACAGCACTATGGCCGCTGCGGTCCCGATTTCAGGGATGCAGCGGCATTTTCATTGCCCAGTTGAAGTCAGTGCCCGATTCCCCCACCCGAATCTCACCTTTGTTTAGTGCTGACTACTTGGGATTGGTTGGCATATCGCCATTTGGGGGTGAGGGAAAAGTAATGTAGATCCCACTCAATTGAAGTTAGTGAAGGTCGCTGGTTCAATTATGCCCAACACTTCTAAAACAGGTGATAGAACCCTATAACTGCATCGACATCAACATAGTTTACACTGCCGGATTCCGCGCGGATACTGCCTTTGAGATGTCGGTCAGTTTTTCTTTTCTATCTGCACTTTACGTTCCCTGCCCTATTGGAGGCCGAGATTTACATGAGCTACGAAACACTTACCGTCAACCTTAAAAACGGCGAAACCCACTACTTCCCAGTGGGTGCGGTAATTGGAGACAGCTCCCCTCGCGTCGATCTGCTCCGTGAGGCTATTGAAAATTCTAGTGATTTCCGCTCCCTCGACTCCGAGGGCTATGAGCAGGTGTTTAACGGCGCTGACGTTGAGCGCTACCACATGCGCTAGACGCTTTAAACACCTATTTATTCAGGTTTTAAGTTTTTCTTTCCCTGTTCAGAAAAACTGCTGTGATCGGGGTTAATACGGCATAGACTAATTCACCATGACTGTGCCGAAGTACTCACGTATGCGAACGTGGGCGTGGTATTTGCCCGAGGATTCACCGCCGAGCACATATGCCATTGATGCCACCCGGTGGGATTCCCCTGCCCGGGCGACTCTTTCTCTTTTAGGAATGCACCGCACCAGCGTGTGGATGACGCTGGTGTGCATGCTGCTGTCCGCACCAGTGGGTGCGGCGGTTTCTGCTGTCATTGGTTATGCCACCGAGTCAGTCTTTAGTGAGCTGACCTGGAAGTCGCTGCTGGTACCGGTGCTGTTAACCATTTTGTTGTTGTGGTTCCAGTGGGTTGCAGAGTCAACTGCGGATGCTTTCACGGGCATGGGTGCCGCGCGCACCACGCATGATTTGCGCCTTGGTTTGTTGCAACGTCTTTTGCGCAGCCGTACCCAGGGGCTTAACCCTGGCCGGTTGCTCAACACCATGGATGAAGACAGCAACAACATTGGCATGTTGAAGGAAATCCTCAATTTCCCAGTGATGATGCTGGGCTATGTGGTGGGTGCGGTGATTGTTATTGCGCCGGCATCGCCGGTCGTGGCTGCCGCGCTGCCGGTGGGTGTTGCGTTGACCATGGTGGTTTCCTATTTCACCGCGAAGTCTTTGACTAAGGTGACGGCGGAGCGCCGCGCGAATGACAATGTAGCGTTGAGTCTTGCCACGGACGCCGCGCAGGGTAACCGCGTGGTCAAGGGCTTGGGCGCGGGCGATATCGTGGCGCAGCGTTTCGCGGATGTTTCTTCCACGGCGCTTGAATCCATGCTCAAGGAAGTGCGCACGCTGACCTGGACTACGTTGGTGCGCCAGATGGTGCCCACCATTTGGGCGATTGGCCTGGTGCTTTATGCCATCACGCGTACTTATGCCGGGGATATTTCCACGGGTGCGCTGATGACCATTGTGATGTTGGTGCCGCCGGCGTTGACATCGACAGGCTATTCGCTGGGCTTTCTCACGCAGTTCTATGCCCGCGGATTGGCATCAACACAGCGTATTGCAGAGCTTGTCGATGACCTCCAGCCGCACGCCACTCCCGCCGACTCTTCCGAAAGCAACGAAGAGTCCATTGCCACGGCATTTAACCTGCGCGAGGGTCTAACGGTGTGGCAGCCCAAGACAGTGGAGGGCCGCCACCACATCGCCCAAGATTTGGAGCTGCTGGGTTCCATGGGTGCGCTGTGCCCGCCGCACCAGGTATCCGTGCTGGAGGGAACGTTGGAGGACAACATCAATCCGGAGGGCACCTTCGCGTTAGAGCAGGTGCATGATGCGCTCAATGCCGCTGCGTGTCAGGACATTGTCACGCGCCTGGGCGGTTTCGGCGCCAATGGTGAGCTGCCCACCACCGGCATTGGTGAGGCCGGATTGAACTTGTCTGGCGGCCAGCGTCAGCGCGTGGCCTTGGCGCGCGCTTTGGCCTATGACCCGCAGGTGTTGGTATTGGACGAGCCGACCACGGGTTTGGATTCCATCACTCTTGCCACTGTGGCCCGGCGCGTGGCGGAGCTGCGCCCGGACCGCAGAACGGTAGTGATTTCTTCGTCGCCTTCCTGGGCGGC
>JAUNRU010000117.1:0-2494 GCA_030535535.1 Corynebacterium casei
GTACAAATCCTTCGAATACAGCTCGTTTATTTTATGTGCGTGCCCACCCCCATGACGCGCACACGAGTGAGGGACTAAAGGAGCAGAATCTTGCGTATCGCATTATTTTCAACATGCATTGGAGACTCCCTGTTTCCTGATGCACACAAAGCAACAGCTATCATTTTGGCCCGCTTAGGCCATGAAGTGGTCTTTCCCGAAGAACAAACCTGCTGCGGGCAGATGCACATCAACACCGGTTATCAGAAGCAGGCGCTGGGCATGATCCGCACCTATAACGACGCTTTCGCGGATCCTTCCATTGACTATGTCGTGGCAGCATCTGGTTCTTGTGTCGGCGCGGTACGTGAGCAACACGTCCGTTTAGCGGATCGCTTCGGTTCTTCCGCAGACGTGGACGGTTCCAAACAAGCATCGAAAAAGACCTTGGACCTGCCCGAGTTCTTGGTGGACGTCGCAGGAGTCACCAACGTCGGTGCTTTCTTCCCCCACAAGGTCACCTACCACTCTTCCTGCCACGGTCTTCGCTTCCTCAAACTGGCAGAGCGGCCTTATCAGCTTCTGCAGGAAGTAGAAGGCATTGACTTGGTTGAGCTTGCCAATGCCGAAGAGTGCTGCGGTTTCGGCGGCACCTTCGCCATTAAAAACGCTGAGACTTCCCAGGCGATGGTCTCTGACAAGGTTCGCCACATCAAAGAGACCGGCGCAGAATACGTCACCGGCGGTGACTCCTCCTGCTTGATGAACATCGGTGGTTCTCTATCGCGCCAGCAAACCGGTGTCCGCGCAGTCCACATGGCAGAGATTTTGGCTTCCACAAAGGAGCACCCGTGGACGCCCACCACCGCCGTCTACTCCAGGGAGAAGATGCTCTAATGGCTACCTTTCTAGACACCACTCCACCGCGAGCGCCGGAGGACTACGGCAATCTGCGTGGTGAGCGCGGGTTTGTTCCCGCCGCCCACGATGGCCTGAACAATGCCACCCAGCGCCGCAATTTGCTGCACGCCACCACCACTATTCGCAACAAGCGCCAGCATGCAGTCGATGAGATTGATGATTGGCAGGATCTGCGTGATGCCGGTTCCGGCATCAAAGAAGACGTGGCAGCACGCTTGCCGGAGTTGCTTGAGCAGTTTGAGAAGTCCGTGACCGCTCGCGGCGGCATCGTGCACTGGGCGCGGGATGCCAAAGAGGCCAATGACATCATCACGGATCTCATTCGGGAAACCGGTGAGACCGAGGTGGTCAAGGTCAAGTCCATGGCTACCCAGGAAACAGGGCTCAATGAGCACTTGGAAGAAGTCGGCATCCACGCTCAGGAGACAGACCTCGCGGAGCTCATCGTGCAGCTTGGCGACGACAAGCCATCGCACATCTTGGTCCCCGCCATCCACCGCAACCGCGCGGAAATTCGGGACATCTTTGTTAACAAGATGCCCAATACGGATGACTCGCTGTCCACCAACCCGCCGGAGCTCGCGGAAGCAGCGCGACTGTTTCTGCGCGAGAAGTTCATGAAAGCCAAGGTTGCAATCTCTGGCGCGAACTTCGGTATCGCAGAAACTGGAAATGTCTGCGTCGTAGAGTCCGAAGGCAATGGCCGCATGTGCCTGACCATGCCAGAGACGCTGATTACCCTGATGGGTATCGAAAAGCTGCTGCCCACTTTCCAAGACCTGGAAGTGTTCATGCAGCTGCTCCCCCGCTCTTCTACCGCTGAGCGCATGAATCCTTATACCTCTTTGTGGTCGGGTGTGACAGACGAAGACGGGCCCAAGAACTTCCACATTGTCCTGCTGGATAATGGCCGCACCGCTGCATTATCCAGTGAGATTGGTTCCAAGGCACTCAAGTGCATTCGCTGTTCCGCGTGTCTAAATGTGTGCCCGGTTTATGAGCGCGCCGGCGGGCACGCCTACGGTTCTGTGTATCCCGGCCCCATCGGAATCGCGCTCACCCCGCAGCTGACAGGCATGAAGGATCATCATGATCCATCGGCAAGCTTGCCTTATGCCTGCTCACTGTGCGGGCGCTGCGATGAGGTCTGCCCCGTGAAGATCCCGCTGTCTGATGTCATCTTGGAAAACCGCTACCAAAAGGTCACCCATGCCACCCCGCCGGTGGAATCCAAGCTGTTCAAAGTTGTGGAAATGGCGTGGAAGAACCCATTTTTGTGGAACCAGATCACGCGCATGGTCTTTGCCGGCCGCGTGCTGGGTGGGTTCAACGGCGTAATTGAATCCTTGCCGCTGTTTATGTCTGGCTGGTCTGATGGCCGCAATACCGCGGTGCCTCCGAAGAAATCTTTCCGCCAGTGGTTTGATTCCGATGATGCGCAAGCGTTGCTCGCTGCCGCACGCGCCGAGGGTATTCCGCAAAACAACCTGCAGAAAGAGGAGAAATAGATTATGGCTTCTGCAAAATCTGAGATCCTCGCGCGCATTCGCACCGCGCAAAAATCCGCCAAGTTGCCGGAATTTGTTAATGCCCC
>JAUNRU010000118.1:0-2464 GCA_030535535.1 Corynebacterium casei
CCCACGGAAATGGTGAGCAGGCTGCACCAAATGAGCTCTTCAGATGACATACGTCGGCCCTGATACCAAGCGGCCAGCGGCAACGTAAACATTAAAGACAGCACCAAAATGGGCTGGACAATTAATAAGGTGCCAAAGCCAAGCGCGATAAGTTGTAGCCCATAGGCGATAACGGCGCTGGTCGTGCCAATCCACCACAGTGGGCTGGTCATGGCGGTGCGCATGACCGATCGGTCGGCGTTTTCGGCAATTCTTTGCCGAACCACGGTGCCCCATGCAATAACAAGTGCAGATGCCAGGGCAAATGCGATTGCGATGAGGTTTGAAAGCACGCCCTATACCGTAGTGAAAAACCGGTGGCGGAGGAAATGGAGAGACGAGATTCCAAGACTTCAGGTTTCGCCAATGCTTAACGATGCCTCCTTGAAGCAAAAGCCGTTTCATTCAATGGAATATTGATCCCAAAAATGCGGGTGTGGACTATGGAGAAAGGCACTAAACCTGTACGATAGGAATTTGACTACTCAGTGATAGAAATTGAGCAGTTGTTCGACGTCACCGCATATATTTCATGATTCACCTCACCAATCTGGTGAGGTGAATGAAAAGAAGTCGATGGCGGCGGCAGAAACAACGTAAAATTTCCACTGGCAAATAAAAGGACAAGGCGAAAGGCGGCAACACGACGTGGCCCTCATCGTTCAAAAGTACGGAGGCTCCTCACTGGAGTCCGCCGAACGTATTCGCGCAGTGGCAGAGCGAATTGTAGCGACGAAAAAAGCAGGCAATGACGTGGTTGTTGTCTGCTCCGCCATGGGTGACACCACCGATGAGCTACTGGACCTCGCGGCCCAGGTCAACCCAGTTCCGCCGCAGCGCGAAATGGACATGCTGCTCACCGCTGGTGAGCGTATCTCTAATGCGCTGGTGGCCATGGCAGTGGAATCTTTGGGTGCTACTGCGCAGTCTTTCACCGGTTCCCAGGCAGGCGTGCTCACCACTGAGCGCCACGGCAATGCCCGCATTGTTGATGTCACTCCGGGACGTTTGCAAGAAGCGCTGGAAAAGGGCCGCATTTGTATTGTGGCTGGTTTCCAGGGCGTTAATAAGGACACCCGCGATGTCACCACCTTGGGCCGCGGTGGCTCTGACACCACGGCGGTTGCACTTGCCGCAGCGTTGAACGCTGATGTGTGTGAGATTTACTCAGACGTTGATGGTGTCTACACCGCTGACCCACGCATTGTTCCCAACGCGCAGAAGCTGGAGAAGCTCTCTTTCGAGGAGATGCTGGAACTGGCGGCGGTTGGTTCCAAGATTCTGGTCCTGCGCAGCGTGGAATATGCGCGTGCGTTTAATGTTCCACTTCGAGTTCGTTCGTCATACAGCAATGATGCCGGCACGTTGATTGCCGGTTCAATGGAGGATATTCCCATGGAAGAAGCAGTACTTACTGGTGTAGCAACTGACAAGTCCGAAGCCAAGGTCACCGTCTTGGGCATTCCTGACCAGCCTGGTGAGGCCGCAAAGGTCTTCCGCGCTGTTGCAGATGCTGAGATCAACATTGACATGGTGTTGCAGAACGTTTCTTCCTTGGAAGACGGCAAGACAGACATCACCTTTACCTGCCCACGCACCGATGGCCCACGCGCCATGGAGATTTTGTCCAAGATGAAGGAAGAATTCTCTTGGGGCAATGTTCTCTATGATGACCAGGTGGGCAAGGTTTCCTTGGTCGGCGCTGGTATGAAGTCGCACCCCGGCGTGACCGCTGATTTCACTGAGGCGCTGCGTGATGTGAATGTGAACATTGAGCTGATTTCCACTTCTGAAATCCGCATTTCCGTCCTTGTTCGCGAGGCAGACCTTGACCGTTCCGCGCGCGCACTGCACGAGAAATTCCAGCTGGGCGGCGAAGAAGAAGCAGCCGTCTACGCAGGCACCGGCCGGTAGGCTCTAGATTTCCGCGCAAGCCTTGTGGAAGGCTTGCGCACATACACAAGATTTAAAAAGACAGGGTAGATAAATCATGACCACTTTGGCAGTAGTTGGTGCCACCGGGCAGGTTGGCCAAGTTATGCGCGATATTTTGGAAGAGCGTAACTTCCCAGCTGACAAGGTTCGCTTTTTCGCTTCACCGCGCTCCGCTGGTACTGAGCTGGAATTCCGTGGCGAGAAGATTGTTGTGGAAGATCTTTCACAAGTAACCGAAGAATCCGTCGCTGACGTTGATATCGCGTTGTTCTCCGCGGGTGGCTCCACTTCTAAGCAGTGGGCGCCAGTCTTCGCTGCTGCGGGCGCAACCGTGGTGGATAACTCTTCTGCTTACCGCAAGGATCCTGAGGTTCCTTTGGTGGTGGCTGAGGTCAACCCACATGCGGCGCAGAACCCTTCCAAGGGCATTATCGCGAACCCAAACTGCACCACCATGGCTGCTATGCCAGTGCTGAAGGTGCTGTCTAAC
>JAUNRU010000062.1:0-13512 GCA_030535535.1 Corynebacterium casei
CACAGAACAATTCCTACGATGACCGTGACTTTGCCAACCGCAATGATTCCTTCGCGAATGACCCAACCACGGTCTCCCCAGCGGTAGGCAACGGCTACGAGCCAACCACCGTGCAGCCGGCAGCAGCGCCAGCAGGCGCAGCAGCCGGTGTGGGTGCTGGCGCAGGCGCTGGTGCAGCATCAGCGCAGCACTTTGATACTCCATCGCAGTACTCCGATGAGACCGCGATGGCTTTGGATGCTGACACCGCTGCCGCAGCGCAGGCTGAGGAAGAAAAGGCACTGCGCCGCCAGTACGGCAAGCGCGGCACCATCGACTTCGGTTTGCTGTTTATCCGCTTTGCACTGGGCGGCTTCCTCATTATTGAGGGCGTTCGCACCCTGTTCAGCATCGGCGAGTCCGTTGGTATTTCTGGCTTGGAGTCGGAGTATGCAAGCTACACCATGACGAACATCCTGGCCATGGGCGTTCCCGTCGGCCAGCTGGTCGCAGGTACCTTCCTGGTCCTGGGCTTGCTCACCCCATTTGCATCGATGTTGGCGCTGGTAGTCACCGGCTTCATGGCCATTCATGAGCTGGCAGTTTCCGGCACCGGCCTGGATGTCTTCGCGTGGCCTGAGTCCCTGTGGTTGGCACTGATTCTGTTCGTCGTCAACGTCGGCGTGCAGTTCACCGGCCCTGGCTTTATCTCCGTGGACTCCGCACTGGGGGTGAAGGCACTGTCTAGCCCAGCTCGTCGCCCACTGGCTTCTTCCTGGATCTTCTTCATCCTGGGCGCAGCGGCCCTGGTTGCCGTCTGGTGGTTCGCCGCAGGCATCAACCCTCTAAGCTAATCCGAACAAGTAAGCGCGCCGGTGCAGAAACCCTGAAAAGGGAATCTGCACCGGCGCGCTTTTGTGTGCCTTGATGCTGTGCTGCTTAGTGAGTCGCTGGTGCTTTAGCGGGCACGAAGCGGAGCATGTAGGCGAGTGCCAGCATGGTCGAGACTGAAAGCCAGACGAAGTCATTCATGACTAGTTTGAACACCAGCTCCATGTCCCAGACGTTGATGCCGTCGGCCCAGTACCACTTTGGGGGAACCGTCACGACGAGGATGGCCCACAGGCTCAAGATGGAGATGAGGATGCCGGCAGCCCAGTTGAGGTGGCGCCAGGTAATCGCGCGGTAGAGCAGCACCGGGATGGCGATGGCGACCCAGACCCAGTGGTGGGACCAGCTGACAGGGGAGATGAGCAGCATGATGGATGCGTTGATCATCCAGGCTTCGATGTTGAGACCGCGCTTCATCAACGCGACCATGAGCCAGCCGCCGAGGACGACGGTGATGATCGCAAAGCATAGCCAGATGATGTTGGTGATGGTGCTGGCAGCTTCCATGCCCTCTTGGGAGGTGTAGAGGCGCTCGATAGCGCCCTTGATAGAGCTGTTGGATTGATACGCGGTTTGCACGCCGAAGTCGCCGCCGGTGCCCATGGACAACAGCTTGACGGAGAAGTACTCCCAGGCCACGTCCCAGCGCACGGCAGCGGCAATCAGTGTTGCGATGATCGCGGAGATAGCAGCGGTGATGATCGGTTTGATTTCTTTGCGGACCAAAAAGTACAGCAGCATGGCCAGCGGGGTGATTTTAATGGCCGCGGCAACACCGATGAGCCAGCCCTGCGGCAGCCACTTCAGGCGCTTGCGGGGAATCAGATCTAAGGCAACGAGAACCATGATGATGATGTTGATCTGCGCGAAGCCGTTGTTGAGGCGCACCGGTTCGAAGATGAGCACGATGCCCCAGATAAGTGAGGCGGCGGCGATGACATCGCTGCTGACAAAAGGATTGCTGCGCTGCCGGTTTAAGGCGAAGGCTAGCAGCAGGACGACTAGGCCGATGAGCAGGTTGGACAGAACAATCATGATGTCGCCGGCCATGGCGTGGCTAAACCAATCACCGGCCAGCGGCACCATGACAAGCGCACCGAAAGGTGGGTAGATAAACGGCAGGGCGATATCGCCAGCCATCATGGGAACGGAGTAGACCTCGCCGCCTTCCATGAATGCTTTAACGCCTTCACGGTAGATAACCATGTCGATGGGAAAGTCTGTCAACATCACCTGAATCGCCGTGGTGATGGTGGCGATGACAAGGCCCAGAACTCCGACCACGCCGGCAAGGGCGGGGGGTAGGAAACTTGGTTGCGTAGAACCAAGTTCCACGGGGTCGGATGAAGTTAGATCGGTATTCGGCGAAGTAGTCACAGGCCATAATGTTAGGCGGTGGGTCAGTACTTCGGTAAATACTGACCCACCGCCTAGGTGGAAATGTGGTGAATGTCGTTGAAACAACGACATTCACGAAGGGCTATGACAACGCCATTCCCGGGGCGCTGGCTAAGCGATGTGGCCGTCAACGATACGGACAGCGCCCATATCGGCAGAAGTAGCCATGTTCGCGTACGCACGCAGCGCCTTGGTGACTGGACGGTCACGGCTGACCGGAGTCCATGGCTTTTCGCGGCGCTCTTGTTCAGCGCGGCGACGCTCCAGCTCGTCTTCGTCGATGTCCAGGGTCAGCGCGCGCTTGCGGACATCGATGGTGATTGGGTCGCCATTTTGGACCAGACCGATGACGCCGCCGTGAGCAGCCTCAGGGGAGATGTGGCCGATGGACAAACCGGAGGTACCACCAGAGAAGCGGCCGTCAGTGATCAGCGCGCACTTCTTGCCCAGGCCGGAGCCCTTCAGGAAGGACGTTGGGTGCAGCATTTCCTGCATGCCTGGACCGCCGGCGGGGCCTTCGTAGCGGATGACAATGACATCACCAGCCTGGACCTCGCGCTTGAGGATGATGGACACTGCCTCTTCCTGAGATTCCACAACGCGGGCTGGGCCCTGGAAGTGCCACAGCTCTTCCTCGACGCCGGCGGCCTTGATGATGGCGCCGTTGGGCGCCAGGTTGCCGCGCAGGACAACCAGACCACCCTGGTCAGAGTAGGAGAACTCAGCGGAGTGGATACAACCATTTTCCTGGTCGGTGTCCAAGGACTCCCAGACGTTTTCGGTGGAGAAAGGCTCAGTGGTGCGAACGCCACCTGGGGCAGCCAGGTACAAGTCACGCGCCTTGTCCAGTTCCTTGCCGCCGCGGATATCCCAGTCATCCAGCCACTGGTTGGCATCCTTGTACAGCGCGGTGTGAACATTCATCTTCAAATGGCCCGAGCGACGCAGCTCGCCCAAGATGGCGGGGATGCCGCCGGCGCGGTGCACGTCCTCGATGTGCCAGACACCGTTTGGTGCAACCTTGGACAAACAAGGAACAGCGTCAGAGACAGCCTCGATGTCGCTCAAGGTGAAGTCGATTGCGCCTTCCTGGGCTGCAGCCAGGGTGTGCAAGATGGTGTTGGTGGAGCCGCCCATGGCCATATCCAGCGCCATGGCGTTGTAGAAAGCGTCCTCGTTGGCGATGTTGCGTGGCAGGACGGACTCGTCCTCCTCGCCGTAGTAACGGCGGCACATGTCAACGATGGTGGTGCCGGCCTGCTCAAACAGACGACGACGGAAAGCATGGGTTGCCAAGGTGGTGCCGTTGCCCGGCAGCGCCAAGCCCAGGGCCTCAGTCAGGCAGTTCATGGAGTTTGCGGTAAACATGCCGGAGCAAGAACCACAGGTAGGACAAGCAGATTCCTCGACCAGTTTCAGGCCGGCATCATCCACTTCATCGCTAGCCGATGCCGTGATCGCCGTAATCAAGTCCGTCGGTGCCTGGGCGACGCCATCAACAACAACTGCCTTGCCGGCTTCCATTGGGCCGCCGGAGACGAAGATGGTGGGGATGTTCAAACGCAGCGCTGCGTTGAGCATGCCCGGGGTGATCTTGTCACAGTTAGAAATACACACCAGGGCATCGGCAGTGTGCGCGTTGACCATGTACTCCACGGAGTCCGAAATGATCTCACGCGATGGCAGGGAGTAGAGCATGCCGGCGTGGCCCATGGCGATACCGTCATCGACCGCGATGGTGTTGAATTCTTTCGGAACACCGCCTGCTTCACGAATGGCGTCAGCAACAATGTCACCGACATTCTTCAAGTGAACGTGGCCCGGAACGAATTGAGTATAAGAGTTAGCAATAGCCACGATTGGGCGGCCGAACTCATTTTCCTTGGTGCCGGTTGCGCGCCAGAGCGCGCGAGCACCAGATGCTTGACGGCCGATGGTGGTTACTTTAGAGCGCAGAGGAAACATCGAAATATCCTAAAATTTTAAAGATGGGGATGATAAGGCTATCTAGCGTGGTCAACGCTTTGTGAGTAGAAAATATTCCCTCACTGCCTTAGGGCCGTAGGCGATTGCTGGGTAGAAGTGGGTGTGCTTGCCGCAGCATCGGTGAGTTATTTACTCTACTCCGTCACGTCCGCGAATCTGAGTCCGTGGAGTTTCCGGGGGTGTCTCACGGGGTGAGCTATTTTGTCCACGGTGTGAGACGTCATCAGTCTCATTCGCAGCCTTGTATTGTGCGAACTCATCCTTGCTCATGAGAATCTGCTGGCCATCGCGGTGAACAATAACTACCTTCTCATCGGCTGCGGCCTTGCCCTCACTGAGTGCGTCGGGGATGCGACCCCGGGAGGCATCGAAAAGCCCTGGCAAAGAATTGAAGGTAACGCCCGGCAGCATGTGCTTTTCGCCAGACTTGGTAGCCGCAAAAGACTTGGAACCCTTAAAGCCCACGCCCTCAAACTCATCCCATGAGATGGACTTCGCGCCGCGGAATGCGTAGCGGATAGCAATGCCTTCATCGCCCACGGTGGTCTTCGCGCGCAACACCCAGTAGATCCAAATGAGTGGAATCAGGGTGGTCCAACCAATGAGAAGAGGATTCCAGCCGGCCATGATGATGCACACCATGGCCATCATGGCGAGCGCGAAAACGTGAGTGCGCTCCGGAACAAAATCTTTGGTCTTGCCGGTGGGTGCCGGAATGGTTTCGGCGGCACCAGGGGTAGCGGAGGTGTTATCGGCGTTGTCGGCAGGATTATCAGCAGGCACGGGATCGGTCATGTAATCCTATGCTAATTAGTTTTAGCGCTAGGGGTTAATTGGAAGTTCGGCCGCACCGCGAAATTGCTGGGAAATCTTGCTCTTTGGGACGGGTTTCCCACCTAGTGGGGGTGTTAACTGGACTGGGCGAAATCTGTGTGTATGATGTAGCTCATGATCATTATTCGACTTCAGGTGGTAGTAGTAGCAGCGCGGCACTTGCCGTAGCGGCCGTTTGAAGTCGTTGAATAGCAAGTGCCCTCGCCAACTCCCACCAGAGTTGAGTCGGGGGCATTGCTCATTTATAGGTCGGCCCACCCTCAGCTGATTGATGATCGGTGCTTGATTGCCTCCCATACACCCATGTGGGACACGGCGAAAGAGTGTTTAATTGAATAATCAATTAATGATGTACATGACATAAGGAGCATTTCCACCGTGGCAGCTTCCACAACGCCCACTCCGGCTTCGGTGGCCTCTTCTACTGGCGCTAAGCCAGGACCAAAAGGCCCGGAGCGAATGACTGGCGCTCAAGCTATTGTCCGCACACTAGAAGACCTTGGTACGGACCTCGTCTTTGGTATCCCTGGCGGCGCCGTGCTGCCTTTGTACGATGCCATCAACCGGTCTGAAACCCTGCGCCACGTGCTCACCCGCCATGAGCAGGGTGCTGGCCACGCCGCTGAAGGCTATGCCTTGGCATCTGGCAAGGTCGGCGTTTGTATCGCGACCTCTGGTCCTGGTGCCACTAACTTGGTCACCCCGATTGCTGATGCCAACTTGGACTCCGTGCCACTGGTGGCAATTACTGGCCAGGTGGGTTCCAACCTGTTGGGCACTGATGCCTTCCAGGAGGCGGACATCCGCGGTGTGACCATGCCTATTACCAAGCACAACTTCATTGTTACTGACCCGAACAAGATTCCAGAGGCAATCGCTGCGGCATTCCACCTGGCGTCCACGGGCCGCCCAGGTCCTGTTCTGGTGGATATCCCGAAGGATATTCAGAACGCGACGATGGAGTACTCTTTCCCGCCGAAGTTCTACATGCCGGGTTACAAGCCAACCACCAATCCTCATAACCGTCAGATCTCGGCGGCAGTGAAGATGATTTCTGAGGCTTCCCGCCCAGTTCTCTACATCGGTGGCGGCGTTGTGAAGGCCGATGCGCACCGTGAGCTACTGGAGTTCGCCGAATTTACCGGCATCCCAGTGGTCACCACTTTGATGGCTTTGGGTGCTTTCCCAGATTCTCACCCGCAGCACATGGGTATGCCGGGCATGCACGGTACGGTTCCGGCCGTAGCGGCAATGCAGCGCTCAGACTTGCTCATTGCTATCGGCGCGCGTTTTGATGACCGCGTGACCGGCGATGTTGATACCTTCGCACCGCACGCACAGGTTATTCACGCTGATGTTGACCCAGCAGAGATTGGCAAGATTCGGGAAGTTTCCGTTCCAATCGTTGGCGATGCGCGTGAGGTGCTCTTGGCTTTGACCAAGACCTACCAAAACAGCACCAAGTACCCGAAGCCAGAAATCGAAGAGTGGACCGGCTACTTGAGTGATCTGCAGGACCGTTTCCCACGTGGTTGGGAACCAACTGAAGATGGCAAGCTCAACCCACAGCAGATTCTGGAGCACCTCTCCGCAGAGATCGGCCCTGAGGCCATCTACGTGGCAGGCGTTGGCCAGCACCAGATGTGGGCTGCACAGTTCATTGACTTTGAAAACCCACGCACCTGGCTCAACTCCGGCGGCGCCGGCACCATGGGCTACGCCGTTCCCGCCGCTTTGGGCGCAAAGGCAGCGATGCCGGACAAGGAAGTCTGGGCGATTGACGGTGATGGTTGTTTCCAGATGACCAACCAGGAGCTGACCACCGCAGCGTTGGAAGGTTTCCCCATCAAGGTCGCTGTTATCAACAACGGCAACCTGGGCATGGTGCGCCAGTGGCAGACTCTGTTCTATGAGCGCAACTACTCCAACACCAAGCTGCGCGAGGAAGCATCGTACGTTCCTGACTTCGTAAAGCTTTCGGAGGCAATGGGCTGTGAATCGATCCGCGTGACCACGGAGGAAGAGATCCTTCCAGCAATTCAGCGGGCACGCGAAATCAATGACCGCCCAGTGGTTATTGACTTCATTGTGGGTGAAGACGCCCAGGTCTGGCCAATGATTTCCGGTGGTGCATCAAATGAAGAAATCCAGTACGCACTGGGTCTTCGCCCACTCTTTGACGAAAACGAATCGGCGGCTGAAGAACCGGCGACAATTCATGAAACAGTAGAGGAGACCGAAGACTAATGCCAGCTCCACACGAAGTCACCCGCCATACTTTGTCTGTCCTGGTCGAGGACGTGGAAGGTATCACCTCTCGCGTCGCCGGTATGTTCACCCGCCGTGGTTACAACCTAGTGGGCATTGTCTCAGCTAAGACTGAGACCCCTGGCATCAGCCGCTTCACAATAGTTGTTGATGCCAATGAAGTAGTGACCGAACAGGTTACGAAGCAACTCAACAAGCTCATCCCAGTCATCAAGGTGGTTGAGCTTGATGATGAAACCTCAGTGGCCCGCGGCATCATGCTGGTCAAGGTTGCAGCGGACAACACCAACCGTCCGCAGGTTGTCGACGCCGTCAACATCTTCCGTGCACGCGTTGTGGACGTGGCTCAGGAATCCGTCATCGTGGAAGCTACGGGTTCCCCAGGAAAGCTGCGCGCACTACTTGATGTTCTGGAACCATTCGGCATCCGCGAACTCATCCAGTCCGGCCACGTGGCACTTAGCCGCGGCCCCAAGGCCATGGCTCCCACCAAACTTTAAAGTGATTCGTAACCGAATCACTTTAAAGAGAGAAGCCATAAAGTCAAAGCGCCAAACGCTCAAAGTTCATTCGACAACCTTGAGCAAGCTAGGGATGAAACACCACCGGTGTTTCATCCCAGAAGCTGAATAAAAACACTAATCCATCTCATAATGTGAACACTCCATCCCGTACTGTGGTACGGTAAGTGGAGTGAATCAACACTGATACCGAACTTTCCAACGAAAGGGCTATTTCTCATGGCAATTGAGACTTTTTACGACGACGATGCCGACCTGTCCATCATCCAGGGCCGCAAGGTAGCTGTTATTGGCTACGGCTCGCAGGGCCACGCTCACTCTCAGAACCTGCGTGACTCCGGCGTTGAGGTTGTCATTGGTCTGCGTGAGGGCTCCAAGTCCGCTGCTAAGGCTGAAGAAGCTGGCTTTGAAGTCAAGTCCGTTGCAGATGCCGCTAAGTGGGCAGACGTTATTATGCTCCTGGCTCCAGATACTTCCCAGGCACAGATCTTCTCTGAGAACATCGAGCCAAACCTGGAAGATGGCAACGCGCTGCTCTTCGGCCACGGTCTGAACATCCACTTCGACCTGATCAAGCCTGCTGACAACATCACCGTTGGCATGGTTGCTCCAAAGGGCCCTGGCCACTTGGTTCGCCGCCAGTTCGTTGACGGCAAGGGTGTTCCTTGCTTGATCGCTGTTGATCAGGACCCTAAGGAAGAGGGCCACGACCTGCTGCTGTCCTACGCTGCTGCAATCGGCGGCGCACGCGCAGGCGTCATCCCAACCACCTTCGAGGCTGAGACCGTTACCGACCTCTTCGGTGAGCAGGCTGTTCTTTGTGGCGGCACTGAGGAACTGGTCAAGACTGGTTTCGAGGTTCTGACCGAAGCTGGCTACGAGCCTGAGATGGCGTACTTCGAGGTTCTGCACGAGCTGAAGCTGATTGTTGACCTCATGTTCGAGGGCGGCATTGGCAACATGAACTACTCCGTTTCTGATACCGCTGAGTTCGGTGGCTACATCTCCGGCCCACGCGTTATTGACGCTGGCACCAAGGACCGCATGAAGGAGATCCTGACTGACATTCAGGACGGCACCTTCACCAAGCGTCTGCTGGCTAACGTTGAAGGCGGCAACAAGGAGCTTGAGGGCCTGCGTGCTTCCTACAACGATCACCCAATCGAGCAGACCGGTAAGAAGCTGCGCGATCTGATGAGCTGGGTCAAGGTCGACGCTCGCGCCGAAACCGCCTAAGCCCAACCGCTAATCGCGCAGGGCACCCTCCCGCGCACCTAGTGCTCAAAGCGCATCTGTTCCTGAACACCATTTCAGGCAACAGATGCGCTTTCGCATTTCCAACCTCGTGAGCGCAGCCAGACCCAGAGCGTTCTCACTTGCACTGCCAATTTCGACCAGGGGAGAGCGGCATCACCTCCGAAATTGGTTAGTGGCCCATTCAATTCCGAACCAAAAATAGTCCCAATGCTGCAATGTCCGATCGGGCATCCGAACTTGGGGCGCGGACAGGACCTGTGGCGTATAAAGTGAGTGCCATGGGTTTTATTACGCCAAGTTATGACCTTGTTGACCTCTTTAAGCGTATTGATCGCGGTGATATTCAGGTTCCGGACTTCCAGCAGGATTATGCATGGGACGAGGACCACATCCGGTCTTTGCTTGTTACCGTTTTACGCGGTTATCCAATCGGCGCCGTCACGGTACTAGATACCCGTGATGAAAAGATGCGCTTCAAGCCCCGCCCTCTCGCCGGCGCACCCGCCGCTAAGGGCAATCCAGGCATGCTCCTGCTCGATGGTGAGCAGCGCATGACCACCTTGTATCACTGCCTGCGTGGCTCCGGAAACATTCGCACCACCGACTACCGCGGTGAGACCGTCATGCGTCGCTACTTCCTAGACGTCAAGCGCGCAGTCTCCGAAGAGTTGCTGCCTGATGAAGCCGTCTTCGCAGTCGACGACGACAACAACGTCTACTCCCACTTTGGCCCGGCCCTGGATTACCCACTCGATGGCCAAGAAGCCTACCTCCGCAGCGGCTGCGTTCCTGTTTCCCTTCTTCTCTCCGAAGAGGGCACCGGCATCATCCTCTCCATGGCCGCCCACGCCCACGCCGGCGCCGTTGGCCCCGACAAAACTTTGGAACAAAGCCAAGGCAACAGCCAGAGCCAGAACTTGGAGTACAAGGAGCTCGCTGAGTTCCACAACCGCGTGCTCTTCCCGCTAGCGGGTTATGACGTTCCGATGATTCGCCTGTCGCGTGAGACCGCTAGCGCTGGTGTGGGAACGATCTTTGCCCATGCGAATAGCTCAGGTCAGGACATGGACGTATTCGATCTAGTCACCGCAGTCTTCGCATCAGAAGATGAGAACTTCCGTCTGGCCGATGATTGGGCAAAGCGCGAAAAGGCACTGCGCAAGTACCCAGCACTTGACGGCATTGGCCGCACTCAGTTCCTATCCGCGGTGTCGCTGTACACGACGGCTGATTCCGGTCATGCCGGCGGACAGCGCGAGGATATTTTGACGCTGACCCTAGACGGGTATCTAAAGGCAGCGAACAAGCTGCAGATTACTTTCCAAGAAGTCGCGGAATTCTTGCGCCAGCGTTGTATCTTCAGCGTGGAGCAGGTCCCTTATACCGCGCAGATCATTCCGCTGGCCGTCATCTTGGCGCGTCTGGCGCATGTCCCAGGTTGCCTATCTAGTGAGCAATCGTGGGACAAGATCAACCGCTGGTTCTGGTCTGGCGTCTTTGGTGAGCTCTACGGCTCCGAGGCAGTGAAACTACGCGCAGCGCGGGACGTCGAAGAGGTCTCCGACTGGGTGCTGGGCAACCGCGAGGATGAACCAAAATCAGTACGCGAAGCAGAGTTTGAAGAATCACGTCTAAACACCGCGGGGGTTTCCAGCGGCATTTACCACGCGCTCTACGCGCTGTTGATGGCACGTGGTGCACGCGATTGGCGCAGCGCCAAGACCTTTGACAAGAACACCTTCTTTGAGCTGAGCACTGGCTTCCACCAAATCTTCCCAGATGCATGGTGTGAGAAATTTGAGATCGATGATGAACTAGCAAAATCCGTTCTTAACCACACACCAATGGGCAAGCGCACCGAGGTAGTCATTGATGGTCACTCGCCAGCGCGCTACCTCTCCCGCGTGCAATCCAAGTCCATCTTGGAAGACGCCGAATTCGACACGGTTCTCGCCTCACATGAGCTCAACCCCGAGCTATTGCTGCAAGCAGACTTCGACGGCTTCATCCGTGACCGCCGCGAGCGCTTCATCGGTATGATTGAGCACGCCATGGGCAAGCCAGCTCTCCGCAGCACTCGCAATTCCGCCACTGCTTAGAGGACTTTCACTCGGCTAAAGAAAGCGCAGTGACACCGCCGGTTGCTCAGCACTATCCACGCTGTGTAACCAGCAGCTCTTTGTAGTATCTTGAACCCGAGTAGGCGGTTCACCATTGTCTGCAACAAGCAGAAGCGAAAACAGAGATGAGAAGGGATAGTGCGGTTGCGCAATAGGAGTTTCACCAAGGCAATCGCAGCTGTCCTGACCGCCGGTATGGCGTTAAGTCTTTCTTCGTGTTTTCGCCAGACTGAGCCAGTGGTGACACCGGCGGTGTTTAGCTTGGAAGATGATCAGATAAGCCTCTCTCAGGCTGAGACTGAGAACCACAACCGTTTGGTGCAGGAGCAGTTCCGCGATGAGGTTCACGTTCTGCCGGACCCGTGGGGGCTGGAATCGGTGGAGTTGTTCTTTGAGCCTGCTGGGTCGAACTCCATCGTCATCTCAGAAAACACAGACTCGGCGAAGCTGCGTGCAGCATCCATTGCGGTGGCGCAGCGCGCGCCGATGGTGACATATGATGACTCGATTCGCAGTGAGCTTATCGCGCAGATGGACCACCTTGGAACCACGCGTATTTTGCTTGTAGGTAAAGTTCCTTTCGCGCAAACCAGTGGAGAGATTGAGATTCTGCATGACCCGGGCACCACCGGTGCGTTGGGGGAGATGACGGCATTTCAATTCACGAGCCAAGTAGTTGGCGCGCCGGAGAATATGGCGCAGGCCGTTGCTGATTTGGACCCCAAGGAATACACGGAATTGAAGGCCGCATGGGAGCCTTTGTACCGTGAAGAACAGTGGGAGACGCAACCAATTCCGGCGCAGTCACGCCGTGATTCGGGCATGTCACCGGTGATTATCGGTACTCCGGAATCTTCCGTGGCATCTATCGCGAATGCCAATGCTTGGGGTGGGGATGTGTGGATTATGCCCACTGGTGATCCACGTGATTCCAAGCAGCAGATGGCGCTGGTTTCGGGTCTGGAAAACGGGCCTTTGGTTGCACTAAGCCCCCAGTTTGGGGATACCAACCTGTTAACCGATAGGATTAGGCAAGGTTGGAATTCTCCGACGTCAGCTGAGTCCATGAGCTAGCCGCACGACAGACCACAACTCTTGTCATAGACTACTCGATAGGCTCTGGTGCGCCGCCCAATTCCCACTGCACGGTCACTGCGGTGACCTTGAATTGATGTACCGCCACTGATCACGAGCCACTGATCACTCCAATTTCCATAAGGATCGTAGAACATGTCGAAGCCGGTCGTTTTAATTGCCGACAAACTTGCCCCATCCACCGTCGAAGCGTTGGGAGACGGCGTTGAGGTTCGCTGGGTTGATGGACCTAACCGTGATGAACTGCTCGCAGCAGTAGGAGAGGCTGATGCCCTTCTGGTTCGATCTGCAACTACCGTGGATGAAGAAGTTCTAGAAGCAGCGAACAACTTGAAGATTGTCGGCCGCGCAGGTGTGGGTCTGGACAATGTTGATGTGCCTGCAGCTACCGCACGCGGTGTCATGGTTGTCAACGCACCAACTTCTAACATTCACTCTGCATGCGAGCACGCAATCTCTTTGCTGTTGAGCACCGCGCGCCAGATTCCTCAGGCTGATGCCACTTTGCGTGAGGGCGAGTGGAAGCGTTCTTCTTTCAAGGGCGTGGAAATCTACGGCAAGACCGTCGGCATTGTCGGCTTTGGCCACATTGGTCAGCTCTTCGCGCACCGCTTGAAGGCATTTGAGACCGAGATCATTGCGTATGACCCATACGCAAACCCAGCGCGTGCAGCATCCCTGGGCGTGGAGCTGGTGGATCTGGAAGAGCTGATGAGCCGCTCTGACTTTGTCACCATTCACCTGCCGAAGACCCCTGAGACTGCGGGCATGTTCTCCGCGGAGTTGCTTGCAAAGGCAAAGAAGGGCCAGATCATCATCAACGCAGCCCGTGGCGGCCTGGTTGATGAGCAGGCTTTGGCTGATTCCATCAAGGCTGGTCACCACTGGGGCGCAGGCTTTGACGTGTACTCCACTGAGCCTTGCACGGATTCCCCGCTGTTTGAGCTTCCACAGGTTGTTGTCACCCCGCACCTGGGTGCTTCCACCGTTGAGGCGCAGGACCGCGCTGGTACCGATGTGGCTGATTCCGTGCTTAAGGCACTGGCTGGCGAGTTCGTGCCAGACGCAGTCAACGTTTCTGGCGGTCGCGTCGGCGAAGAGGTTGCAGGTTGGCTCGACTTGGCTCGCAAGTTGGGCTTGGCTTCCGGCAAGCTGCTGCGCTC
>JAUNRU010000011.1:0-2101 GCA_030535535.1 Corynebacterium casei
ACCGCAACGCGCAGCACCGAGGTAGAAATCCACGGCGCGGATGGCGCAAAAGTCACCGCGCGGCTAGAGGCAAACACCCCGCGCACCATCACGGTGCCAGGCGGGCCGACGGAAACCATCCGCGTGGAGCTCACAGAACGCGTCGGTATTGCTGAGGTTGAACAAGCCAAGCGCGTGGTCACGGTGCCGGATACCTCACCGGATGTGCAGCAGTTTATTTTCCAGCGCTTGTTGCTGGACACCGGCATTATCATTCGCGAGTTCACCGCGCCGCGCGATATGACTGTGACCTTGGATGCTGACCGCGAGCAGGTGCTTATCGATGCCTCCTCCTACGCCCCCGGCGACACCATCGCGTTGGATAAGGGCACGCACCGGCTTGAGACTCGCGCGCAGTGGGTGAGCCTGACTGATGAACCGCAGCAGGTCGCCTATAAAGCAACCGGCCGGGACATTGCCGCGGCTAATTCGGAGCGGATTCTCAACACCGGCCGGGCGTTTAACTCTGGGCTGCGCGGATACCTCGGTGACGTAGAACTAGAGCCTGTGGAAATTGATGCCGCGAGCCAAGCTTTTGTTATTCCGCCCGGTATTGCCGGCGAGTTCCGGATGGAACACGAAGCCGATGGTCTCTACCGCGCATGGCTGATCATTGGCGGTCTGATTGGTATTGCAACGCTTGTGGCCTGCGCATTCACCAGCCGGTTGCGCGGCGAGAACCCTCAGATGCCCATGGGCTCCCCGTGGCTGGTGGGAATCATTGCCCTGGGCTTGGTCAATTGGGTCTTCGCTCCGGTAGCACTAGCCATGTGGGCGGTGCTGCGCTGGACCAACTTGAAAGCTGAATATCTCAGCCCCGCGCTGATGCTCATGGCGGGGGCGATGTTGGCGCGGGCGCCGTGGCCATCGGAAGGCTATGCGGGCGACTCGCTCCTAGTGGTCTCCCTGACCGCGGCTGCTGTGGCTTGCCTCTTCTTCCCGCGGAAATAGCGCCGCGCGGGCTCTTCCACCAGTTCATAGCAGGCATATGACACCGCGATGCTAAACGCGACGGTGAGGATAAAGATGATGGTGAAGTGCCCGGAGAATAGCGAGATTCCTGTCAGCGGGAACATCAGGCCCAGGACTGCAACGTGCCAGAGGAAGATGGAATAGGAAATCTTGCCCAGAAACTGCCAGGTCCGGCTTTCCAATATCTTGCTCGGCCCGCCCAGGGCATAAGGCACAACGATGCACGCGGCGAAAGCCGCGCCGGCGAGGATGCGGCGGTTAAATTCATCCGGCTCGGGGTGCACCAGGCCTTGCGGACCAAACCATTCGCGCGAAGCCACCCACATGATTACCGCGGCGAGCGCCCACGCGATGGGGCGAAACCAGGTGGGGACTTTTACCCGGCCCTCGAATTCAGCAGCGAGCATGCCCACGGCGAACCAGGAAATATAGGACGGGGGCCAGATTTGAAAGTTGATGCCCTCGCCATCAAATGCCGCGACGAAGGGCAGCCAGGGCCAGCCATAGGACAGCACGGCAGCACCCAGAATCGCAGCGATGCGCTGAACGCGGCCAAGGCCCTGCAGTGCGAAAGCAATGAGCGGAAGCGCGAGGTAGAATGCGATTTCTACGCACAGCGACCACAGGTGGGTTAGCCCCGGCGCGAGACCATCCGCGATGTAAATCTGCGTGGAGGTTAAGTTGGTGAGAATCTGCCAAATGTCCATGCTGCGCGCATCTGGGAACAGTAAAATCACCGCGATGACGCAAACCAGATACGCGGGCGCGATGCGGGCAACGCGGTTGCGGTAGTAGTGCTCATTGAGCGGGCGGCGCCACAGCACGAAAGCGGACAGGGCGAAGAAGACAGCCACAAAGTAATCAAAGCGCTCGGCGAATGCCCAGCCGGTGCCGGTTTGGAAAGAAACGTGGGTGACAACGATTCCCAGCGCGGCTACCGCGCGGATACCGTCTAGGGCTGGCAGGTGCTGCGGTAAAGTACTAATCGTTATCACCTCCTTGAGTTTGAATTGGACAATATTCCTTAAATGCTACGTACTCAATCTTCTTTGAAGCTCACCGCCATCATTGCACTGGTGTGCTTGATTGT
>JAUNRU010000011.1:2201-45765 GCA_030535535.1 Corynebacterium casei
GTACTCAATCTTCTTTGAAGCTCACCGCCATCATTGCACTGGTGTGCTTGATTGTTGGTGCCGTCTCCCCGGCACTGTTTACGCAGCGCACGCGTCCACTTTCGCTCAAAGAAGACATCTCCGTATCCATGGGCCCAGCTGAGGCACAGGTTGCCGATTGGGACGCCTATGCGGCTGGCGATGGCTGCGAGGACGGCCTCAAGTGCGTTGTTGAGACCAAACAGCTGGAGATTGACAGGCACTCCACCACCGCAAAGACGGATGTGGATGATGCCGCGGCCCATGCGGAAAGCGATATTTCAGTCACCTTAGATGGTGAGCAGATTGCTGCTATTGAGCAATCGGCGCTGCTCAACCGCGAATCGGCGTATCCATTGGCGGATTCCGATACCAGCCAAGAATTCACGGTTCACGGCGGCGCGGTGCTCAACGCTGAGGGCGCGGAGATTGACGGTATTGATTACTTCTTCCCGTCCCAGACCGAGCAGCGCTCTTATCCTTATTTCGACACCGTGATGCAAAAATCGGAGCCGATTGATTACCTCACCGATGAAGAAATCGATGGCATCCCCACTTATTCCTTCTATCAAAAGCGCCACGGCATCAATATCTCCGACATCTTTGATGACCAGACCTTCCCTGGCCGCGCCGGTGACTTCTACTCCGATGAAGAACTAGCGCGCATCAATCTAGACGCCGATGAGGAAGTAAACCTCAAGCCGTATTACGCCTTCGAGCGCATCGTGTGGGTTGAACCCACCACGGGACGCGTGGTTGATGTCAATGAGAAGATGCAGATTTACCTGGCGCAGTCGCACATCGCGGAACCAACCGGTGAGCGCACCTTGTTTTCCACCGACATTTCCTGGGACGAGGCTTCCTCCCAGGCGGAGCTGGACAAGGTGAAAAACACCGTGCTGGGCGTGCAAGTAGCAACCGTTTTAGGCTGGGCGCTCGCGATTGTGGGCGCGGTACTGCTGCTCATCTGCGCGTGGCGTTTTAGCAGGCAGCGTGCGCAATAGGCTGATTTGTACCGCCTTTGCGGCGGCAGCAGTCTTGGCCGTAGTGTGGCCTTTTCTCTTCGGCGGGCAACTTGCCTGGCGTGACATGCTGGTGCTGGATTCACCGGGCATGACCGCGGCCAACTTCGGCGGCGGAGACCTCTTTGCGCGCAACGCACCCCAAGATGGTTTCCTGGCTATCATCGGGATGGTTATGCCCGCCACCATCGTGGTCAAAGCACTCATGGTGCTCACCGCGTGCGGCGCGGCTTATGGCGCATGGTGGCTCAGCAACAAGGAACTGTTTCCCTCGCTCGCTGCGATTGGGTTGGCGGTGTGCAACCCGTTTGTCATCGAAAGGCTGATGCAAGGACATTGGTCCGTGGTCATCGCCGCATGGCTTTTGCCACTGATTGCCGCCGCAGCGCTGTCCGGCCAGGCACTGGTGGTCTGGCTTTTGATGTTCCTTGCCTCACTCACCCCGACCGGCGCGCTCATTGCCCTGGTGGTGGCACTGGTATGTCTTAACCGCCACCGGCTTATCACCTTAGGTCTCGGTGTTTTTTACACTTTGCCCTGGGCCATCCCGGGGCTCATAGCCACCTTCCGCGGCGGGCAAGAAATGAATGCCCACGCCGCCGCTGAGGCTTTTGCCCCGCGCGCGGAGGAAGCCGTGGGAACCTTCGGCGCCATCTTGGGCTTGGGCGGAATCTGGAATGCGGAGGCCGTCCCGGAATCCCGGCACTTAGGTTTCGCGCTCTTTGGTCTTGGTGTGTTTGCCTGCGTGCTCATCGGCGCCCGTTTTGTTCCCAAACGTCTCATGATCCTCGCAGCCGCCGGCCTTGGCCTGGCATCCCTGGCTTGGCTGTGGCCAACCGGCATGGCCTGGGCACTGGAGTACATCCCCGGCGCGGGGCTTGTGCGCGATAGCCAAAAGCTGCTCATGCTGGCGCTGCCGTTTTACATCGCGGCGTTGGGGCACATTCCTGCGAAACAAACCGTGGCAGCGGCAATCGCCCTGGGCTGCGTCATCTTACAGACCCCGGACGCGGCAAACTCGCTATCCTCGCTGCGCGGTACCAACGCACAGCTAGTGGATGAGGCGCTGATTAAAGACATCGCCGGGCGCGATGTGCTCTTTGTTGACCGCGATACGCTGGTGGAAGTCGATGGCCGCCTGGTCATCGACCCTTATTCCAAGGCCGTCAACAAGGTAGAATCAGGCAGCCTCAGCGTTGATGGGCAAGCAGTCGATCTGCCCAGCCCACGCTGGCAGGCCGCGATGACAGCCTGGGAAGATGAAGACCTGAAAGCTCTAGAAGACCTAGGCATCGGCGTGGTCGTGGAAGATGAAGAAATCATCGCTGAAACGTCCGCCGGTTCTTATCGCACGCCGTGGATTTTGACCACCGCCTGGATGCTTGGACCAATTATTGCTGGGTTAGCTTTCGCAGCAACTGTTCAAAGCGGGCGCCGGTCGAATCCCATGAGAACTTAAGCGCAAACTCGCGTGCTGCTTCCCCCAGTTCGCGGCGCAACGGGGCATCGGCAATCAGCCGCCGGGTTGCCGCCGCGAACTCCTTCTCATCAGCAACCAACAAGCCCGTCTTGTTATTCAGCACGCTATCGCGCAGCCCAAAAGAATAACCGATAGTGGGAACGCCATGCTGGGCGGCTTCCATCACGGCCAAACCCCAGCCTTCTTTGCGCGAAGGCATCAGATGAATATCAGCCCGCGCCAACAGCGCATGCTTGTAATCTTCCGTGACCTGCCCGTGGAAAAACACCTTGTCCATCACCCCACGTGCGCGCGCATAGGCATGGAGTTCAGATTCCCACCAGCCGGTGCCGATGACGTCTAGAGTTGCATCGGAAAGCTGCGCGACCGTATCAATCGCATGCTCAATCTGCTTATAAGGCACCAGCCGTGACAGCGTGACCAGGTGAATGGGAGTCTCACGCTCAATGATCGGAATGTGCTCCGGGATGGGATCCACGCCGTTTTCAATGATGTGTGCGCCCGGCACCCCCAGCTCCGCCAGGTCCGTGCGCGAGGCTTCAGACACCGTCACGGTTTCAGCGACGCGGTACACCCAGGGCGCGACCTTGGATTCCAGGAACCAGCCGAGTGGGCCAATAATGCGCCCGGCAACCGGCCAGACTTCGCGGTGGCAATGGTGTGTTAACAGCACCGTGGGTTTGCCCGCAACCAGGCGCGCAAAGAAAGGAATGCCATTTTGGGTATCCACCACAGCATCAAAGCCGCGCAAGGGGCCAATGCCAAAACGCCCGGCAGCAATCAGTGCCAGGGCTTTAGGATATACGCTGTATTTAGCGCCGCCGCGGGAGTAGGTGACGCCATTGCGCACTTCCGTGCGCGCGGCATTCATGTGCCTTGAGGTGCGGAAAACTACCTCGTGGCCGTGGGATACTAGATACTCCCCGACGCGTTCGAGGTAGCGTTCTGAACCGCCGCCTTGGGGGTGGGTGGAGTCGCGCCAGCACAACAGGAGGATCTTCATGGTGGGTAATAAGCCTAGCGGGTATAGCCTAAAGTCCATGAAACACACCCGGGCTTTGGCTACGTTTTCGCGCGCGTGGCAGCTTTTGCGCTCTTTCCGTTTTGAGCAACCCCGCCCGGACATCTTCTACGGGGGGTTGGCTAAAGACACCGCTTTGCTTATCGATTCCCTCTCCCGCGACGCCGGGCTCACCCTGAACGGCGCCAAGGTGTTGGATGTCGGCGGCGGGCCGGGCTATTTTGCCACCGAATTTGAAGCGCGCGGCGCGCAGTATTTTGGTGTGGAACCTGATGCCGGGGAAATGAGTGCGGCAGGGATTTCCATAGCTAATGCTGTGCGCGGGGATGGCACTGCCTTGCCTTTTGCCGATGACACCTTTGAGGTGGTCTATTCCTCGAATGTGGCGGAGCACATCGACAAGCCGTGGGCGATGGCTGATGAAATGCTGCGCGTCACCCGTCCTGGTGGTCTTGCCGTGGTGAGCTATACCGTGTGGCTAGGGCCTTTCGGCGGACATGAAACTGGGCTGTGGCAGCACTATATCGGCGGCGATTTCGCGCGCCGACGCTATGAGAAAACCCATGGCCACCCGCCGAAGAATGTCTGGGGCAAGTCCCTATTTGCGGTATCCGCGAAACAAGGCCTGGACTATGCCCGCGGCAAAGATGTGCTGCTTGCCTTCCCGCGATATCACCCATCCTGGGCCTGGTGGATTGTGCGCGTGCCTATCCTGCGCGAGTTTTTAACCTCCAACCTGGTGCTGGTGCTACGCAAACAGCCCGCCAACCAATAAAGGCTGACGGGCTGAGAACTCTTAGGAGTTATTTAAGCAGACTCGATGCGGGTCTTGAGTGCATCCAGCTGATCATGAACTTCCTGTGGCACGCGTGGGCCGAGGAAGCGCAGGTACTCAAGGTTGTCTTCCAAGTCAGCACCCCACTCAGAAGGATCCACTGACAGTGCTTCCTTGATGTCTTCCAGCGGGGTGTCCAGACCGGTCAGGTCCAGGTCCTCAGCGCGGGCGGTGTTACCGATAACGGTTTCTTCAGCACCAACATTGCCCTCAACGCGGTCAATGATCCACTTAAGTGCACGGGAGTTCTCGCCGAAACCAGGCCACAGGAAGCGGCCATCTTCACCACGGCGGAACCAGTTAACCAGGAAGATCTCAGGCAGCAAGTCGCCGCCTTTGTTGCCCATGTCAATCCAGTTCTGCAGGTAGTCACCAGCGTTGTAGCCAATGAAAGGCAGCATTGCCATTGGGTCGTGGCGCAGGGAACCAACCTTTGCTTCAGCGGAAGCTGCGGTCTGACCGGATGCCAGCAGGGAACCGATCATGGTGCCGTGGTTCCAGTCGAATGCCTGGGTTACCAATGGGACGGTGCTTGCGCGGCGACCGCCGAACAAGATTGCGTCCAGCTTGACACCCTTCCAGTCATCAAATTCCGGTGCAGCAGTTGGGCACTGCGCAATCGGGGTGCAGTAACGGGAGTTCGGGTGTGCGGCCGGAGTAGCAGAGTTTGGAGTCCAGTCTTCACCGAGCCAGTCAATGAGGTGCTCAGGTGCATCGCCGTCCATGCCTTCCCACCACACGTCACCATCATCAGTCAGGGCAACGTTGGTGAAGATGGTGTTGCCTGGCTCCATAGTCTTCATCGCGATTGGGTTCGAAGCGTAGTTGGTACCAGGAGCAACGCCGAAGAAACCGTTTTCTGGGTTAACAGCGTACAGACCGTCTTCGCGCAGGTGCAGCCACGCGATGTCATCGCCCACAACTTCCGCGGACCAGCCCTCAAGTGTTGGGGTGATCATTGCGAGGTTGGTCTTGCCACAAGCGGATGGGAATGCCGCCGCGATGTGGTAAGCCTTGCCCTCTGGGGAAATCAGCTTCAAGATGAGCATGTGCTCAGCCATCCAGCCTTCTTCCTTCGCCATGACGGATGCAATACGCAGCGCATAGCACTTCTTAGCCAAGATGGCGTTGCCACCGTAGCCAGAACCGTAGGACCAAATCTCCTTGGTGTCAGGGAAGTGGGTGATGTACTTGGTGTCATTGCAAGGCCATGGAACATCTTCCTGACCTGGCTCCAGAGGAGCACCAACAGAGTGCAGTGCGTGCACGAAATCACCGTGCTCACCAATCTTGTCCAGTGCTTCCTGGCCCATGCGGGTCATCACGCGCATGGACAAAACAACATAAGCGGAGTCAGTCAGCTGCACACCCAGCTTTGGATTTGGATCACTGATTGGGCCCATGCAGAAAGGAACGACGTACATGGTGCGTCCGCGCATAGAACCGCGGAACTCCTCCGTCATTTCTTCCTTCATTGCTGCTGGCGGCACCCAGTTGTTGGTTGGGCCAGCATCTTCCTGGTTTTCAGCACAGATAAAGGTACGGGACTCTACACGCGCAACATCCGAAGGGTTTGAGCGTGCCAAGTAAGAATTAGGACGCTTTTCCTCATTCAGCTTGATCAGGGTGCCCTTTTCCACCAGCTCACCAGCGAGGCGGTCAGCCTCTTCCTGTGAACCGTCGATAAAGACCACCTGGTCTGGCTGGAAAAGCTCCACGTTTTCATTAATCCACTTAATGAGCTCTTCGTTCTTGGTTGGCGCTTCGCCAACGAGGCCTTGAATAGCGGTGGTCATCTACTAAATCTCCTGCGATAATTTGGGAAGGATCTTCTCTGAGTTAGTCTCAAGCACCAGCCTAACTGTCAGAGTGAAGAAATTGGATTGGTTTTACACCACGCTGGTTATATCCACCGAACCTACCACAAGATTTGCAGGCAGAACAGGACGTAAACCACAGATAACGGTTGGGTTTGACACCCCATAACGGGGGAGGACAAGGAAAGGTAGCTGCCGAATCCATTTCCATACCACCACCCCCGGGACTTAACTGGTTATATCCGCCTGCATTATTCCGGGTGTTTTTGTGCACTTTCGGGCGTCAATCTTTGCCTATACCGCAAAGACCATGGACAATAGTGTGAGATAACAGGAATCAACTCCTGTCACATCTTGTTCTTATTGGCCTTATTGCTGCTCTTTCTATCCAAATACTTAAAAGAGAAATTATGAATAATACTGAAAACATTTCTGGCCGCCCCCCGCAAACTAACTTCAATGAAGCGTTCAATAATGATCTGGACTATCCGCGTCTGGGCAATGTCACCTTCCGCCGTGGCACGCTGACAGACAACCAGGAGGCCATGTTCAATGAGAATTGGCCCCAGATGGGCAAAGAGCTTGGGGATGAATTGATTGACGTCGATGCCTGGTTCGGCCGCGCAGGGCACAAGACCATCGTGGAGATTGGTTCCGGCACTGGCACTTCCACTGCTGCAATGGCGCCGCTGGAAGCAGACACCAACATCATCGCGGTCGAGCTGTACAAGCCAGGTCTGGCCAAGCTGATGGGCCAGGCAGTCCGCAATGGTCTGGATAATATCCGTATGGTTCGCGGTGACGGCGTGGAAGTAATGGTTCGCATGTTTGAACCAGAATCCCTCGATGGCATCCGTGTGTTCTTCCCGGATCCGTGGCCGAAGGCGCGCCACAATAAACGCCGCATCATCCAGTCCGGCACGCTGAACCTGTTCGCGTCGCGTCTAAAGAAGGGCGGCGTGCTGCACGTTGCCACTGACCACGCGGATTATGCCGAGTGGATCAACGAACTCGTTGAAGTGGAGCCTTCCTTGGAATACAAGGGCTGGCCGTGGGATGGGTGCCCGCAGCTAACAGACCGTCAGGTTATTACGAAGTTTGAAGGCAAGGGTCTGGACAAAGACCACGTTATTACTGAATACCTGTGGGAAAAGAAATAATGAGCAGCAAATACGCACTTATCTGGGACGCGCCCAATATGGACATGGGCCTCGGCGCAATTTTGGGTGGACGCCCAACGGCTGCTTACCGCCCACGCTTTGACGCGATTGGTCGCTGGGTGGTTCTCAACGCCCAGGACTTCGGCGCTGAACCGCAGGCTTCCGTGTTTACCAATGTCACTCCCGGCGGCGCGGATGTCATCCGCCCGTGGGTAGAAGCCATCCGAAACGTCGGTTTTTCCGTCTTTGCCAAGCCGAAGACGGATGAAGAGTCTGATGTCGATCCGGACATGATCGAGTACATCCTCGATAACCGCGATGACCTCGCGGGTCTTATCGTGGCATCTGCCGATGGCCAGAATTTCCAGCCGCTATTAGAAGAGCTCGCCGGCGAGGGCATCCCCGTCACCGTCCTGGGTTTCCATGAGCATGTCTCCTGGGCAATTGCTTCCGAGTCCCTGGAATTTGTGGACCTAGAAGACATCCCGGGTGTGTTTAGGGATCCACTGCCACGCGTGAGCCTGGACGCCCTGCCGCCGGAAGGTGCATGGCTGCAGCCGTTCCGTTCTTTGTCCGCCTTGGTAGAGCACTAGGAGATACTCAGACGTGTTTTTGAAATGGGGCCGCTTTTCGTACGCCTACCGCAAAGTCATTCCTTTTGTGCTCATCGGCGTCATCTTGTTCCTCTTCGGAGTTTTTGGAACCCAGCTGGGCAACAAGATGAGCCAGGAGGGTTGGGATGACCCGAACTCTGCATCCACGCAGGCTGCGAAGATTGAAAATGAGGTCTTCGGGCGTGATAACTCCGGCGATGTCATCGTCATGGTCAACAATCCTCAAGACAATCTTGAGGAAGGCCGCGAGTATGTAGACAACCTCAAGAGCTCCTACCCGGAACAAATTGCGCAGGTCAACAGCTACTTTGATACCCAGAACCCGAACTTGCTCAATGAAGAGGGCAACCTCGCATTCGTGGCTATCGGGCTGGCTGGTGATGAAGAGCAGACTCTCAAAGACTTCCGCATCATCCAAGATGCGCTGACAGATACTGAGCTCGACGTTGAGGTCGCCGGCGCGACCGCCGTCGCGGATGCACTCGATGCCGGCATGGCCGATGACATCGCGCGTGCAGAACGCGCTGCGCTGCCGCTGGTTGGCTTGTTGCTGCTGGTGGTCTTCGGCTCTGTCGTCGCAGCGTTTATGCCCTTGGTCGTCGGCGGTCTGTCCATCTTGGGTTCCATCGGCATCCTCGGCATTCTGGCAGGTTTCCTGCAGGTCAACGTCTTCGCGCAGGCAGTGGTTACGCTGCTGGGCTTGGGCCTGGCCATTGACTATGGCCTGTTCATGGTCTCGCGTTTCCGTGAGGAGCTGGACAAAGGCCGGGAGGTCAAAGACGCGGTTGCTGTCACCACCGCCACCGCCGGGCAGACAGTGGTCTTCTCCGCGGCCATGGTCGCGGTTGCCCTATCCGGGTTGTTCATCTTCCCGCAGGCCTTCCTCAAATCGGTTGCCTACGGTTCCATTTCAGCCGTCGGACTAGCGGCGCTGCTGTCTGTCACCCTACTGCCGGCGCTGTTTGGTTTGCTGGGGCACAACATCGACAAGTGGTCTATTCGCCGCACCAAGCGCACCGCACGCCAGTTGGAAGATACCTGGTGGTACCGCCTGCCAAAGTGGGCGATGAAGCGCGCGAAGCTGATGACGGTTGCTATCTGTGGCCTGCTTATCGCGCTGACCATTCCGATTGTGAACATCTCCTTCGGCGGTATTAATGAGACTTACCTGCCGCCGACGCAGGAAACCCGCGTGGCGCAGGACAAGTTCAATGAGGAGTTCCCAAGCTTCCGCACGGAGCCAGTCAAGCTGGTGGTGGAGAACGCCTCGAATGAGCAGCTTGTCGATGTCATCATGCAGGTCCGCGAACTCGACGGCCTAACTGCCCCGATGGCACCGTCCTCGGCGACTGTCGATGGCACCACGGTGCTCTCCGCCGGCATTGAAGACCGCGATGATTACACCGATATTGTCCATGAACTGGAAAACCTCAACGCACCAGAGGGTGTGAACCTTTACGTCGGCGGTACACCTGCCATGGAGGTCGAATCCCTCGACGCGCTCTTTGACAAGCTGCCGTGGATGGTTCTCTACATCCTGGTTGCCACCTTCATTTTGATGGCGCTGGTCTTCGGCTCGGTGGTTTTGCCGATGAAGGCCATCTTGATGACTATCCTGACCGTCGGCGCGACCTTGGGCATTTTGACCGCGATGTTTGTCTCCGGTGTCGGCGCTGGCTTGCTCAGCTTCTCCCCTGGCCCGCTGATGAGCCCGATTCTGGTTCTCATCATCGCGATCATCTACGGCCTATCGACCGACTATGAGGTCTTCTTGGTCTCGCGCATGGTCGAAGCCCGCAAGCAAGGCGCCTCGACGGATGAGGCCATTAATTACGGCACCGCGCACACCGGCGGCATCATTACCGCCGCAGCGCTGATCATGATTGTGGTTGCCGCAGCCTTCGGCTTCTCCGACATCGTGATGATGAAGTACATCGCCTTCGGCATGATCTTCGCACTGTTCATTGACGCCACCATCGTGCGCATGCTGCTGGTTCCAGCCGTCATGCATCTGCTGCGCGAGGACAACTGGTGGGCACCGAAGTTCATCCACAAGGCCTACGAGAAACTCGGCCACGGCTCCGAGCCACAGCTCGAGCCTGCTGCACCTAAATCCTCTTTCCCAGCACCCGATACTGAGGGTGCTGTTGCCGCTGGCGCAACCGCAACCGCTGCACAGCCCAAGCCACAAGCACAGCCAGAGCCACACGCTGAGCAACAGCCATCTGCGGCGCAAGAATCTAGGGATGAAGAGTTCTACGATTCTTACGAGGATGCCGCTGAGTGGGAAGAGTACGAAGACAACAGCGAGCGCTTCGAAGAAGGCCACATGGGTGAAGAAAGCGAAGACGGTCCGGGCCGTTCAGGACGTACGATTGATGAGGACGAATCACTGGTGCCATTTAATGAGCTGATGGAGCGTTTGGCGCGGGAGCGCCGTTCTATCAACCGTGGACCTGAGCATCGCGAATTGCCACGAGCAGAGGACGACAACGCATAGATGAACATGCAATCAGGCATGCGCTGGCTGCGCTGGGGAGCCTCACTGCTGGTACTAATCGTGCTGGTGTGGGTCTTTCGGGATGAATTGGACTTCCTTAGCGAGGGCTTCCGCCGCCTGAAGGACGCTAATGCATTCGCTGTTGTCGTTGTAATACTTGCATCCTTGGCGTCGCTGGTGACCATGAGCGGTGTCATGCAACAGCTCATCATCGCCGGCGGAGTTCCGGTGTCGCTGAAAGAAGCAACGGCAATCTCCTTTGCCTCCAATGCGTGGTCCACTACCCTGCCAGCAGGGCCGGCGTTCTCCGCGCTGTTGACCTTCCACGTGCAGCGCGCCTGGGGCGCAACCATCGCTCTGTGTGCCTGGTTCTTCGTGGTCTCCTCTGCGATTTCCACCATCTGGCTTGTACTCATCGGACTGTCCGGCGTGATGCTGCTACGCGCCTCCATCGCCCTGAGCGCTCTGATTTCTTCCCTCGTGCTCATGGTTTTGCTGCTGGCTGGGCTGTTCTGGATTACCAACAATCCGCGCAAGGTAGAGCGCTGGCTCAAGCGACAGAAGCTGGTCAAAGGAAAGATCCGCGACGGCCTGGTTGAGCAGGTGCGCAACCTCATGGAAGTGCACCTTTCGCGCTACCAATTCTTGTCAGTCTCGGCGCTTTCCTTTGGCCACCGCATCTTCGACATGGCCGCCCTATGGGCCTGCGTGTGGGCGGTCAGCGGATCCATTCCGTGGATTAACGCCGGCGAAAATGAAACAACACTAGCTGGCGTGGCGCTCGCCTACATCACCGCGAAGCTCGCCGGCTCGGCACAAATCACCCCGGCCGGACTGGGCACCGTGGAAGCAGCGATCATCGCAACGCTGGTAGCTACCGGTATGACCGCGGTGGACGCGACCGGCGCGGCAATCATTTACCGCCTTATTTCGTTTGCCCTGATGACCGTAATCGGATGGGTAGTTTACTTCTGGCACTATGCCCGCAAGGGACTCACGCTGTCCTCGCTGAATATGCCTAATCATGAGAAAGAAACACAATGACCAAGCAGCTAATCTATGACATCATCGCCATCGCCGTCTTCGCCGTCCTGGCACGCTTCGCGCACCCGCCCGTCACTCTGGGCGGCATCTTCGATGCCTTCTGGCCCTGGGCACTCGGCGCTGTCATCGGCTGGGCAATCTTGAGGTGGCTGTTTAAGACCACCAACATCTGGGCACAGGGCTTAGTTGTTTGGGCGTCTGCGATTATCTTCGGCATGATCTTCTGGGCGCTAGTAAACGCATCACTGCCGCACTTCAGCTTCCTCATCGTCGCCATCACCATGTCAGCGCTGCTGCTCTTCGGCCGCCGCGCCTTCGCGCAGTTCCTCAACCGCCGGAAGGCTTCGCTCAATCAAAGAACTTGAGTCTTCATGCGCGCTTACCGTTTGGGCTTAGCAGTTCAGCAGCAAGCCCCATATGCTGAGTAATTAGTTTCGAAGCTCTTTCGCTGTCACCAGCTCGCATTGCTTCGATAATTGGCTCATGATGCTCTCTCGACATGATGTCTCGTGCAGACTCGGACCCATCTGCGAGAATCGCAACCCTCATTTGGTCCTGCAATTCCTCCCACACCCGGATCAGTACCTGATTTTCACTGGCCTGTGCTAATTTCTGGTGAAATTTGAGGTCAATCTCTAAACACTTAGAAAAGCTAATATTGCCTATTTCCGCTGGCGGAAGGCACTTTGCAATCTCTCGAATTCTTTCCTGGGAATCGTCTTTCGACATGATCGTCGTCATAGCGAGACTTTCCAGCGCTCCTCGAGTGGCGTAGAGGTCCCGAACTTCTTGAGGACTTAAGCTTCGAACTCTCAACCCACGAGGAGCTGTTTCAACTAACCCCATCTGCTGTAAAGCCCGCAGCGCCTCGCGAATAGTTCCGCGGCTTATGTTGAGCTGCTCCGACAACGAAACCTCACCGAGGTGAGTCCCTGGGGGAAAGTCTCCACTAAGAATTGCATTTCGAAGGCTCTCCAGTGCTTCTTCACGTAGAGTCCGCTTTTGAAGATTTTCAAGCATCCTATCTCCTTTTTATGCTTTGCCCTGTCAACTAAGTATGACAGGAGTATTAGTAAGGGTCGATGTATGCACCCTCCTTATGCGGATGATGCCGCTGGGTCCCCTTTTGCGGCTGCTTAGTCCTCCAGTCGGTCGAAGTCCCCAGAACCAGCAGTTTTGAATCAAACCCAGTTCACCCGCTAATTCCGATGCCATCAAAAGCAGTTTCGCATAAGCCTACAGCGCCTTCTAAGTTGCGAAACAAACCTAATCGACAGTTCTCCTACAATTTTAATGTTAACAGTTGACATTTAATGCGACACAAGTCATACTTGCTTCACCGTGTGTTAACAGTCAACAATAGAAAGAGGTGTTTATGTCATCCACAACGACTGCAATCGCGCCGGAACGCATAGAAAGCGTCCGAGCAGCAGCCTTCCGGATTCGGCAACACGCCATTACACAGGCAGAACTTCAAGGTCAGGGCTACATCGGACAAGCCCTCGATCTCGCTGACATCTTGGCGGTTCTCTACACAGATCAGCTACAGCTCAATCCCAAAGACCCCAAAGATCCAGAGCGAGATCGTTGCTTCATGTCCATGGGTCACTACGGTCTAGCTCTTTACGCCGCACTAGTCGAGGCTGGCTTTCTCGCTGAGGATGAACTCCAGACTTACGCTGCAGATGACTCCCGACTTCCAATGTCAGCGATGTCCACCTACACCCCTGGCGTAGAAATCTCTGGCGGGTCATTAGGCCATGGCCTCCCGATTGCACTCGGCGCATCCCTGGCGCTTACTCATCAAGAAAAGGAGCAAATTGTCGTCAATCTGCTTTCCGATGGCGAGCTCGACGAAGGGTCCACTTGGGAAGCCGCCAAAGTCGCAGGTGACCTTGGCATGAGCAATCTGGTTGCAATTGTCGATGTGAATGGGCAACAGGCTGACGGACCAACTCGCCCCGGAATCGAGACGACTTCATCCGCAACTGCCCAGCGGTTTGAAGCCTTTGGATGGATCGCTCATGACACAGACGGACATGACATCGAGTCACTAATTCACACATTGGAAAAAGCTCGATCATCTAAAGACAACAAGCCCCACGTTCTCGTATGCCGCACTGTAATGGGAAAGGGCGTACCAATGCTCGAGTCCCGAGACAAGCTGCATTTCATGAAGGTAGCACCTGAAGAGTGGTTTCAGGTTAAACAACAACTAGAGGAAGGCTACAACAATGGTTAACGCCCCTAATTCAAATACAGTTTTGAGATCTGGAGCCATGATCGCCGACGTGGCAGACGACGGAATCGAAACCGTCTCTTCTCCACTCGGTCACGCCCTGGTCGAAACTGCACGCAAAGACAAGAGAATCGTAGGGCTCTCCGCGGATCTCGCCAAGTACACAGACATGCACATCTTCCGCGATGAAATGCCTGACCGTTTTCATCAGATCGGAATGGCAGAAATGGCGATGATGGGGGCCGCCGCTGGCCTCGCTCAGGAGGGGTTCGTCCCGTTCGTCTCGACTTACTCGGTATTCGCTACTCGCAGAGCATACGACTGGCTGCTGCTCGACATTGCCGAACAGAACTTAAACGTGAACCTCGTCTGTGCGCTACCTGGTTTGACCACGGGTTATGGCCCCAGCCACATGGCATTCGATGATCTTGCGATTCTTCGCGCCTGCCCCAATCTCACGATTCTTGATCCATGCGACGCCACTGATATTGAGGCTGCCACTCCAGCCATGGTTGCTGACGAAGGCCCCACATATATGAGATTGCTTCGTGGCCGCGTTCCGAAAATTCTGCATAACTATGACGGCGAATTTGGGCTTGGCAAAGCTAGGCGCCTGCGCACTGGCGATAACGCGCTAGTAATTAGCTCGGGCCTCACCACTCAGCGCGTTCTTGAGGCAACTGAGGAACTCGATAAAGACGGCATCGAAGTCGAAGTTTTACACCTCGCCACAATCAAGCCTTTGGACGAAGCTGCGGTCCTAGAAGCGATTGCTCGCTCCGAACGTCCCGTTTTCACAGCAGAGAATCATTCTGTAGTTGGTGGCCTCTTTGAATCTGTTGCTGCAGCAATGGCGAAATCTGGCCAGACCAAGAGAATTACACCGATTTCGTTGCCAGACGCTTTTCCTGAGGCTGGCGCTCTTCCCACCCTAGAAGACAAGTATGGAATCAGCTCAGCTCAAATTGCCAAGACTATTCGTTCTAGCCAAAGCTAGCGCGAATCTCGAATAAATCTTCACAGCACTCAAAAGGAGCATTAAATGTCATATCAAACTGGCATCGGTCAGCGAACTGTCGTTGTAACTGGAGCAGCAAGCCCACGCGGGATCGGTAGGGCCACTGCCCTTCGTTTTGCAGAAGAGGGGTGGGCCGTTGCAATTCTTGATTTGGACGGGGCAGGCGCCGAGCGAGCCGCATTGGAAATCGCTGAGGCTACTGGTCAACCGACCATTGGCGTAGCCTGCAATGTCGCAGACCAAAAGTCTGTTAATGAAGCAGCCCAGAAAGTTGATTCAGATTCGAGTCTCCCTCCTGTGGGCGCACTTGCAGCTATAGCAGGCATTGCTTCTCCTGTTTCCTTTTTGGACGTAGACCTAGAGCTTTGGCACCGTGTAGTCGATGTGAACTTAACCGGAACTTTTCTCACCTGCCAAGCATTCCTTCCAACTATGTTGGCTAATGGATACGGACGCATCGTCACAATGTCTTCTGTATCTGCGCAGCAAGGAGGCGGAGTTTTCTCCAAGACGCCTTATTCTGCGGCTAAGGCAGGAATTCTGGGGCTAACGCGTTCATTGGCACGGGAAGTCGCTGAAGATGGCATTACCGTGAACTCCATTGCGCCAGGTGCAGTAGAAACAGATATTCGTGTTGGTTCCACCGACAGTGACGAAGCCAAACTTACTTCGTCAATCCCGATGAAGCGCCAAGCAACAACGCGCGATATCGCGTCATTGATTCTGTGGCTATGCTCCGAAGACGCCAGCTATGTCACTGGAACGACGCAAGCAATCAACGGTGGCTCTTACATCTCCTGACATTTCCCTCAAAGCCCTATTCTTAAAGGGCGCCAGAGGCCCCCAGTGAGCCAAGGCTCAATCCATCTCCCCTTTAAGAAAGGGATATAACTATGGGTACTACCTACCTAATCTCTGTTGCGATCGCCGCGATTATCGCCCTTCTCGTTCTCGTAACGGTATTGAAATGGCCTGCTTACATCGCACTCTTGGCAGTTGCTGTTGTTACAGCATTAGTTTCAGGAGTCTCCCCCGGCGAAGTTATACCGTTGATCATCGATGGCATGGGAAGCACGCTCGGCAGCGTCGCATTGCTAGTTGGCCTTGGCGCAATGCTCGGTGGCATCCTGGAAAAATCTGGCTCAGCCGCTGTCATTGCTGAAGCTTTCCGTAAACGATTAGGCACGAAACGTTCCGGAATTGCACTGCTCCTAGCAGCATCGCTAATCGCCATCCCAATCTTCTATGACGTCGCTTTCATCATTCTCGTTCCTATTATCTACTCTTTTGCTCGCTCCGCAGGCCATAAGAATCCCCTTATTATCGGCCTTCCCATTGCACCGTTCATGGTTTACCTCCACAACACTCTCCCACCGCATCCTGGAATTACCGCTGCCACGGGAAGTTTGGAAGGCGACGTAGGAATCCTTTTGCTCTTGGGATTAGCGATTTCTGTCCCCGTCGGCTTTGTCGCCTTTTATACAGCGAAGGTACTCAATTTCAAGCAGTATCTACTTACATCCGAAGTGGCAGAGCACTTCCACGACGTCCCATCTTCTCCACCGCAACGTTCAAAACCATCACTCGATGATTCGCAGGTTTTCCTTCCCAAAAATCGCAATGACTGCGGTAGTGCCGTCGATACTGCCGTCGAAGCAAAGGTCGTTTATAAAACTGAGCAAGTGCCTACCACCCCGGCACTGTGGGAAGTCCTTTTGTGTATTTTGCTTCCGCTGGTCTTAATTGCCATCGGCACTGTTTCATCGCTATTGCTACCTGAAAATCACGAGATTCTTGAAATCACCGATTTCATTGGCGCTCCTGCGTTTGCGCTTTTGGTCGCTGCAGTTCTCGGGTTCTACTTGCTAGGTATTCGTCACAAGCGCCCTGGAGCATCCGTTAGTGAAATCATGGAAGACGCACTAGGACCAGCCGCAGTCGTTGTATTCGTTACCGGAGCAGGAGGCGTGTTTGCTGGAGTCCTCACAGCTACTGGAATAGGCGAAGCAATCGCGGACGCACTTCTTGGAACTGGAATGCACATACTTCCCTTAGCATTCTTGCTAGCAGCAGCATTTAAAGTATCCCAAGGGTCAGGAACAGTTGCGGCTCAGACTGTTGGAGGTATCCTCGCAACCACGGTTATTAGTGGTGACTACACGACAACTCAAATTGCTCTGCTCCTTGTCGCGATTGGCTGTGGTGCGAATTCACTAACTCACGTGAACGATTCAGCCTTTTGGATCACGACGCGCTACCTCGGGCTCTCCGTTGCTGACGGCCTCAGGACCTGGTCAGTCATGGGCCTCATCCTCGCTCTAACTGGTTTTTTCATCACCTGTGGACTATGGCTGGTACTAGCCTGACAATTGGGAAAGCTGCCGATCAGGTTATGACTTAGAAGAAGTAGTAGTGTGGGCCGCTCGGTCACTCAGTTCCTCAATCACCGTCAATTCAAGCAAATGCAGATAAATTTGGATGTTCACCGTTATCTGAGTCAACACCAATCTGTGCCCACCACCAGCTAATCCATTCGCTCTCGTGGGGATGGCGTGGGGGGCTAATAACCGTATCCGTCACGTGAATCTGTGTCACTGGGCTGATGCCGTGAAGAGCATTGAGGAACCATACTGGACCGGCGTTGAGGTCGTCCGGGAAGATGGACGCAAATTCTATCTTCTGTCCGGTCTCGCGGGCACGTTGGAAGACTTGATACAAGGTCACGCTGGGTAGTTGCTTATCCAGCCGGTCGGATAGGACGAGGACATCGTCCTTCCACAAGGCCAATGCGCCCGTGGTTGTTTCTAGGCAAGCGCCGTCGGTGTCACTGATAATGAGGTCATCAACTGCGGTCTCAACACCGGCTTTGAGCTCAGCGAATAATGCTAGGTCTGGTCCTTTGAGCAAAGGAGCTACCCGGCGGTCATTGCCTGCGCGATAGGCCAAAGTAGTAGTTTCGCGAACTTCGGGTGCGGGGCGGACTTCGAAGCCAATACACGTGGTTCCGTCGTGAAAATCGAGGAGCGATATCCGGGGAAACAACTCGCGGCTGCGGTTGTCGGGGTTTGATAGATGAGCATTTATCCACCGCCAGATTGCGCGCCCCTGTTGTTCTGAAAAGGCGGCACCTACTGCGGCAACTGACATATTGAATCGGGCAGCATGTTGCCCGAGGCCGAAAGACTTTCCGTGGCGATGACGCCAGGAGTCGATCACCAGCAATCGGTAATCCCCCGGGACAGGCAGGGAGCGGAACGCGCCGTCTTTCCATATCAGTGGGGCCATTAGATTGTCTCCCTATCGGGGACGTTTGCGCCCCAGACTTGAGCGATAGAGCGCAAAAGTGCTGCTGCTTTGAGTTCTTTCTCGGCATTTTCTTCCACAGCGACAGAATCGAGAACTATAGCTCCACCAGCGCCGACGCTGAGGTTGTCGCCAGCTTTGACGATGGTGCGGATAACAATATTTAAGTCCGCCGTGCCGTCGAGTCCCATGTATCCGATGGTGCCCGAATATACTCCGCGCGGTCCGGCTTCTAAAGAATCAATGATGCTCAGCGTGCGTTCTTTGGGCGCGCCAGTCATGGAACCACCCGGGAAGGTGGCTTCAAGCAGATCGATAAGATCTGCATCGGCCCTTAGTTTGCCCATGACGGTGCTGACCAGCTGATGGACAGTCCGGAAAGACTCCACTCCCATGAGCACCGGAACCTCCACAGAGCCGACTTCGCAGACACGGCCCAGGTCATTGCGCAGCAGGTCCACGATCATCAAATTTTCGGCGCGCGTCTTTGGATCTGTTTGCAGGTAGTAGCTGCGTCGGCGGTCCTCATCAGGGTCTTCTGCGCGCGCAATCGTTCCCTTAATCGGCTTGCTCGAGACGGTGCCGTCTTGTTCAACTTTGAGGAAGCGCTCCGGTGAAGATGATAGAATCTCCAACTCATCGCCAAAGGCGCCGAGCTTGAGGTAAGCCGCGTAAGGTGCAGGATTGTTGCGCCGCAGCTGCCGGTACAAGTCCCAACCATCAACTGCGGCCGAGGTTTCATAGGTATCGGTCAAGCAGACTTCGTAGCTGTCGCCACGGCGCAGCGCTTTATCTACTTCGCCGATTCGTTCCACGTATTCGTCTGCCGACAGACGCCATTGCCCGTCGAGCTCAGAGGCTGTGTGCGCAGCGAGCTTCGTAGAACTAGGTAGCGGGGTGTCTTCTAATGATTCTTCGAGCCATTCCATCAGCTGGGCGGTCTCAGCCGTTGGGCCCTCGATCGCGTCATAGACAACGCACAGATGCGCAGTCGCTTGCCGATGATCAAAGACCACAAAGGCCTGCGGAAACACCCAATAGGCATCGGGAGTAGCCGCACTGTGTAGCCCTGGCCCAACCGTGAGGGCTTTGCACTCATAGCCTAAGAATCCGACATAGCCACCACGAAACGGAATCTCTGGCAAGTCTTGGGTCGCTACCGACTCAGACAGTAGCTCGCGAAGATAGGACAAGATATCAGTCTCAACACTGAAGGTCTCATCGCCGCGGGCGACTTGTACATTGCCGGTGCTGATGTCATAGCGAATAGATGCAGCCTTGGAACCTGCATTAGTCCCCAGGATTGAATATCGTCCTGACTCCTTATCCGCGCCTAAGTCTGCGGTTGCGGAGTCGAGCCAGAATGCATCTTGTGCGTGAGCTTTTAGCCTGGCAAAAGTTGCCTCGCAGTCAATCGCCATGGTGATCGCGCGATGTTCAAGCTTCCACTTCTCAGGCACAGATTTAGGGCCTGGGACTACCGGAGCGCTTTCCTTCGGGATTGCTGTTGTGGGCTTTTGCCCCAGGAAGTTTTCCACCAAGGTTCGCCCGTGCTCAGTCAGGATGGATTCCGGGTGAAATTGCACGCCCCAGTGTGGCTGACCCAGCACTTTCAGCGCCATGACCACGCCGTCTTCCGACCATGCCTGCGACTGGACTCGCGTTGTTTCAATATCGTCCACGCACAGTGAGTGATAGCGCACCACTTTGAAATCTTGCGGGATAGTGGCGAATAGTTCGGTTCCAGTGTGGTGGATAGTGCTGATGAATCCGTGTTTCGGCTCAGGCGCTCTATGGATAGCGGAGCCATTAATGAGAGCTAGTCCCTGGTGTCCAAGGCAGATGCCAAGCACCGGGATATCGCTTGCGGCTTCGATGACTTCGCGCGCGGCGTCAAAGTCCTGCGGATCTTCAGGGGTTCCGGGTCCAGGTGAAATCACCACATGGCTGAATTCGCCAGCGCTTACTCGCTGCGGTAAGCTTTCGCCCTCGGCGTGTTCGGCACGAACCACCAAAGGAGACTGCCCCGCTACTTCGGCAATGAGCTGGTAAAGATTGAAACTATAAGAGTCATGATTATCGAGTAGAAGAATCATCGACGCACCCCTGTCTGAACTAGAAATGCGGGCTCCGTGGAATTCCACGGGCCCGCATTATTGCGCCGTTCTTACATGAACTGAGCAGCAATACCGTTGAGGAAAATGACCAGGTAGCTAATCAGTTCGCCGGCGATATCTACAGCACTCGATAGCATGAGCGATACTCCTTAATAATTTACGGTGATTCTACTTTTACATATCGTCCCGGGAATAAGCTTATGTTACATCGCAGCTACATTGGGGCGATTGGATGTTTCTTTGGCAGATCAGAAACGTCTTTGGTTGCCAGCTGGCGAAGCGCCTGACGCAAAGCCAATCGGGACTCGCGTGGGCGGACCATAACATCCAGGAAGCCACGCTCAGCGGCGACATAAGGAGAGGTCATGTTCTCATCGTAGAAGTCCATGAACATCTTCTTGGTCATCTCACGCTGGGCTGGGGTTTCCGCAGCCTCCAGCTGCTTACCCGCAATCATGACGACGGCAGCGGCAGAGCCCATCACGGCGATCTGCGCGGTTGGCCACGCCAAGTTGATGTCACCAGAAAGGTTCTTAGAACCCATCACGGCGTACGCACCACCGAAGGCCTTACGCACGATGAGCGAGACCTTCGGCACGGTTGCCTGCACGCTGGCGAAAGCAAACTTCGCGCCGCGGTGAATCAGACCGACCTTCTCCTGCTCCACGCCAGGCATATAGCCCGGGGTGTCCACAACGTAGACGAGCGGGACATTGTAGGCATCACAAATCTGGATAAAGCGCGCGCCCTTATCGGCAGCATCCGCGTCGATACAGCCCGCGAGGTGCATTGGGTTATTCGCCACGAAACCCACGGTCTTGCCATCAATACGCCCGAAGGCGGTAATCATGTTCGGTGCGAAGTTCGGCTGGATTTCGATCAGCTCATCATCATCACCAAGCTGCTCAAGCAGCTCAATCATGTCATAACCGGCGTTGGTGTCATCCGGCATGAAGGTATCTAGCTCGATGTCTTCACGCAGTTCATCATCGCTCGGCGCGGTGAACTCAGGTGAAGGATCAAAGCACGTCGACGGCAAGTGATCCAGAAGGTCACGCACAAAATCGAAAGCCTCATCCTCAGAATCCAGGACGGCAGAGACGTTACCGTTAAGCTCCTGCTGGCGTGCGCCGCCGAGCTCAGCGGAAGAAATGTCTTCACCGGTGACCTCACGGATAACCTTTGGGCCGGTGACGTACATTTCTGCCTGGCCATCAACGGCGACCACAAAGTCAGTGGTCACAGGCGCATATACCGCGCCGCCTGCGGACTTGCCCAGCATGATGGAAATCTGTGGCGAACGACCCGATAGTGGCAGCTGGCGGCGAGAAATCTCAGAGTACATCGCAAGCGATGTCACCGCGTCCTGAATACGCGCACCGCCCGAGTCCTGAATACCGATGACTGGGCAACCAATCTTGATGGCCATGTCCATGACCTGGCAGACCTTCTGGCCGAAAGTCACACCGACGGAACCACCGTAGACGGTCTTATCATGCGCGTAGATACACACCGGGCGGCCGGAGATGCGGCCGTAGCCGGTGACAACACCATCGGAGTAGATAGCGTCCGGGTCATTCGGGGTCTTGCCCAAGGCACCGACCTCTACGAAGGAGCCCTCATCTAGCAGCGCGTTGATGCGCTGGCGCGGTGTGGAATGACCAGCGTCATCGCGGCGCTTGCGGGAGCGCTCGCTGCCGGGATCCTGCGCCTGCTCGAGGCGGGCTGACAGGTCAGCAATCTTTTCCGCAGTGGTAGTCGGCTTATTCGCTGCCGTTGCCACGAATCTTCTCCTCAATCCAGTTATCCATGTGTTTAGCCACGATGCCAATAACTGGCTCATCTGGGACTGCGAGGTGGTCACCTGGCAGCTGCACAATCTTCAAGTCTTCTACGATAGCGCCCCAACCACCGTCAGGGTCAATATGCTCATAACGAGGCTCCAGCTCGATGGCACCATCATGCATGCGCTCCGAACGGAACAGCAGAACCGGTGCGGATACTTCGACCCAGCGGATGAAGTCAATGCTAGACAGAATCTGGTTATCCACAAAGGATGCGCGCTGGTGCTCAAGAACGCCCGCTGCCAAACCGTGCTCGGAAGCATCGGTGGTTGCCAGCAGCTGCTCCAGCATCTGCATCACGGCTGCTTCACCAGCGGATTCCAGAAGCTCATACGGTACTGGGAATTCCAGGCCGTAAGTCTTCTTCGCAAACGCGGCGTAACGCTCCCAACGGGCCTTGGTTTCTTCCAACGTATCCGGTGCTGGATCCGAAGGCTGCGTGGTATCGAGCAACGCGATGTACGCGACCTCTACTTCTGGGTGCTTCTTCTCCAACTGCAGGGCGACCTCGAATGCGAGTGCGCCGCCGAAGGACCAGCCGCCGAGGATGACCTTGCGGCCACGCGCGTACTTCACGATGTCATCCAGGTACGCTGCAGCGCGCTCTTCCAAAGTGCCTTCGAGGCGCTCCACACCGTAGACCGCGACATCAGCGCCGAGACGGCGCATCAGTGGCTGGTAGACCACGGTGGTGCCACCGGCTGGGTGGAACATGAAGACAGCAGGACCATCAGCTTCGCGCAGCACGCGAATGTTGCCCTCAACCTCAGTTTCAAGCCCTTCACGCACCAGGTCAGACAATGGCTCGAGTGTCTCCGCGTCCTTCACCTGCTGGGTGGAAATCTCCACACCGGCACGCTCGGTGAGACGCTCCGCAATCTTTTCCGCCTGCTCATCAGTGATCGATGGCAACTCACTGGTCACACCACCGGCAGCTGCGCCGGTAAAGGTTGCCCAGGTGGCAAAGACCATGCGCTCCGACGCATCACGCGGAGCCACGCCAACACCAGAAGCCTGCGAGGTCTGTGGCTGCGCATCAGCTTCAGACTCGGCAACGTCAATCTTATCCAGATCGCCCATTGCTTCCGCAGCTTCTTCCAAGCCTGCACCCGTCTCCGAAGAGGTCTCTTCCTCAGCGGCTACGTCCTGCGCCGTGGTGGAAGCGGTAACGGAATCACCTTGGGCGACGGCTTCTTCAACCATCACGATGACATCGGCAAGCGATGCGTCACGCAAGGCTTGAACCTGCAACTGTGGAATCTGGAAGTCATTTTCCACGCGGTTCTTGATACGCATGCCCATGAGCGAATCCAAGCCCAGGTCAATCAGCGGAAGCTCACGCGGCAGGTCAGTGACGTCATAGCCCATGGACTCAGACACGATGGTGGCCAGGCGGTCTTCAACGGATTCCGTTGCCGGATCCCAGCGCACGGCTTCAATATCAGAATTTGCAAAGTCCGAAGGCAGATCTTCATTGTCCTGCAACGCGCTGACACCCTGCAGTGGTGCCGGTGCACCACCAAGGTTCAACGTGGAAGCGAAGCCTTCAGCTACCAGCTGGGTTAGCCCACCGACGACGGTGTAGACCGCGATGGACAACCCGCCCAGGTTGCGATCCACAACGGTGGTGACTTCACCTTCTGCTGGCAAGACGGCATGCTCTTCGCTGGCGACGACCTGCGCGCCCGCGTTGACTGTCTCCGCAGCGGATTCCAGAATTGCCAGTGCCGAAGGCGCCTGGTCAGCGTTGGTTGCAAACGCAATCTTGCCGTCTGGCAGATTAACGCGGGTACCTGGCAGACCAGAAACACCGGACGATGGACGCGCGGAGGTCCAGTAACGCTGCTTCTTGAACTTGGTAAACGGCGCCTTGACCGTCGTCTTGGCCGTGCTTGCACCAAAGACGTTGCGGAAGTTGACCGGGGTGCCGGTGACGTACAGCTTGGCCAACAGGTCCAACAGGGACTCGGAAGGATCCACCTTGCGCTTGAGCGAAATCAGCAGCTGCGCATCAGCCTTGCCCACGCCAAAGGCTGTGTTCATCATGCCCATCAGCGCGACCGGGTTCGGTGAGATTTCCACCAGCTGGTTGTGGCCGGCGGCCAAAGCCTGCTCGGTGGCGTCCTGGAAGTACACGGCCTGGCGGGTCATGCGAATCCAGTACTCATCCGTGTGAATGGTGGCACCCGGCTGGTAGACGGTTGCGCGGTCAACGGAGCTAAACACCGTGGTGTGGATTGGGCGTGGCTCAATGCCTGCGATTTCCGCGGCGAGCTCACCCAAGAAAGGCTCCACAGCAGAGGTGTGGCCAGCGCCCTTCACGTTCATGGCGCGGGCAAACTTGCCCTCACCTTCCAGCTTTTCCACCAAGTCAAGAACTTGCTGGCGTGGTCCACCGACTGTGGTCATGCCAGGGCCTGCGTAAACAGCTGGCTCGACATCGCTATCGAGTGCGTCAATTTCAGCAGCGGTCATTTCCACCACTGCCATCGCGCCCTGGTTTTCTGGTGTCAGGGAAGCTTCGCCCTCACCCATCAGACGGGCGCGGTGGCTGGCAATGAGCAGCGCATCCTTGTCATTCAAACCACCGGCAGCGTAGGCCGCAGCGATTTCACCCATGGACATACCCATGACACCCGCTGGGCGCACGCCGAAGTGGGCCAACAGGTCAGTCAGAGCAATCTGAATAGCGGTGATTGCTACCTGGGCGGTTTCGGTGTTATACGTCTGCGCGTCATCATCGATAAGCTCAAGCAACGACCAACCGGCCTCAAAGTCAATGGTCTCATTGAGCTCTGCCAGACGCTGCGCGAACATCGGCGATACCGCCATGAGGTCCTTGGCCATCTTGCGGTGCTGGGAGCCAAAGCCCGAGTACACGAATACCGGACCGCGGGTTGCTGGGGAATCTGCCGCAGCAATGCCCAAAGAAACCTTGCCGTCCGCGACCTGGCGCAGGCGCTTCACAGCATCTGCTGCGTTATTCGCCGTGACTACTGCGCGGGTGCGACCGTGGTTGCGGCTGGCCAAAGAGCGCGCCAATTCCAGCATGCCAGCGTGGTCAAGCTGCTCATTTTCAATGTAATCAGCCAAATTTGCCGCTGCGGTGCGACGGCGCGACGGCAGCAAACCAGATACCGGCAAAGCAACCGTGGCATCAACAATGCTTGGCTCTTCGCCTTCTTCCTTGGCTGGAACCTCGCGGGTGTCAACCGCCAGCTGTGGCTCGGCCGGGGTCTGGGTGCCGGTGTATTCAGCAACCACGACGTGGGCGTTGGTACCACCGAAGCCGAAGCCGGAGATACCAGCAACCTTGGAACCGGAGTACTCCGGCCACTCGCGTGGATCTTCAACGACCTCAAGGTGCTCAGCATCGAAATCGATGTAGCGGTTTGGCTCGGTGAAGTTGATAGACGGCGGGATAACGCCGTGGCGCATGCCCTCGATGACCTTGATCAGGCCCACGATGCCGGCCGCGGATTCGGAGTGGCCAATGTTGGACTTCGCCGAACCCAGCAGGACTGGGTTAGCAGCTTCACGGCCAGCGCCGACAATCTTGCCCAGCGCGGTCGCCTCAATTGGATCACCGAGAATGGTGCCGGTGCCGTGTGCTTCCACGTAGTCCACGGACTGTGGGTCAACCTCAGCATCAATGTAGGCACGTTCTAGCACGTCAACCTGCGCATCAGGGTTTGGTGCGGTCAAACCATTGGAGTGACCATCAGAGTTCACAGCGGAACCCTTGATCACGCCGAGGATGTTATCCCCATCTTCTTCTGCATCTTCCAGGCGCTTGAGAACCACCATGCCAGCGGCGTCCGCACGGACAAAGCCATCCGCGTCATCAGAAAACGCGCGGATACCGCCGGTTGGTGAAATCACGCCAAGCTCACCAAAAGAGGTAGTGATAAATGGTGAAGCCTGCACGTTAATACCGCCGGCCAATGCAACGTCAGCATCGCCTTCGCGCAAACCGCGCACAGCCTGGTGGATAGCAACCAAAGACGATGAACATGCGGTGTCCACGTTGATGGAAGGACCACGCAGGTCCAAAGCGTAGGACACACGGTTCGGGATGATGGACGAAGAAGAGCCGGTCAACGCGTATGGGTGCGCTTCAGCCGGGTCGGCGGCAATCAGCATGCCGTAGTCATTATTGGTGGAGCCAACGTAGACACCAGTTGCGGTGCCACGCAGCTCATTCGCTGGAACACCAGCGTCTTCGAGTGCTTCCCACACCACTTCCAACATGATGCGCTGCTGCGGATCCATGTTGGTAGCTTCCAGTGGAGACAAACCGAAGAACTCTGGGTCAAAGCTAGAGATGTCTTCAAAGTAGCCGCCGCGAAGATTCTGAGTTTCCATCTTCGTGCGCAGCACCTGATCAGAGCTGTATTCCGACCAACGGCCAACAGGCAGCTCACCGGTGCCGGCGCGGCCTTCATTGAGCATGTTCCAGAACTCTTCAACGTTCTTCGCACCTGGGAAACGGCCCGAAACACCAATAATCGCGATGTCATGCGCGCCCGTGCCCGTAGACTTCTTCGCGTGCAGGCGCTTGGACTGCGCCGCCGCTGGCGTTTCTTTCGGGCCATTAATAAGGCGGTCGGCTAAGAGCGCGATAGTGGGATATTCATATGCCACCGTCGCGTCAAGCTGTTGACCAAGGAGGTTTTCTAACTCACCCGACAACACCACCGCGTCACGTGAGGAGAGCCCAAAGTTCTCCAGGGGTTTGGTATCTACGATCTCTTCTTCTGGCAAGCCAGTTACATCGGCTACCCAAGCTCGGATCCAGCCTTGGAGTTCTTCAACGGTCATAAAGGTTAATGCCTTACTAATTTACAAATTCACTAATTCACTCAGAAAACCGGTTACATAGTCATATCGCCGTATGCCCGGTTGAACGTTACATACCCCCTAGTACACATCATTGGGGGTAGTTTTTGAAAATCACAACGCCCGGTCGAGCCTTAGTAAAGCTAAACCGGGCGAATGCCCATCAGGCGAATGCTGAGCCCCGAGGATGTCCCCGCGGGCTGATGCCCCGCAGATGCACGCGGAAGTGTCGGTGTGCATCTGCGATGTCGGAAGATTTAAGCTAGGTAGTTCTTCTTCGCTACACGGCGGGCAATCTTGCCGGAGGAGGTGCGGTTGATTTCGTGCGGCGCTTTCCACTCGATGACATCAGGAACAATGCCGTGGTTCTTGCTCACCGCGGTACGAACAGCCTCGGTTGCGGCCTCATCACCGGATTCATCGGCGGAGTCGGCGCGCTCAATCAGAACAATCAACTGCTCAGTGTTGTCACCTTCCACAGAGAAAGCAGCAATGGAGTCCGGGCGCACGTGATCGGATGCTTCCTGGATGGTGCCTTCAATATCCTGTGGGTAGTGGTTGCGGCCAGCAATGACAATAAGGTCCTTGAGGCGGCCGGTGATGTAGAGCTCGCCATCGATGATGGTGCCCAAGTCACCGGTTGCCATCCACTTATCATCATCCGGTGCGCCCTCAACGCGGCTGCCTTCAGCCAGACGCTCACCTAGGGTGTTGCGGAAGGTGGCCTTGGTTTCATCCTCACGTCCCAAGTAACCAACTGCCATGTTTTCACCGTGTGCCCACAGCTCACCGACGACACTGTCAGCGACCTCAGCGCGGGTTTCCGGATCCACGATGGTCAGGTACTGACCGGTCACAACCTGGCCGTTAGATGCGAATGGCACGGAGCTCTCAGATGCCTCAACCGACTTTGCTTGACCGGCGGCCAGTGCCTCACGGTCGAAGTGGTTGAACACTGGGCGCTCATCATTTTGCGGAGTAGACACCAGCAGGGATGCCTCAGCCAGGCCGTAGGACGGACGCAGAACCTTGCGGTCCAGGCCGTTGTTCTTGAATACCTCGTAGAAGTTCTCCACGGCGGTCTGGGTTACTGGCTCAGAACCGATGATGATGCCGTCCAAGTTGGACAGGTCCAGCTCTTCACCCTCTGCTGGCTTGCCGTAACGGGTAGCAAGTTCCAGTGCGAAGTTAGGAACAACGGTGTAGGTTGCAGCCAGCTTCTCATCAATGTCTTTGCGCTTGAGCTGATCCACCCAGCGCTTTGGCTGCTGGATGAAGTCACGTGGACCCATCATTTCAAAAGGCAGACCCATGATAACCACGAACAGGGACAGGATAATGCCCATGTCGTGGTGCAGTGGCAACCAGGTAACCAGACGCAACGGCATCTTTAACTTGGCTGCGGAGTAAATCTGCAGCACGTTGGTCAAAATCGAACGGTTGGTCAGCTCCACGCCCGCTGGTGTGCGGGTGGAACCGGATGTGTACTGCAAGAATGCTGTCTGATCAATCGGCATCACGGTGGACATTGCCAGCAACTGCTGGCCTTCCAGCGTGGACTGCGGGGTGACATAAGACTCCGCCAAAGAATCCGGCAAGGAATCCACGGACAAGATACGTGGACGCTCACGGGAAGGAAGTTCAGAGAAGTGCGTGCGCACTGCCTGCGCGGACACGGAGTTGGTCAGCACAATCTTTGGCTGGCAGTCCGCGAATACCGCGCGCAGGTGGTCCGCGTGGCCAGGCTCATTCGGATCATAAAGAGGAACCGGAACCATGCCGGCATAAAGCGCACCAATGAAACCGAACAGGTACTCCGGGGAGTTACCAGCCAAGATAGCTACGCGGTCATTAAGTTTGCCCACCTGCTGCAAACGCGCGGCGACAGCCTTAACGCGAGTGTTGATTTCCTGGCGGGTGTACACCACCAGCTCACCATCGCGGGAGTTGGAGTAATCCCAAAAACGCAGTGCCTTTCGGTCACCGCCACCGGTGTGCAAGTCGCCTTGGTACAGCAACTCTGCCAAACCAGCCAAGGACAGCTGTGGGGCTAAGGTAATTTCGCCCTTGTCGTTGTAGAACTGCTGCATTGCGGCATGCAAATCCATGGAGTCTCCTTTGAAGAAATTTTAAGTTTCGCTTCTAAAATTATCAGCCTTGATACCCAAAACGTTACCTCACAGTAACTTAGCCCTGATTAATAATGTCAGAAGCCCAACCCACAACCCACTGATTAGTGGTGGTTCCGGGGATCACATTGTCATTTGACGCGTACATGGCGTGGATACCATTGGCATCGATAAGCTCTAATGCTCTGTCTGCGGCGTTGCCGATGTTATGCGGCGCGTCGCAAATGCTATCCGATGGCGCACAAATCTGATAAGTCCGATCCGCCAGCGCACCGAAATCATTCGGACGCGCACCACGCATGGAAGCACCCGGGACCACCAACTGCACCAGGCCAGTGACCGGCTGCAGAGCAATCTCCGCGCCAATGCCACCCAGCTCAACACCTGGGTTGATGCCCACACCATTTTCGCGGCGGCCATCAGCAATAGCGACCACACCCGCTACTGATTCCGCCGGAATAACGCCAGTACCGCCACCGATCTCATCCGCGATATCGCCAACAATCACCGCGCCCTGGGAGAAACCAGCCAGAATGAACTGAGTCTGCGGGCACTCCCCGTGCAGCCACTGAAGCTCAGCTTCCAACTTGGCGCGACCCTCATTGCGGGAGTCGTCATAGCTCATTTCCTGCTGGGACTGAACGCTCTTGAACTGCGCAGTATAAGGCAAGGTCCACACACGAACCTGGTCCTCAGTAAACGTTTCTTTCAAAGGATTAGTTATAGACAGCATGAAAGAACGGCTGTTTGCCTGCGGGTTCAGCGGATCATCATCCGGAGCAGATTCCCAGGTACCCGGCGCGGAGATGAACTCATAGGCAGGACACCACTCGGGCTGCGAAGGTACTTCGGGCGCGGCTTCAGTTGCTTCAGTCTCTTCAGTCTGGTCCGATTTGTCATCGCCCAGGCCGCCGAGCGGGCCGGAGTCGTTGCGCATCAAGTACTGCGCCGCACCGCCGCCGATCACCAAAATAACAATGATGACGGCGATGATAGTCAGTGGTTTTCTCATAGGTGGAAGTTGTACTCCTTGAACCTGTCAACGTGTGAGGTTTGAGCTAGCAGTAAGCTGCCTGCGCCTGTTCGTTGATCAATGCGATAACTTCCTCAATGCTTTTGTCGGTTCGGCCTTGCTCAATGAGCTGGCCGGCCACTGCCGGGACGGTGACTTCATCATCCGGGTTGCAGGCGGTGTTACCAGCACTAACTAGTTGGTTTTCCACGCCGGCGATGTCGACGCCGCCGCCCGCTACCGCGTCGAGGTAGCCGGCATCAGAGTCTGCTACTTGCGGGGTTGGGGCTTGGTCAACTTCTTGCGCGCCGCGGTCTTCGGGTGCAGGTTCGCTTTTGCTTGTCGATGCCTCCGCGTCATCCTTTTCCGCCCTCTCCGACGTGGAAGGAGCAGACGATTCCGAAGACTCCTCCGTGCTGTTGGAGTCTTCGGAGTCAGAATCGCCTTCTGAGTCACCGCGCTCCAAAGGTGCGACGGTGGCGTCTGGGGAGACCTCAGAATCAGAGTCCACCGTGGCTGAACCGCAGGCGGCAAGGCTTAGGCTTGCCATCAGTGCTACTGCACCGGCCATGATTCGCTTCATCGGTATGCCTCCTTAGCTCACGATGCCCATGATTTGGCGGATGGTGCCGCCTTCGAAGTCCTGGCTGAGACCACCAGCTGGGATTTCATTCAGGTCAGAGGTTGGGTAGCCGTACTTGCCGGTCTCATAACCGTTCTGACCCCAGTGGCTGAAGATATCGCCATAAGGGATGAAGTGTGCGCCGGTAGATGCGGACCAGTAGATGTTGCCGTTCTCAAATTCCTGGAAGGCACCACCCTTGATCTTCTTCTCGCCGCCACGTGGCATGCCGACCTCGGAGTTAGCGCCGCCCATTTCCTTGTACTTGTTGCCGATAGCGCCGTGCACAATCTGGGTCTTCTTGTCCTTGGTCTGTACCAGAACACCGTTTTGGAAGTTCTGGAACTGGCCGCCGCCTTCAACGTTGGTGACAGGACCGGATGGGTACTTCAGGTCACCGTTTTCGTAGCCGTTAGCGCCCCATGCCTTCATCATTGCCTTGGTGACAGCGAATGCGCCGGTCTGTGGGGTCCAGTAGATGGAGCCGTTTTCAAAGTGCACGAAGCGGCCAACGCCATCTGGTGCGGTGGTCTCGCCGGTGGTTGGGAAGCCCAACCAGGAGGAAGGTCCGCCGATTTCAGCATAGCGAGCGTTGATACGGCCAAACAGTGCGCGCGCACCGGTCTCTGGCGACCAGTAGGCGGTACCGGTGGCGAAGTCCTGTGCCTTGCCGTCTTCGACGTCATATTCATCGTTCAGGCAGTTGCCGATGACACCGGATTCGGTGGCTTCTGCAATCGCGCCGACTGGCTGGCAATCAGATCCGCGGTCTACTTCACCTAGGCCGAAGGTATCAGCGATGTATGGCCATGCCTGGGTCATTTCAAACTGCCAGTATTCCCAGCTGTGGACGCCGGATGGGCGCAGCTTGGAGACAACATCTACGTTGGCGTCCTTGGCACGCTTGATGAAGGTGTCGGTGGACATGCGGGAGATAACTTCCAGGCCAACGCCAGCAGCATTAGCTGGGCCCTTCGCTACGGAAGACAGCTGACCGTAGTCATCCTGGCCGGAGCCAGCGGAGACGTATACGGTCATGTCCTTGAGTTCTTCAATGCCCAGCTTCGGGTCATGGTTGTACCAGTTCTGGGAACCGTACTCGCCCCACATGTTGGTTGCGGTGTATCCACCGGCATCCATCTGTGCCGCAGCAATTGCCTGTGGCATGCCCGCAGACGTGGTGTCCAGGTAGCCGGAGAAGGAACCGACGAAGTCAAACATGTAAGGGTGACGCTCAGCCAGGTTCATCGCGGCGGTACCGCCCATGGAGATACCAACCAGGGCGCGCTGCTTGTTGGAACGGTACTCATTGTCCAAAATTGGGACGAGCTCCTGGGTTAGGAAGGTTTCCCACTTGTAGTGCTTGCCGTTGTCTGGCTTTTCCCAGTCCGCGTAGAACGAGGATTCGCCACCGACAGGCATAATCACGTTCACGTTCTTATCGGCATAATACTGCTCAATGTTGGTCTCAATGGTCCAACCAGATTCATCATCACGCGCGCGCAGACCGTCCAGTGCCCATACCTCTGGGAACTGCTTGTCTGGTTGGGAGTACCAGTCACGGGCCAGCAGGATCTGCACGACCTGCTCTTTCTCTGGCATTGCTGCGGACTGGATGTAGACCTTCAGGTGACGTGGGGTGAGGTATTCCACGCGGTTGATGTCTACGCCCTCAGGCAGCCCCTCAACTTCTGGGTATTCAGTGTTGATGGGATCGCGCTGTGGCGGGGTGCCTGGCGCGAAGGAGTCCGACAGGCTGGAACCGCCTGGCAGGGAGGACTGTGCGCCGGCAAATGGAATCAGCGACAAGCCCAGCACGGCTGCGGTTGGGAGTGCGACCAGAGCCATCCGGCGCTTCTTGGCGCCTGGCTTGAGCACGGTGGAACGGGAATCTTTGGAGCGCATGAACATGTCCTCGTTGTCGGTGTGTAGGTGTACTTGTTATGTTCTCTCGCACGAAAAGTGGACTTATCTGCACACATGCGTCACCCAATTAAGTGTGTGTGGCAACGGCTAACGCACGTACGACAAATAGGTCCAACACTTGAATCAAGCGTCATGACATAGCCAAAAGTGCAGGTGCCACCAAGGTGGCACCAGTACTGGCACTACATCATGCTCTTCACATCTCCCGAAGGTTCCCCTCCTCCGGCAGCTGCGATATTTAAGTATTGTGAGCTGTCTGTTGTGTGCTCAAGTTTAAGTTGAACTTCAGACTTTGCCGCGGGCGACACACCCCACCAAGGCAATAAAACCACAGCATCCCTGCCTTCTCACGTTCACTGCAGTGAGAGACAGGGATGCGGCTATTTAAAAATTTCCGGTTATGTAGAAACCGTCTTCGCGGTTTCTACCACGCGTTCATAACGTCCAGGACGCGCCCCTTAGTCTTGGACAGCTGCCCGCCAAACTGTGCCCAGTTGTGCAAGCCAGTCGCTGGGTAGTCCGAGGCAAAATTAACGCCCATGGCACGAGCCTTGGTGTCCCACAGGCGCGTACTGGTCATTGCCACCGCTTCTAGAATGGCGCCAGAAATTGCCAGATTCCACGGATAATTTGCGTCTGCAGGACCCGGAATACCGGATGCTGCGGAGACATACACGTCAGTGTTGTGCAGATTGCCAATCTGATTGAAAGGATCATTTTCAAAGCGACGTGGGTTGATCATCGAACCGTACATTGCGTTCAGGTTGAATCCACCCGCATCCAGCAAAGCCAGACGCATCAGAGTCTGCGCACCAGGCATGGATGTTGCCAAGTAGCCGGAGTAAGACAGTGCCTGACGGAACTGGTCATTGTGCTTACCAGCCAAAGTGATGGCAGCCGTGCCACCCATGGACAAACCAGCAATGGAATTGTTGGTCGGAGAGACACCGAACTGACGCTGGACGTAGCCCTTCAACTCCTGAGTAAGGAAGGTTTCCCACTGGTAGTTAACGGACTGACCCAAGTCATAGGTTGCTGGGCCATTCCAGTCAGCGTAGAAAGACGCTGCGCCACCAACTGGCATAACGAGGGTGATGTTGTGCGGCTCATACAAACGCGCTGCATTAACGTCATTGACCCAAGCATTGGTCTTGTTGGTTGCACGCAGACCGTCGAGCAAGTACAAACCTGCGTTACCGCCACGCTTTGCGGGCTGGATCTGAACTGGGATGGTACGTCCCATGGAATCAGACCAAACGTCACAGCGCTGAACCCACCAGCCGACGGAGTCCCAGGTGCAGTGACCAGTTGCGTCAGGGCGCAGCCAGTCACGGTTCGCAGCTTCTGCCTTTGGGGCGCCAGCGACGCTGACGACAGATGCAACCATTATGATCGCGGCCACCACGGCGATGGCACGGCGATACAAGCCCATGCTGGTGGCAGTAAGGAACTTCATGTTACTCCTAAAATTTTTACACAACGTCCAGGTCGCGATTTTTATCTACTTATTACCTATCGGCGAAAGACCTCAAAGCGTTAACATCACGAAATGATAACAGCGATGTTTCTAGCGTAACGCACTTTAAGCGAGATTAATAGTCTATGAAAATTCGCTGGCAGATACTACTGCTCAGACCAATCCTGTGGAAGATAGTCATAAGGGTCGGAAGATAGCTGCAGCGTGCGACCATCACCAAGAGCAAATGCGATATTGCTAAAGAAGCGTCCCACCGTCAGCGGGTCGCGGTAAGTGGCGAAAAGTTTTTGGAATTCTTCCGTCTGCAACGCCGCGCGTGCAGCTTCCGCGTCCTCTTTATCAATCCACTCTGGCAACTCATTCAGGTCCACGGCAGAATCCGCAACCTGCCAAATGCGGTCCAGATTCTTGTCATGTCCGACGCGGCCATCTTCAATGCGTGGCTGGCGCGCGGCTAGCGGCGTGGCCAAACCAATATTGTCCAGAACACGAACATTCAATGGTGCATTCATGGAAGACATACCCATGTTCACCAGGTACAGCGTTGGATCACCGTCCCGGTTCTCATCGCGCTCCAACGGCAACCAGTCAAACTCATTCGGGTCACGCGCGGTCAAGATGCGCAGCATCATGGCGTCACCCTCTTCGAGCGCTGCGATACCTTCATCCCAGCCTTCCAAGAATGGTGAGCCATGGAAATCCGCCTCATTCATTGGCGGATCACCTTGTTCGCGGTTGGTGGCATAAGTCCAGAACTCGCGCTCGTCCACGATAACCCGGCCGGTATCAAACTCTGACCAGTCATTCGGCAACCCGCGGTACGCAATAATCAATGACCACAGCGCGATACCGCCGGTAATCACAGCACCAATGAGGATGCTTCCAAACTGGTTCAACGGCAGCACGAATACTGGCAGCAGCACAGCAAATAGTGGCAACAAGAACATGCGGCCATGCATGAAGTCACCGCCCACGCGCAGCACATACAAAAAGTGCAGCAACGCGCAGCCAACCATGACAATCACAGCGGCTTTTTCTGAACGCGCCTGATCCATCCACGCCTGGTTCATCCACGGCTGATTGAACAAACCAGCCTTTGGCGCAGAACCCTTTGGCGTATTCTCCCCCGCTACCGCTGCCGCTGCCCGAGAATGCCTGCTGCGGCCTGCCATTGAAAGCGGACGCGCCAGGGCAAAGAACCCAACAATGGCCAGAACCAAGATTGGCAGCCACAACCAGTAAGGGCTGACGAAGTCTTGCAGGTAGTTAAACCCTGAGCCCCACTGTGAATCACTCGCGGACTTGGCCACGGCGGTGTGTGGGGTGAGCAATCCGTAGTAGCCCATGCGGAAGATTTGGTAGCCGCCTGGGATTGGCAGTGCAACGACCAAGATGAGCAGCCAGTTCTTCCAGTGTCGGTGCGCGATAAACAACGCGATACCGGCGAAGCCGCCATACAGTGCGAGCTCTGGGCGAACCAGCCAGCTCAACCCGGCCCAAAAGGCCAGAACATAAGCTGAAACATCCAGATTCTTAGTGCCATCAGCGCGGCCCGCCCACCACAACAGCAGTGCCCACAGCACCGCGAGGTAGAAGATGGACAAACCCCACTCCAAGCCGGAGGTGAAAAAATCACGGGCTGGTGGAAGTGCGATATAGACCAGCACACCTGCGGGAATGACAGTCCAGGTCGACCAATGTACTGGCGCGGCGTGCGGCCCCGTTGCTGGTTTATACAACCGCGCGGTGGCCCAGCAGCCAATAATGACTGCCAACACGGACAATCCCAGTGCGCCATACAGTGCCACGACGGATAGCTCTTGACCGGTAATCACATGGCCAGCTGTGATCAAGTACTGCCACAACGTAGAAGTATTCGCTTCGACGCGTTCGCCAACATTAAAGACTGGACCGTTGCCCGCAAGCAGGTTGCGGACGGTACGCAGTACGATCAGGCCATCGTCAGACATCCAGCGCCGCTGGTAGCCCACAATAAATGCCACAACACCAACAATGAGAGCTGTGCCGAAAGCCCACCATGTGGACTGGCGCTCTACCAAAGTACGGGATGGGGCATGATGCATGATTCCAAAGATTACTCGGTGCTACCCAACCGGGGAAACTGACACACAAGCCCCGCTATCTTTGTTTCCCGCACCACATAGAAAACGCCCCACCCGGGTGAAATTTCCCAGGTGAGGCGTCAATCTAAACCTACTGTGCGAAGTAACTACATCAAGATCGGGAAGATGTAGACCGCCATCGCGATACATGCCAGCCACAGCAGTGCAAGGATTTGCAGAGTGCGGTCTTCCAGCGCGATTTCATCAGGTGCGCCACCGCGGCCGCGGTCAACATCAGCTGCGTAGCGCAAGATGGCGATGGTGAACGGAACCATGGAGATCTGGTACCAGATAGCAGCCCAGCCCTCAGTCTCATTAGCCAACTGGAAGCCCCACAGGGAATAGCTCATCACCACTGCGGTCGCGGACAAGGTCCATACGAAACGCAAGTAGGTCGGGGTGTAACCCGCCAAAGACTTACGAATCTGCGCACCGGTGCGCTCCGCCAGAAGGATTTCTGAGTAGCGCTTACCGGATGCCATAAACAGCGAACCGAATGCGGCTACCAGCAGGAACCACTGGGAGAGGTCAATACCAGCAGCGACACCGCCGGCCATCGTACGCAGCATGAAGCCGGAGGAAACCAGGGCGATATCAATCACCGGCATGTGCTTCCAACCGAAGCAGTAACCCAGCTGCAGCGCGATGTACACCGCGATGACCAGTGCTAACTGCAGGCCAGAGGTTGCCAGGAAGGACAGACCAACCGCGGCAACAATGAGGACAACCGCCATGACATAAGCCAGGTTTACTGGCAGCACACCAGCAGCAATTGGGCGGAAACGCTTGGTTGGGTGTGCACGGTCAGCTTCCACGTCACGCGCGTCATTGATCAGGTAGATCGACGATGCGCCCAGACAGAAGACAACAAAAGCCAAGAGCACGTCGAGCAAAGTGCGGGTGTGGAACAGAGCATCGGCACCGGCAGCAGCGGGTGCCGCCAGAACCAGAACGTTTTTAACCCACTGCTTTGGACGCAGTGCCTTAATCATGCCATCGGCAAGATTCTTTGGTGGCTGGCGCTTGCGGGAGTCCTCAATACCCTGGGTGTGTGGCTCAGGGTGGAAAAACTTCTGCTGGCCGTCACCTTCAAAGGTTTCAGGCTTCTCGGTCATGCAGTTTTCCTTTCATAACGAGTGATTACCTCAGCGGTTGCGGCACCCAACGCAGCACCCAGTGCAGTATCCGTTGGGTAGTGAACGCCGAGCACCATGCGCGACAGCATCATAATCGGAACGCCAACGAGTGGCGCGGGGGTTCCATACAGGCGCGCGACGGCAACCAAAAAGGCAGTAGTCGAGGTGGAGTGGGAAGAAGGAAACGACAATTTCGACGGAGTTCCAACTCCTACGCGCACGTAAGAATAATCCGGACGCTTACGCCTCACAATTCGCTTGATAACCACAGACGCCGCATGTGCGGTAAAAGCCGAGGCACCAACAGCAATCCACTGCCGACGACGCTTCTTGTCCAGGCTCCAACCGAGTGCTGACAAACCCATCCAGCCCAAGGCGTGCTCGCCCATGTGGCTGAGCCCTCGAGCGGTGGGCAAAACGCCCGGTTCATCGAAGGCAACATTCTGGATGTTTTCCAGAATGCGGGATTCTGCGGTGCTGAGTTTGTCGAGGCTACTCAAAGATCTTCCTCCAAGACTCACGGGAGGTCAGCTCTGGGAGTGCTTCGCGGTAAACACGACGCATGTCATCAAAATTGTCCTCAATATCGCTGAACAGTTCACGCGTCTGCTCAACCAAGTCACGTGCCAGGTCACGGTCGCGCTTGCGGAATGCCACGCCAGTGCCACCTGCGGTGGAGACGGTCGCGGAATCTACGCGGGACAAGGTGAACCAGCGTGCTTCCTCAGGGGTGAGGTTAAGCTGTGGCGCCTCGTGGTGGCGTGGGTCTTCCTTGGAAACCAAGTGCTTAAGCCCCTTGACTGCCCATGGAATCTTCTTCAGCTTGGCCAGACGTCCACCAATGTTTTGGGTTGGGACACCCGGCGCGCCGGTCGGTGCTGGCAGCTGGTCAGCAGAGTTGATGATGACTGCATCCGAGTAGTTGGAGCGCAGCTTAGCAATGCGGGGCAGGGACGACTCGAGGATGTCGAAGAGTTGGTCCGGGCCTGCGAGGAAGTCCTTCATGGCTTCAATCTGGATAGCCATGGTGGAATATTCCATGCACATGGTGTGCTTCAAGGTGGACTTGAAGATGGAACGGGTAATGCCCTTGGCGTCACCGTCGTGGTACAGCGCGGCAACAATGAGGCGATTGCGCAGGTGGAAGTATGCCTGCCAGTCAATCGCGTCATCCTTGTCAGCCCACGCCATGTGCCAGATAGCAGCGCCTGGCCAAGTTACGGTTGGGAAGCCGTTAGCTGCGGCGCGCAGGGAGTATTCGGTGTCATCCCACTTAATAAACAGTGGCAATGGCTGGCCGTTGGTTTCAGCAACTACGCGTGGGAACAGGCACATCCACCAGCCGTTGTACTCAACATCGACGCGGCGGTGCAGTGCACGGGAGTCATAGGCACCTGGGTCCTTATGGCTTTGGGCATCACCGATGGCGGACAGTGGGTACTTGGCAAAGTCGTGGTCATAGACCGCGTGAGGGGCCGCGCCCCACATGAAGTCACCGCGGTTGACCTGCTCACCGGTGGTGCGCAGCTGGCTGCGTTCCTGCAGGTTGAGCATCTGTCCACCAACGATGATTGGGCTGGCTGCATAACGTGCTGCCTGGACCGCGCGCAGGATGGAGTCTGGTTCAATTGCGATGTCATCATCCATGTACAAGATGAATGGTGAATCGGTGTTTTCCAAAGCCTCAAACATGATGCGGGAGTAGCCGCCGGAACCGCCGAGGTTGCCCTGGCGGAATTCACGGAAGCGCTCGCCGAAGTGCGCCACTGCCTCGTCATAGCCTGGCTCATCAGCTGGGTGCTGGTTGCCTTGGTCCGGCATGAGAACAAAGTCAATGATGCCGTCTACAACTGGGTCTTCTGCCAGCGCCTGCAATGCTGCAACAGCATCGGTTGGGCGGTTGAAGGTTGGAATACCAACAGAAACGCGCTTTTCCGAAGGCTCAATGGTGGAGCCATCCGGCATGGTCTGCTGCCCAGGTGCAGAAGGTGCGCACCATGCGGCCTGCGAGATAGTCGCCTCAGATTCCGCGGTGACGTCAAACCACAGCCAGCCGCCGTCCTCAAAGTTCTTCAGCTTCAACTCGAACTCGTGGTGTCCACTGTCTACCAGGTGGTTGGCCATGGAAATTCGCTGGCCGTCCTGCTTGGAGCGGTAGATGGAAATATTTGCTTCGCCTTCGATGTCGAGGGCCAAGATGATCGAGTCAAGCTGGGACCAGCGGCGCCAGTAGGACGCTGGGAATGCGTTGAAGTAAGTCTGGAAAGAGACTTCTTCACCAGCGGGAACCGTCAGCGAAGTGCGGTCGGACCAGCGCAGGCGCTCGCGGTTTTGTTCCGCTTCGATGATGTACAGCATGCGGACATCAAAGGGCTCGCCACGCTTTGGCAATAGAATGCGCTGAACTGCTTCAACGGTGCTCGAAGCAGCGTTGGTATCAGCGGCATTGTCAGAAACAGTGTTGTTTGCTGTCACGATGGTTTCAATTCTCCCATTTCACTACAGTCTTCAAACATTCACAGTACTGGTTACCACTGTGGTTTACCTTGCTCAACGCGCATCAGGCTGGTGAAAATCGGTCGGAGTTGGGTCCATGTACCCAACCATGCAGAAAGCGACGCGGGTGACATTGTCATCACCGGCGTCGCTTTGTTTAAGCAGTGCTTGTTCTAGCCTTGTTTCACTCAGCCGCTTTATGCGGTGAGTTTTACCTGCTCAGTCTGTGGCGTGATGCCAAGCTTGTTGAGCATGTAAAGCACGCGTGCTTCAAGGTCATCCGCGAGTTCGCGGGTCTGTTCCATGGATTCAGCGTGTGCGATTGGCCAAATCTTGATGTCCTTGCCAGCTTCATCACGTGGGGCGTCTGCGCCCAGGTAGACGATGTAGTCCGGCATGGAAACGGTGCGGACGTCTTCTACGTGGCGGCCACGTGCGTCCAGTCCACGTTCACCCAGGACATAAGCCATGTGGCTTTCGGTCTCATTTTCTGGGTGGGAGACTGCGCCATCAACAACGAGCGCGTCTCCTGCATGCTTCTTGGTCAATGCGATTGCTGCGGTAACAAGGTCAGTGTTGAGGCCCGCTGCGAAACGGACATGAACACGGTGTGCGCCGAAGAACTCAGTTGCTTCGCGCTCAACCAGAACAGCGATGTAGTCGTCCAGAATGGCCTTGCTTTTGTGCTTCTCAATGATCTCATCGAGCTTTGCATCGATGGACTTTGCGTCATGAGCGTGCCCGTACGCCTCGTGCAAATCTTGACGAAGAGTTTCGAATCGGGACTCATTATTAACAATAAACATTTCTTTCCCCCCACTCACTTTCTGATATTGGGTGACAGGCAATCTAGCTTTTCTAGATTCAACCTTTTGTTAACCTATCGTTAACTTTAGCCAAACCCGTGGGAGCTGTCAAATAGTTGGCTCAAACCCATTACTTTTCTACCACTTGACACCCGTCAACTTCAACCGGTTTACTCAAGCGAAACGCCAGGTAAGAGCTGTAAAACTTCTTAGCCCAAAACGCTTTTGACTAGTAAAGAATTTTGTGTACATTTTATGAACTGCACGCGACATTGCCCACCCCCGAGCCGAAACTCTTAATCATTGGTTGAACCTAATTCGACGTCCACTTCGAACACAAAGCGACATTTCACCCCTTAATCAATCCCTCATGAGCCCTGGCAAGTGCGCTAGTCTCGCTTTACATCACGCGAAGCTCTCAAAACATAGGATGTGTGCCAATGAGCATTGAAGACCAAAAATGCACGAGCAGAAAGTTCTAACTTTTCCCATTCCGGAGCTAGCCGTTGCTGCAATCGGAACGCTCATCGCCCTTGCTTCTTTATTCATTCATGATTCTGGGATCATCGCGCTGGCTTTGATGCTCATCCTGGTCAGTATCGGCTCTTTGCCGCTTGCTGTCCCACTCGCTTACACAAAGGTGGGCACCTTCTGGATTGATATTGCCTACGTCGCCGTAGGCGCATTTCTGGTTCGGTACATGGGGCCCTTGCCTGATGAAGGTGCAATCTTTTTCCTTGGACTCTTATATCCTCTCGGCTGGGCGTTTATCCTCAGTGGCTGTTCGCACCTACTGCGTCGTGTGCTGGCCATATATCGCTATCGCCGCAAGCATCGACGATGAATTCAATAGCAAAGCCGCCTGCCATAACCCGAGGTTAATACGGAGGTAATGGCAGGCGGCTTTGCCTGTGATTGATTGCTACAGAGCTTTAGTGACCGCGCTCCTGCTCAAGCGCCTTGCCTTCGGTGAAGAAAGGCGCAAGCTTGTTATCGAACATGGACAGGGCTGAACCAATGGCCATGTGCATGTCCAGGTACTGGTAGGTGCCCAGGCGACCGCCGAACAAAACATTGTTCTCACGGGCTTCCTTGGCAGCGAGCTCACGGTACTTGGTCAACATCTCACGGTCTTCTGGGGTGTTGATCGGGTAATAAGGCTCATCGCCCTTCTCAGCTGCGCGGGAGTATTCCTTCATGATGACGGTCTTGTCAGATGGGTACTGCTTGTCACGCTCAGGGTGGAAGTGACGGAACTCGTGGATGCGGGTGTAAGGAACATCAGCATCGTTGTAGTTCATCACAGAGGTGCCCTGGAAGTCGCCAGTGTTGAGGACTTCCATGTCGAAGTCCAAGGTGCGCCAGCCAAGGTCACCTTCAGAGAAGTCGAAGTAGCGGTCCAGTGGACCGGTGTAAACAACTGGTGCCTCAGGGGACGCGGCGCGCACCTGCTCACGAACCTCAAACCAATCGGTGTCGAGTACGACATCGATAAGCTCCGACGTGCACATGTTCTCCAACCACGCGGTGTAGCCGTTGACCGGCAGACCTTCATAGGTGTCATTGAAGTAGCGGTTATTAAAGGTATAACGCACTGGCAGACGGGTGATATTGCCCGCGGGCAAGTTCTTCGGATCAGTCTGCCACTGCTTTGCCGTGTAGTCACGGATGAAGGCCTCATACAACGGACGGCCAATCAAAGAGATGGCTTTTTCTTCCAGGTTCTGAGCATCTTCCGCGTTCATTTCCGCGGACTGTTCCTTGATGAGCTCACGTGCTTCATCTGGGGAGTAGTACTTGCCAAAGAACTGGTTGATCAGACCCAGGCCCATTGGGAACTGGTAGGCGGTGCCATCGTGCATGGCGAAGACGCGGTGCTGGTAGTCCGTAAATTCGGTGAACTGGGTGACGTAGTCCCACACGCGCTTATTGGAAGTGTGGAAAAGGTGTGCACCGTACTTGTGAACCTCAATACCGGTTTCTGGTTCTGGTTCAGAGTATGCGTTGCCGCCCAAATGGTTGCGTCGCTCAATTACCAAAACGCGCTTACCCAACTGTGTAGCGGCGCGTTCTGCCACGGTAAGGCCGAAAAAGCCCGAGCCGACGACGATGAGATCATAAGTCTTATCAAGGTTGGTCATAGGTGACAGCCTATTAGATTCACTTTCTTTTGCTGCGATGGCACGCAATGAGCGAGAAGGAAGCTTCGACACGCCGCCATTTTCAACATGCTTCACTCTATTCACACCTGTATCATTGGCTCCAGCTGTTTACTAGCATCACTTTGGCCGCATCCATACGGCCTTCGAGGAAGCGCCGGCAACCGCATCCTCGAAACCCTGGCAGGACATCACTTGTTGAGGGCGAAGTAACTGATAGGGAGATTCCAGTGCAACAACGACGCCGACTCGTTCCCACGAAGTCAACGTGGGCTACCCCGGTGACCGCGACGCTCGCGGCCATTGCAGTAGCTGCGGCTGCCGCTTTCGGAGGCAACCAGATTCTGAACACTCAAGCAGGCGGTTCAGGTCCGATTGACGCGACCTCGTCCTCTGCTAACTTCGGCGACGGTGACACCGTCGTGGTTGATGATCCAGCTATCGCTTCCCAGGGCGAAGGCGCCGGCCCACGTGCGGTCAAGGAATTCCGCCAGGATGATCCTTTCTCCATGTTCGCGCTGACTTGGCAGGGACAGAAGGATGTCGCTGCTTTCGTTCGCGCGGAGCAGGAGGATGGCTCTTGGGGTGAATGGTTCGATATTGAGCCGTTGGATGTTATTACTGAAGGCACCAACGGCACCGACCTCATCTTCGTGGGCAACACCAACGCCGTTCAGGTTTCTGTAGGCAACGTTGACTTGGGTATTCCTTCCGAAGAAGAAGTTGCAGAAGAGCTTGGCGATGAAGCTACGAATGCCCCAGAAGCTCCCTCCGAAGAGGCACCAGCTGAAGCTGATCCAGCTGCCG
>JAUNRU010000063.1:0-13320 GCA_030535535.1 Corynebacterium casei
CGCACCAGAGCAAGTCTAAAAATCTGTGGATAACTACGTTGACACGTCACCCAAAGGCCCAAGTTATCCACAGGTACGGCGTCTGAGCGCTGAAAACGGCCCTCACGCCGCCTACTGCGTTCCGGATTCCGTGGGCGCGACCTTCCGGACGGACTCAATAAGCGTGCCCAATGCGCCGTATTCCATCATCACGTTGGGGCTAAGTGAGCAATAGTCCAAGATTTCATATCCGGCATGCTGGATAGCGCGGTGCTTTTCCCAGTGCTGTTGCGCTTGTTCGGGGTGGTCCAGTGCCAAAGTCTGGATGGCGCGGCGCTCAGACAACAGCTCGTATTGCAGGTCGCGGCGCTGAACCAGCGCGTCATCGGGTTTGCCCGTCAGAAGGCTGCCCAGCACGGTGGACATGGATTGGTAGCTACGCAATTGCAGGCGCATGTATTCGCGTGCCTTGGAACCGTTGCTCATAAACCACAGCACCAAGAACGCGAATGCTACCGACAATGCGATTTCCGCGATACGGGAGACAACCAAGTCACCGAGTGGTTCAGAAATACCACCCATGAGCAGCGCCAGCGGCGTGGAGAAAATAACACACAGGGCGTAATTCTTTACCACCATGATTTCGGCAAAGAACTGACAAATTGCCAGCGCAGCCAGCAGCGTCCAGCCTTCAACACCAAAGAGGTAGAACAGGGCGAACAGTCCCAGGCCCAAGATGGAGCCCAGCACGCGGTGGGTGCCGCGGATAGTGCCAGGGATTTTCTCTGGGCCGTTCTGCAGAATCAGCAAGGCCGAGATAACTCCCCAGTCGGGTCGGTTTAAGCCCAAGGCCACACCAATGACACCAGTGGCAAGGCCCGCTACAGCGACTTTCTTGGCAGTAACCATCGCATGGCTATCAGCCGTCAACGACCTATAGATGCGATACCGCGCGGTAGGCCTAGAGTGCGGCATGACAGTACGTTCTGGGTCCAGCAGGTTCGCGGATTCAAACAATGCTTCAGTAGACGCGTCCACGCCAGAGCGATTGTGCTTAACGATGCTCCGCTGCGCGTTCAGCGTGCGCTCCACCAGGTCACTTTGCGAGGCGATAACAACGCGGCCGGCGCGGACGATGCCGGCATCGGCAAGAGCTTCCCACGCCGTAGCTAGCGCGGTCTGTGCCTGGTGGTGGCGTGCTAGTTCATCATCTTTAGATTCTTCAAAGGCTTTAGTCGTGCGCTCCAGCGTGGCAACGGTGGCGCGTTCTGGACCATGAGGATCAATAAGTGCTGGCAGCATACCCAGCACTAAGGCGGTGGCAATTGCGGTCAGTGGCCAAAATGCTGCTTCCAGTGGATCAATTCCGGAGCGCGCCAACATGGTGGAACCACCGGTGACCATGACAATGAAGAAGCCACCCGGCGGCGGCAGGCGCAACGCGTTTTGAATAAAGACAACGCCCGCACCTAAAACGGTGACGAAGAGGGCTGTGAGCAACAGCCACCAGTGGCCGTTGCCTGGAGCAAACACCAAGGTACCCACGAGCGCGCCGACGGAAGCGCCGAGCCAGAGCAAAGTGCCGGCAACAGCCATGACTTTCCACCGTCTGCGGTAGACAATGCCCTCGCCGTAGATGACGGTGAAGGCACCGGCACAAATGAGCAAAATAGCTTCCTTGTTGCCTGTGAGCATGGCGATGCTACCGGGGATGAGAATAGCTAGTGCCGCGCGCAGTGCGCCCGGCCAGCGGGTGGCAGTGGAGTTGATGGCAATAAACGCGGTCCACCAGTCAGCCACTGTCAGTGTCTTCTTTTTTGGCTGTATCGCGTCACTCACTGCGTACCTCTCCCCTTCATGGATTTCTATTCATTTTGGCTATTCTTATTGTCTCTGAGATTGCCGTGCTGTGCTGGCTCTTCCCACGAAAACAGCGCCTGCCACAGTATTTCGCACAAGCGAATCTGTGTCAGGCGCCGAGCGCGCACACGTGGTGCACAGTCTTGCTACATACTAGCTGTACTCCGAGCTATTGCAGGACGCAATTTACAAGCTAGTTCGGGTGATTGAGGTTACTGCACGAGGCCTTCGAAGCACTCCTGGAACTCAACCTGGGTGGCTGCGTTATCCCAGCAGGCTTGAACCGCAGGGTCACCAAAGATTGCCAGCACAATTCCAAAGAGAAGTACGGTTGCGATAACACCAATGATGGAGAAAATCAGGCCGAGGACAGACATCCAGGTGCGGCGGGCTTCCTTTGGCTTCTTGCGGTTGACCACCAAAGCGATAATCGCAACGATGATGCCGACGATACCGGGGACGATGGAGAAGCCGGTGATGGTGGCCAGCAGGGAGATAATACCGATGATGAAAGCAGCCAATGCGAGGCCGGACTTCTTCACTGGCGCGTCATCGAATCCGCCACCCTGGTAGCCCTGGTATTGCTCATAGCTGCCAATATTTGGCTCTTGGTAGCCACCGGCACCTTGCTGGTAGCCGCCAGGTTGGGAACCTGCTGGGCCCTGTTGAGCACCCGAACCGTAGCTAGGAAGACCCGAGCCGGAACCATAGTCGCCAGCGCCGTAGGAGTCACCGCTTGGTTGTTCGCCATAAGGCTGCTGATTATCGCCGTAATTGCCTGAGTTTCCAGTGGAGTCGTACGGGTTATTGTTTGGGTTGGACATAAAAGATAATCCTTACGGTTGTTGGTAAATCAAGCTTGTGGCAGATGGAGCCAGCTAGTGCCCGAGCGTGTAGTGAAACAGTTTACCGATAATCCTCGCCGCGTCACCGACCCGGGATATGAACTTGCTCCCACAGACACTGCGGAACACGTTCATATTCGCGCCCGGCGCGCGTGTTACCACTTGCGAAGGTATTCGATTCTTTCGCGAAGTTGGTCGGCGTTGCACAATGCGGTGGGCGGACCGCCGCAGGCTTTACGTGCTTCAGTGTGGATGGCGCCGTGTGGGCGCCCGGTGCGCCCGGCGGTGATGGAGACAATCGTGTTGAGCTCTTTGCGCAACTCCGTTACTTCATCAATCGCTACTGGCGCATCGCCATCGGTGTTTGCGCTGTCACTGCCTGAGGCACGACGTCGGTTACCGGGCGAAGACGGAAGCCCGTGAATCTTGCGGCGGTGTTCCTCGGCTGCTTGTGCGGCGCGTTCTTCGCGTTCTTTAGCGGCGCGCTGATCCATTTCTTCTTCCTGCTTCTTACGCAGCAAGTCCTTGACCTGGTCAGCGTCAAGCAGTCCTGGGATTCCCAAGAAATCAGCATCTTCATCAGAATCTAACGCTGCGGTATTGAACTGCGAGCCGTCATAAATGAGCCCTGAGAACTCAGCATCAGCGCCGATCGACTCATAGGACGGTTCCAGGTCTGGCTCCGTCTGTTCCTTGTTCGCTTGCGCGAGCAGGTCATCATCCCAGCCGTCGTCCGGGCGGTCAGGTTTGCCGAGCACGTGGTCGCGGGATTTCTCCATGTTCTCCGCCAGGCCTAATAGGCGCGGCACGGAAGGCAGGAAGACGGATGCGGTTTCACCAGGCATACGAGAACGCACGAAACGGCCAATCGCCTGCGCGAAAAACAGTGGCGTCGAAGCAGAGGTTGCGTAGACACCCACAGCGAGACGCGGAACGTCAACGCCCTCAGACACCATGCGCACTGCCACCATCCACTCATCGCGGCTGTCAGAGAATTCCTGAATGCGATCAGAAGAGCCCGGCTCATCGGACAAAATGACCGACACTGGCGTGGAGGACAGCTCCTTGAGGATCTTCGCGTACGCACGCGCTGTCGTCGTGTCAGTAGCAATAACCAGGCCACCAGCATCAGGCATGTTGCGGCGCATCTGCATCAAACGCGTGTGCGCGGCCTGCAGAACCGATGGAATCCAGTCACCGCGCGGATCCAGCGCAGTCTTCCACGCACGCGCAGTTTGCTCAGGATTGAGCGGATCCCCCAGGCGTGCAGCAAACTCTTCACCCGCAGACGTGCGCCACCGAGCTTCACCGGAGTAGGCGAGAAAGACGACGGGGCGAACGACGCCATCGGCAAGCGCATGCCCGTAGTCATAGGTGTGGTCAGAGCGCGATACTAAGTGCCCTTCCCCATCTTCTTCATAACGCACGAACGGAATCTGCGAATCATCGGAACGAAACGGCGTACCGGTCAAGGACAAACGGTGCACCACGTCGTCATATGCCTCACGCACACCATCGCCCCAGCTCTTGGCGTCACCAGCGTGGTGAATCTCATCCAAGATCACCAAAGTGCGCCGGGCAGATGCCACCGCACGGTGCTTAAACGGGTGCATGCCCACCTGCGCATAGGTGACCACGATGCCGTCGAAGGAAGGGTTAACCGCAGACGAGTTAGTGAAATGCGGATCGAGCGACAAACCAACGCGTGCGGCAGCAGCCGACCACTGCACCTTCAGGTGCTCTGTCGGCACAACCACGATGACGCGTTCAACCGTGCGCGAATCTACGAGCTCCGTTGCAACGCGCAGCGCGAAAGTAGTCTTACCCGCGCCCGGGGTTGCCACCGCCATGAAGTCTTTCGGCTTGGTGGCAAGAAACTTATCAAGTGCGGCTTGCTGCCAGGCACGTAGTTGACCCTTGTTCCTGGAAGTCTGTGCACTCACTTTCGACGCAGGCCCTTGTAAATCCGTTCGCAATCAGGGCAGACCGGCGAACCCGGCTTGGCTTGTTTGGTCACCGGGAAGGTCTCCCCGCACAACGCAACAACCATCTTGCCGGACACAGCCGAGTCCACAATCTGGTTCTTGTTGACGTAGTGAAAGAACTTAGGGGTGTCATCGTCGGTGTTGCTTACATCCTCACGGATGTCTGGTCTCTCAATAGTCTTTGTCGTCGTACTCACGCCCTCTATCTTGCCCCAAAACCCCACCAAATGGGCAAGCCGCAGGTAGGGCCGTATCGAATTTGGGCGGTGATTGGGTCTAGGCTTGAAAACCATGAGTTCCGGTCAAAATAAAGGCAAAGGCAAATCCAGTGCCAAGCCCTGGTGGAAACGCAAGGAGTCTGTGTTGATCACAGACGCCGAAGTTTCACCTGGGCAAGACCGTCATCGCAGGGAAATCGGCTACGGCATATTGATGTTTCTGCGTGTTCCCTCGCTACTTCTTACGGTATGGGTCATCTATGCCTATAACGCGTGGCTTTTGGGCGCGTTCATTTCCGCCATCACCATTCCCCTGCCCTGGATTGCTGTGGTCTTTGCCAATGCCCGGGGTCAAAAGCGCGACCCGCGTGAGCGCAATACTTATAAGCCGGCGCTTGCCCGCCAAGCCCGTGCAGAGGCACTAGCGGCGGGTAACAATCCACAGTTGGAATACACTGACTCCCCGCGCCGTGAATCTGACATTATTGACCATGTAGATACCGATAACCCCAATTCTTCAAAGGACAAATAGATGCCCGAATTTTGCCCGCCACTCAACCCGCAGGTTCCGCTACATTCCATCGCGCAGGAATTGGTGGATGTCTTTGAAGAAGCAGGGTTTAATACCCATGGCATCGCCGCGCATTTAGGCCCGCAGGCGACCGAGGCGCTTTATCGTGGTGAACCGGCAGCGGTCGAGGTAGCCACCAGCACAAACACGCAGATGGATCTGCTCATCAAGTTATTTTTGTTGCATCAGCCGGCACCAGCCACGGATTTAGCCGCGGCGGTAGGCTCCGTTCTTGCAACAAAGCTTGTCGATGCCAACATTGCCCTTGCTGATTCCAACGGGGTAATCCGCATTGCTTTAGATATTCGCTCCCACATTATTGATGGCACAAACCGCTGGGTGTTCTCCGACGTGGATGCCTCGGTAGTCGAGCATGTCCCTGGCCCTGACCACGTCCTCGGTGTTGGGGCGGCGAGTTTGTCCCTGCTGCGCACCACTCCCACCACCCCGGTTCACTCCGTGTTGGACTTGGGCACCGGTTCGGGCGTGCAACTACTTGGCCAGCTTGGCAGCGCAGAGAATATCGTGGCCACTGATGTCCACGAGCGAGCACTGGCCCTAGCGCAGGCAACGATTGCCACCACCGGCGCGAAGAACGTCGATTTTCGCCACGGCAGCTGGTTTGAGCCAGTCGCAGGCGAGCGCTTTGACCGCATTGTGGCTAACCCGCCATTCGTGGTGGGCCTTCCAGAAGTAGGACATGTCTACCGTGACTCCGGCCTCAACTTAGATGGCGCGAGCGAACTGGTTATCTCCGAGGCCGCTGAGCACCTCAACCCCGGCGGCACTGCACACCTGTTGGCCGCCTGGGTGCATACTTCCGATGCGGCGTGGCAGCAGCGCGTTGCTTCCTGGATTCCGAAGACCGGAGTGAGTGCCTGGGTTTTGCAGCGTGATGTCGCAGACCCGGCCCTGTATGTATCTACCTGGCTCAAAGATGAATCCATTGACCCGCGCAGCACTGAGGGTCGCGAACGCGCTCGACTGTGGTTGGAGCACTTCCGCGACAATGATGTCACCGGAATTGGCTTCGGTTTTGTCGCCTTGCAGCGCATTGATGATTCACTACCGTCTGAGGTCACTGCGGAAGAAATCCCGCAGGCTTTCGATGACGCCCTAGGGCCAGAAATCGAAGAGCACTTCATGCGCTCAGCTTGGCTGCGCAATCTCTTGCCGGATGAAATTGGTGACAAGCAATTCGGCTTACGCCCAGGTGTTGCCCGCGAGGATATTGCCTTGGCCAATGCTGAAGTTGGCTTCGGTTTCAGCCGCGCAACCATGCGTTTAACCCGCACCGAGGGGCCACGGTGGACGCATGAGGTCGATGAACACGTTGCTTCCATCGTTGCCGGGCTCAACCCGCAAGGGCTCAACCTGCGCGAGACCATCGAGCTTTATGCCGTGGCCAATGACTTCGACTCCGAGGAGCTTCTCACCGCAGCGATTCCGGCCATCACCGACCTCGTGCGCCATGGCTTCCTCTACCCCACCGAACTCGGCCCGGTGCTCTAAGAACCAATCTCTTTCCGCCTAAGTTCCTAAGAAAGGACTCCCTTCCACGTGCGTGCAGTATTAACTCGTTGTCTTTCTGCTTCCGTCACAGTCGACGATGAAGTCATTGGCTCTTTCGACGCTCCGGAGACTGGCGGGCTGCTAGCGCTCATCGGAGTCTCCAATGAAGATATCGCGGCGGGCAAAGAAGATCCGGCGGTGTTGGACAACAAGATTGCCACTATGGCTCGCAAGATTGCCGAGCTTCGCATCCTCGATGGCGAGACTTCCGTGGAGTCCACGGGCGCCCCAGTCCTCGTGGTGAGTCAATTCACCCTTTATGGTCGCACGGCCAAAGGCCGTCGCCCTTCATGGTCCGATGCGGCAGCTGGTCCTGACGCCGAACCAATCATCTACAAGGTGATTGAAAGTCTGCGTGCGCGGGATATTCATGTCGAAGAGGGACGCTTTGGCGCGATGATGAAAGTCGCCTCAGTCAACGACGGACCCTTTACTGTTCTTGTTGAGACGTAAACAACTTAGGCAACCCTTACCCCCAATCAGGGTGTCTTTTTCCGGTGTGGGAGAACGATTTTTATCGCGTGGGAACTAATCAGCATTCAGTGCCGTTGGACATTATGTAACCGGCGATTAATTCAGGAGGCCAACGATGACAGACGCATCTGCCCAGAATTCCCATGACGCTTCAGATAAGAATGAAAAGGAAGTTGACCGCGGTTCCCGCCGTGGCCAAACCAATGACAATCCTTCCGCAGACCTAGTGCGTGTTTACCTCAACGGAATTGGTAAGACAGCACTACTTTCTGCAGAAGATGAAGTTGAGCTGGCACAGGCGATTGAAATCGGCCTTTACGCCGAGTACAAGCTTGCAAATGCAGACAAGCTCACCCGCGCAGAAAAGCGCGATATGAAGATTTTGGTGAAGGAAGGCAAGAAGGCACGCTCCCACCTGCTGGAAGCAAACCTGCGCCTCGTAGTTTCTTTGGCCAAGCGCTACACCGGTCGCGGCATGCCGCTGCTGGATCTCATCCAGGAGGGAAACCTCGGACTTATCCGCGCAATGGAGAAGTTCGACTACGCCAAGGGCTTCAAGTTCTCCACCTATGCAACCTGGTGGATCCGTCAGGCTATTACCCGCGGCATGGCCGACCAGTCACGCACCATCCGCCTTCCAGTCCACCTCGTCGAACAGGTAAACAAGCTCTCCCGCATCAAGCGTGAGATGTACCAGTCCCTGGGCCGTGAGGCTACGAATGAGGAGCTGGCGGAAGAGTCCGGTATCGAAGAGAACAAGATTGAAATGTTGCTTCGTCAGTCCCGTGACCCAGTATCACTCGACATGCCGGTCGGCGCAGATGAAGAAGCTCCACTGGGTGACTTCATTGAAGACGCCGAGGCCACTGACGCTGAGACAGCGGTTGTAGCTTCCATGCGCCACTCCGATATCCGCGATGTCATCGAAACCCTCGAGGAACGTGAGCAGGATGTTATCCGCTTGCGCTACGGCCTCGATGACGGTGTGCCTCGCACTTTGGACCAAATTGGCCGCAAGTTCGGCCTATCCCGTGAGCGCGTGCGCCAGATAGAGCGTGAAGTAATGGCCAAGCTGCGTGACGGTAACCGTGCCGCACGTCTGCGGGAGTACGCTCTGTAAACTACAGACGGCAAATCTTCGCTTAAAACGAACTGTCCATCGGCGCCACATCACGGTGAGTGCCGGTGGATTTTTCGGTCTTGGCAGACTGTGCCGGAATAAAGTCCTGCACATCCCACACAATGGCACAGATTCGCCCCTGTGTGCTAAATTTAAAGAAAAACTTTTATATCCGCCGCCATCTATCAAACAATCCAATAACACCACATAGGCACAACTTTTGCGCCGAGACTAAAAGTCAGTCCTAAAAGTCTCAGCGGGAAAAGTGCGCTAGTGTGTAAGTAATTAATTATTTTCTTTGTTGCTGAAAGGGTCGCCACGTGAGGGACTTAGTCGATACCACTGAGATGTATCTGCGCACCATCTATGAACTTGAAGAAGAAGGCATTACCCCTCTGCGCGCGCGCATTGCCGAGCGCCTCGAGCAGTCCGGCCCAACCGTATCCCAGACGGTCGCCCGTATGGAGCGCGACGGCTTGCTGCACGTACTTCCAGACCGCAGCCTTGACTTAACCACCGAGGGCCGCGAGCACGCTACTTCCGTTATGCGTAAGCACCGTCTGGCAGAGCGCCTGCTCACGGACGTTTTGGGGCTTGACATTCACCAGGTTCATGATGAGGCGTGCCGTTGGGAACACGTGATGAGTGAAGACGTGGAGCGCCGCGTCGTTGCTGTCATCGAGGACCCATCGCTTTCTCCATTTGGTAACCCAATTCCAGGTTTGGAGAAGCTCGGAGCAGTCTCTGCACCGTTTAATGATGATAAGCGCGCGATTGATCTGCCTCATGGTGAAGACGTTGAGGCAACTATTACGCAGATCAATGAGATCATCCAGTATGACGGTGATGCATTTAAGAACCTGTACGCTGCCGGCATGAATGTGGGCGCGACTGTGACGGTGCGTCAAGAAGGCGGCGTTGTCACTCTCACCAATGCTGAGGGTGGAACGGTACAATTGAAAGACGATTACGCCCACGCGATTCGCGTGGCAGTACGCTAGTCTTCCCCCGCTCAATTGTTAGGGCTCACTGCCCTAGTGCTCTGGGGTTCGAACCTTTAACGGGGTTCGGGCCCCTTGTGGTTTTTAAGTGAAGCTTCAGCGCAGCGTAGTTTTCTTTCCTTTGTTTCCAATGTGTTTGGTAGGTCTGACATGAAATTGCTCGTTACTGGTGGCGCCGGATATGTCGGCAGCGTGTGCGCCGCGACTCTGGTGGAAGCTGGCCACGATGTCACCATCATTGATAATTTTTCGACTGGTAACCGGGAAGCGGTTCCTGCCGAGGCGACACTGGTGGAAGGCGACGTTGCCGATGTAGTCACGGAGGTACTCAGCCAGGGTGGATTTGATGGCGTTGTGCACTTCGCAGCACGTTCTCTTGTCGGTGAGTCTGTGGAGATGCCTGCGGAATATTGGCAGCACAATGTTGTCACCACCTTGACGCTGCTGGAAGCAATGCGCGCCAATGAGGTGAATAACCTGGTGTTCTCCTCCACCGCCGCTACGTATGGCGAGCCTGAGCAGGTTCCAATTACTGAGGATATGCCGACCCAGCCAACCAACCCTTATGGCGCGTCAAAGCTAGCCATTGATTACATGATCACCTCTTATGCCAAGGCTTATGGCTTAGGCGCAACTTCGCTGCGCTACTTTAATGTTGCCGGCGCTTATGGTCAGATCGGTGAAAACCGTGAGGTTGAAACCCACCTCATCCCAATCGTACTGCAGGTTGCACTGGGCCACCGCGACAAGATTTTCATGTTCGGTGATGACTGGAGCACCATCGATGGCACGGCGGTGCGCGACTACATCCACGTTCGCGATCTGGCTGATGCCCACATGTTGGCGCTGGAAGCGAACGCTGCCGGTGAGCACCGAATCTTCAACCTGGGCTCCGGTGATGGTTACTCGGTCAAGCAGGTTGTTGAAACCTGCCGGGAAGTTACCGGACATCCTATCCCTGCAGAGGTGGCTCCGCGCCGTGCGGGCGACCCAGCAACGTTGATTGCCTCTTCTGAACGCATCAAGTCTGAGCTGGGCTGGAACCCGCAGCGCACGGATCTTCACACCATTGTCTCTGACGCGTGGGAATTTACTCGCCAGCTCGGAGATCGCGCGCACTCCGCCAAGCGCGTTAAGTAAGGTTCAAAGAATCACCCCGCCGAGCCCGGCGAGCGCTAGGCTGCGTCGTCGAAATCAGGTGTGTCAGACTCCCGTGATTCGCGGGAGGAACCGTCTGAGTTTGGTGGGTTTTTCTTGGCCTGGTTTTTCTGTGCCCGCTGCCTGTAATGATGGCTGCGGGCATTCGTGCTTCCTTGGTAGATATTGTCCACGCAGTTTTGGGCTAGCCCATTGAGGTAGCACTGCAACATCAGTGTGGTCAGTGAGTGACTCCGGTTTGCTCCTTGGGAAGCTCCGAGTGCCATTCCCGCGTACATCGGCATGCCGCGTTTAATCTGTGCCGCTGCGTAGATACACAGGGCGTTGTTGCGGATTTCTCCGGTGAACGATTGTGAGGTCGCGAGCATGATCGCTGCGGTTTCCTCAGGGTGGTCAAGATATGTCGCTGCGGTGAGGTCACGGACGTAGTTATTTCCCATTGTCATCGCGGCAACTCCAAGCAGCCCAATGTCATGCAGGCAGCTATCGGCCGCATCATATCCATAGGTAGACGCCTGGAAGATGAGCTCCTCGCATTCATCGAGCAGGTCTGCCAAGTCGTAGCCATAACGTGGATTGTCAAGAGTGTTTTTGTCTTGCATGATCATTGCCGCATGCAGTGCCTGAGCTTGAGTGAGTTCCAAGGTGTCGGCATCGATGATGTGATTGCGCGTGTGCAGTGGCGCGTGCGCTTCATCACGGTCAAAACCTGGCAGGCGCCCTTCGCGGATGAAAGGCTCCATTGTTGCTGAGTTCACGATATTCTCAATGCGTCCCCTCTTCCAGTGTTCAGGGAGTTCTTCCATGTCGATGAAGTCTGGGTGGATATCGTTCAAGTCCCGGGCAATCATTCCAAAGGGCTCTCCCTCTGCAATCTCGGTGGTGTGCCACATCCCCGTGATGGGTATTTCCAACAAGGCTGCCTGATTGAAGATTTCGTTGGCGATGCTGTGCAGGTCCGTGTTGGCAGAAGTCGTGATGGTAAAGGGCATGATAAAAACGCAACGGTGATAGTCGATGGCTGTGAGAGCTTCAGTCAATGTGGAGCTGACATCTGCGATGTCGAATCGAAGTGTGGGCCCCAGCGTAAGTGCCCCGTCGCTTTCTTCAAAGGCCATGAGGACTATAGAGTCTGAAGGGTAGAATCCGAGGATTCCGGGGATGTTGGCTAGTAGCTGTCCTGGTGTACGAAGAGTTGATGAGTTTGTCATGGTTCTAAGCTTCGTAAATCACGCAAGCCCACACCAGAGCAAAAGTCCTTAGCCCTATCAATCTGTGGATAACTTGGCCAGTTCGTTGACGTGTCACCATAGTTATCCACAGGCACGGAGGCTGGCGCGGGCGAATCCTTCACAGCTTGGCACATATTCGCGAACGAATGGCCTAGAATAGTTGGACAAACGCCGCGGATTGCATGCAGCCAATGCTCGGAATACTTTATCCGTGAAGTGTGTTGAACGTGGTAGTAAGAGGAGGTTAATCATGCAAGATAACGAACGTCGCATGTATGAGTTGGAATATCCCGCACCACCGGTAGACGAGGGGCCAACATTAGTGGTGGCAATGCACGGCTACGCCGATGCCGGACTCGCGGTTGAATCCAGCGCTGATCACCTCAAGGCTGCCCTGGATTCACGCCCGCTAGCAACATTTAACGCTGATGAGCTCATTGACTACCGCTCACGTCGTCCTGCTGTGACTATTGATATTGATCAGCCGGTCGAAGTGGAATCAATGGACTTGGATATTCGCGTGCTCAAAGACACCGATGGCAAACCTTTCTTGTTGCTGTCTGGCCCAGAGCCAGATTTGCGTTGGGAGTCTTTCACCAAGGCTGTATCCGAGCTAGTGACTCGCTTTGATGTGAAAAACACCATCTGCCTTTACGCAGCTCCTATGCCAGTGCCACACACGCGTCCGCTGGTTGTGACTGCACATGGTAACTCTGCGGAATTGGTCTCACGCATGGTGCGTATGGAATCCAAGATGATTGTTCCGGGTTCTGCTTCTTTCTTCATCGAAAAGGAACTGGCAAAACGTGGCCGCAACGTCGCAGGCTATACCGCGCATGTACCGCACTACTTGGCGTCTTCGCCATACCCTCACGCGACCCATGAGTTGCTGGATGCTATCTCAGAGGTTGCAGGATTAACCCTGCCGCTGAAGTCTTTGGAGCACGACATCGAGCGCGTTAATACCCAGCTTGAAGAGCAGGTAAATGACTCTGAAGAAATCGTTCAGGTTGTTCACTCCTTGGAAGAGCAGTATGACGCCTACATGGAGCGTTACCGCCACGAACATCCGCAGGCGATTATGCCGGGTGAGCAAAATGTACCAACCGGCGAGGAAATTAGTGAAGAGTTCCAACGCTTCCTCGCGGACCTGGACACTGTGGATGACTTCTTGTCCGAAGATATTGATGACTGTGAGGACTCCGGCCCTGAAGACGACATCTAGTCAGGATGACTTCTAGCAACTGAGATAGCTAAGCTGGGACGGGTGAACTTATCCCAGATGTTGCCTGACTTGGAAGAAGT
>JAUNRU010000064.1:0-8496 GCA_030535535.1 Corynebacterium casei
CAATGTGGAAGTACTGGTCCAGGTCATCCTCGGTTACGTAGAGACCAACCTTGCCGAGCAGCTCTTCATCAATGGTCAACGGCACGTTGAAATGCATGGACAGCACCAGCGCATCCGAGACGCGAGCATCCAGGTTCTTTTCCTCGCCGGTGGTGACCTCAACATAGAATGCGCCTTCATGGACATTGTTTATAACGATGCTGGTGACCCCACCCTGCGCCTCGAGCATCTCGAGCAACAAGTCATGAGTATCTGGGCGGGAAGGATTGTAGCCGTCCGCACGGGAGCTTAAGCGTGCACCATCAGAAAGTGACATCCATACCGGCACAATCTTGTGCGAATCCGGGTGCGCCAGAAGTGCACACAAGAAGTCTTCCGGCTCCATCATGTGTACGCCGAGGAATTCTAACTCCACCGATTTCATGGTCATCGCTATCTTGTACAGCCTTCCCTTAAAGTATGAAACCACCCTAACCCCTGGGCATGGCTAACGCAGGATGATGAGGGTGGAATTAATTAAATTGCGCGCCTAGAACTCGTTGCGCAGGTCAGTCTTGACCAAGGTTGCGTGCAAGGAGACAACCAATGCTGCCATCTGGGAAGACAGCTCCTCTGCTTGCTGGCGCGCGGTGTCTGACTTGGAGGTTGCAACTGGTGTTGCCACCTGAGCAATCAGGTCAGCCTGGCGGCGCGCATTATTGCGCAGGGACTTCAGGCGACGCTCATCAAAGCCAAAGGCCTTCAGTGCTTCCGCCGCGGAGACTACAGAGACATCATCAGCGGTGAAGAACCCGGAAGAATCTGGGCTAATCAGACCAACCTTGACCAAAGCCATCACAGACTTCTCAGTGCTGCCGGCCTGCTCTGCCACGTCCTCCCCCGTCAAACGGGTAACAACTGGTGCGCGGAACTTGTCTGCAGAGACCAACGTGGAGGTCTGGCCCGCACCAACAATCGCGGTGACCTGGCCGGAATCCATGGCGTCTAGCTGCTCACGGATGACTTTTAGCGGCGTGTAGTTGTCACGCTGCTGGGTCAAAATGTAGCGCAAACGCTCCACATCGTCTTCGGTGAAACGACGGTAACCAGAGGCAGTACGCGAAGGCGTGATCAGCTTCTCGGACTCCAAAAAGCGGATCTTGGACACAGTGACATCGGGAAACTGCTGCTGCAGGTTCTCCAAAACCACGCCAATGGACATGGTCTTCTTCTTCGGTGTCTTCGGTGCGGGGCTTACCGCCGCTGCCTGTTTCTTCGCTGCACTCACGATGTTGTTGTTCTCTCCAGAACTCACCGGCGAATTACTTTGCCGGCAAATTTCATAGGTATCGCTTGGATTACCAGCCTTTCGAACAAAAGCCGAAGCTCAAGCCCGTTTAGCGGTAAACCACAATTGTGTCATTTACTAAGAAACAGTCTCTCACAAAAAGAGACTGTTTTGTTCATGAACTAGAATCCTACTTCTTATTAGCAATGAAGACTAGTCGGAATTTACCGATCTGAATCTCATCGCCAACTTCCAAGACCTGGGAGTTGCGCGGCTCGCGGTTGACGTAGGTTCCGTTGAGGGATCCCACGTCTACTACCTCGAACTTCTCACCATCGATGCGGAACTCCGCGTGACGGCGGGACACGGTGACATCATCAAGGAAAATGTCTGCCTCAGGGTGGCGGCCCGCGGTGGTGGTTGGCTGGTCAAGCAAGAAACGTGCACCCGCATTTGGTCCACGCTTAACAACGAGGAGGGCCTGGCCGTCAGGCAGGTTGTCTGCGCCCGCGGTGGAGGTCTCAGTGCTCGATGCAGCAGAGTTCTCCATTTCTTTGAGCAGGTCCGCACGGAAAACCGAAGTGGTTTCAACCTGCGGCTCTGGAGTGCCAGTGTTCTCGGCCATAATGTTTACCTCCGAAGTATTGGGCAAAGTCGTGGATATTGATTTACTGATTTCATAATAGCGACTTTCTCACAGTCTGCGGGCAGTCGCGTGAGATTTCACTTACCTAAATAGATTACCAATCCCCCCAATAACGGAGTTGCCAGACCCAGCCAGAGGGTTATCGGACACCATATAAGTCCATGTTGCGGATGGTCGCGCAAGCCCCGAATCATCCAGATGAGCACCGTTTTCGTCGATTTCTACTGTGTTAAATGTCTCGACGGAGTCATCGACTGCGCGCTGCGCTAGCTCTTTAAATTCCCTTACGGCAATGCGGTGATATTCGTCGATGGGGGTCTCTCGCGCAATCGCGCGGAGGTGAATGGATTCCCGCACATCGTCCATCAGCTCGAGGTGATCAGCCCATGACAGGTCCAGATGGAAGAGCATGATTTCGCGAGCGGCGGCCACTTTGGCGGCCTCGGGGACATCGGCAAGCTCTGCGGCACGCTGCGGGGCGCGCTGGGCAAGTTCCTTCCAGGCTTGGTCGGTGTCAAGGAGGTTCGCACGGCGCTTGTCGATGATTATTCGCTGATCCGCCAATAACTGATTGTATTTCCAGGTCTGGGCATGGATTTCCAGCAGTTGACCTTCGGTCACGCGCTGACAGTGGGCAACGAAGTCATTGACGCGCTTAGATTCGATGCGCCCGTCTTCGCCGGGGTTAACCACCAGCGAGTCATCTTCCCCACCTTGGACCACGAGGTCGTCTTCCAACGAAACGAAAAACAGTGACAGCCCTGGGTCTCCCTGGCGTCCTGAGCGCCCGCGCAGCTGGTTGTCCAGTCGCGCGGTGCGATGCCGCGAGGTACCCAGCACCGCCAGCCCGCCGCGTTCCACGACTGCTGCGCGGTCTGATTCGTCTGCACCGCCGAGTTTGATGTCGGTACCGCGGCCGGCCATCTGCGTGGAGACGGTCACGCGGCCTTCATCGCCAGCCTCGGCGATGATGCGGGCTTCTTCCTCATCGTTCTTGGCGTTAAGCACGTTGACCTCAATACCCAGCTCGCCGAGCGCTTCGGCGAGATCTTCTGATTCTGCCACGTCCTGGGTGCCCACCAGCACCGGCTGACCGGTTGCGTGCAGCGCCTGAATCTCGGTAACGATCGCCTTGTTTTTCTCCACCATGGTGGCGTAGACGCGGTCTTGTTCATCAAAGCGCTGCAACGGGTTGTTGCGTTCGATCACGGAGACATGCAGGTCATAGAACTGCCGCAGCTGGTCGGTTGCTTCAACCGCGGTGCCGGTCATGCCGCAGACTGTTGGGTAGCGGCGCATCAGCTCCTGCAGTGTAATGGTGTCCAGGATGCGCCCGCCCTCGGATACTTCCAGTCCTTCTTTGGCTTCTACGGCTGCTTGTAGCCCGTCTGGCCAGCGCTGGAGGTCGGCAACGCGGCCCTTGGAAGCATCGATAAGTTGCAGCTCGCCTTCGTTGACGATGTAGTGGATATCGCGAATCAACAGCGCCTTGGCGTGCAGCGCCAGGTTAACCTTGACCAGCACGGTGCCAATGTTGTCCTCGGAATACAGCGAATCAATACCGAGTTCATGTTCTACCCGATGCGCGCCCGCATCGGTCAGTGTTACCGTGCGTCCGTCCTGGCTGATGGTGTAATCAAGCTCCTCGCGCAGGCGCGAGACCACATTCGTGATGTGCCCCGTGGGCGCGTCACCCTTGCGGGAACCGGCCAGCACGAGCGGCACCAGGGCTTCATCGACAAGCACTGAGTCTGCCTCGTCAACCAGTGCCACGTCGGCTGGTGCCTGCACGGTCTGCTCGCGGGAGGTGATCTGGTTATCGCGCAGGACATCGAAACCCAGCTCATTGACCGGCGCGTAGATAATGTCGCTGCGATATGCCTCGCGGCGCTCATCAGCGCTGAGTTTCTCCGTCACGCTGGCAACGCTTAGTCCAAACGTCTCAACCAACGGGCGCATCCACTCGGCGTCACGCTGGGCAAGATAATTATTCACGGTTACCACGTGCACGCGCTTGCCCGTCAACGCGAAACCTGTAGCCGCCATGGCACCGACAAGGGTCTTACCTTCGCCGGTGGCCATCTGAATAACATCGCCTTCCAGCAGTCGAAGTACCGCCTGGGATTGGACATGAAATGGCGCTAAGCCCAGCTTGCGCTCAGCCGCGACCGCCAGGCAAGCAAGGAAGGTGGACTTGTCTTTAAGTTCCCCACCTGCGGCGCAGGACCGGGCGCGGGCGGCTAGGTCGGCGTCGTCGAGCGCGTTAAGTTTCGCAACCTGCTCCCCGGAGCCAGTCACAATAGACTTGGATTTCTTATCGTTGCGCTCGGACGATGATCCCATCGCCTTCCAAAACCAGTCGAATGCTCCCATGAGTGTTATTCCATCTCCCTATAGCGGTTCTTGTGATTTATATTGACTGTAGTAGGCCAAGCTAACCCCACAGACACCTATCCCGTTATTGTATGTGTCATGCAATCCGTGAATGTCACGTTTCCATCGTCGACCGGTATCAACATCGCCGGCACCATTGACTTTCCTGACTCTCCGCCCAAAGCGTACGCAATCTTTGCGCACTGCTTTGCTGGCCACCGCCACACTCCCGGTGCGGCGCGTGTCTGTAAACAGCTGACGAATTTTGGCATTGCCGCATTGCGCTTTGATTTTCCGGGCCTAGGCCAGTCCGAGGGGGACTTTGCCGAGACCTCGTTCAGTGAAAATGTCGCTGACCTCAAGGCCGCTGCGGACTGGCTGGGCCAGGAGTACAACGCCCCGCAGTTGCTCATCGGGCATTCGCTGGGTGGCGCTGCGGCTTTGGCTGCCGCTGGCTCTATTGATTCGGTCAATGCTGTCGCAACCATTGGCGCGCCTTTTGATCCCGCGCACTCGGTACTGCACTATGCCGACAAAATTGGCGAAGTGGACAAGCACGGCTCGGTAGAGGTTGTCCTGGGCGGGCGCCGTTTGACCATTTCGCGACACTTCCTAGAGGACCTCGCGGATACGAATCCGGAGGATTACCTGCGCCATATGCGCAAGCCGTTGATGCTGGTGCACTCCCCGATTGATCAGACCGTGGGCATTGACAATGCGCAGACCATCTTCCGTGTCACCCGCTACCCCAAGTCCTTGGTCGCGCTGGACAAGGCTGATCACTTGGTGACCAAGCAGGGTGCCGCGCAGCGCGCCGCCGATCTGATTGGCGCGTGGGCTGAGCAGTACATCGAGCCGGACCACACCCCTGAGGCGGTCGGTCCGGAAGCCGCCATGTCGCATCTGGCAACCGGTACTCGCTACGGCGTGGTGGTGCGCAACAATGACCGCTCCATTTCCACGGACCGTTCCAAGGCCGATGGTGGCCGCGGCAAGGGCCACACGGCGGAGGGGTTGCTCATGTCAGCGTTGGCTTCAGGCACGGCACAAGCAGTTAAGGCCGCAGCCAAGGGCATGAAGCTTGACGATGTCAACGTCACCGTAACCCACATCCACGAAGCCACTTTCGAGCGCCGCGTGGACCTGGTGGGACAGCTCAGTGCCGCCGAAAAGTCCACCCTTCTTGCTGCGGGCAAGGATGCGGAGATTGTCTCCTTGATTTCCTCCGCGCACATCGTGGATGTGTTCTAGCTCCATGGATATTCTCAACCCACTTCCGGCCGATGTCCGTTGCCCGTGCGGCACCGGACTGACGTTTGGCGAGTGCTGCAAGAAGTACCATGACGGCGCGCCCGCACCCACGGCGGAAACGCTCATGCGTTCACGCTTTAGTGCTTTTGTCACCGGCGATGAGTCTTACTTGCTGCGCACTTGGGATCCGGATACTCGTCCGGGTTCGCTCAATCTTGCTGAGTCCTTCGCCGCCGATACCGGCATCAGGTTCTACCGCTTGGACATCATCGACACCGCTGCTGGCTCACCGCTCGATGACACCGGCATGGTCGAGTTCGAAGCCTTCTACAAGGGTGCCGCCAAAGGCTCTCAGCGTGAGCGTTCCAGCTTCCGCCGCATGCAGCTTCGCGACGACCACCCGCGCGAATGGGTTTACTCCACCGGCGATGTCAGCTAAGTATTTGCCAAACTCCAGCCCTATTTTTCGGTTCCAAATACCAATGATGTAACCTATCTTCATCGGCCACAACGAGCCGATGGCGGACTATGGCGCAGCTTGGTAGCGCACTACACTGGGGGTGTAGGGGTCGCAGGTTCAAATCCTGTTAGTCCGACAAAATCCCGCAGTCGATTCGTAGCCAACAACTATGAGTCGACTGTTTGCTTTGACCCCAGAGTTTGCTCTCAGACTGCAGTGAATTTGAAAATGGGGATTGTTCCCCGCTTCTCAGTCATACGCAGTTGTTTAGAGCTAATTTCTAGCTCATGAAGACCCTTACTATCGCCCTCATTTCCACCGTTGCAATCGCCGCAGTGGCCATCACCATCACGATATTCGCACTAGGAAAAGCCCCCTTCAATATCTCCTTCGGCCAGGAACAGGAACCTCAAGCTCAAGCTCAAGTTTCCGAGCAAACAGAATCTGAAGAATCCAAGTTCGACCGACTCAAACGTTACGATTCCCTATCACGAGAATTGTATAAAAATCTGGGGTTCTACATGAGATAGAGCTTGACCAAGCTGCACACAAGCACTTGGAGAGAGCAATGTCGGGGGGAAGTCAATTGGCACACCGCCCCAGATAATGAAACCGACGAAGGTCAAGCAGCTGCAATAAGCCACGAAGGACAAAGTAATGTCACCTACCACCGAAACTATCTATCAGAGTTAGATGGCACCATCGAACACCTTTAAAAAACAAAAGATAGAATTCCCAGTGAATCTATCGATTTCGGACTCGCGGTCGGCGCAGACTCTAAATACTATTATGTCGTCAACATTTATACCTTTGACCTCGAACAACTACGTAAGTAGTACTCAAGCAATGCACAGACGCACCGTCACGTTTACTTGTAGATTCAATGCGAACGTTTTTGTGTGCAAATAGACCCGTGCGCCACCTTTGGGATAGCTACAGCAACGCTTTGATGGCGAATCTATTAGCGCATTAAATATCCCAATTCCCTGATGGTACCCTTTGCGCCTGCTAGGAGCACCCTAGACAAAGCCTGTGCAACGGGATAGATTCGAACTATGACCCGTATCACATCTGCCCTCATTTCCATTGGCGCGGCAGCAGCTCTAGCTCTAACCGTCGCCCCTGCAGCACATGCCCAATCGTCCCTCTTCTCACTTTCCTCAAGCAGCTCCCCCTCCGGCCCATCCAAACCTGGCAACGACCGCGACGCCAAGGTTCAACTTCTCGAATCAAGGTTCGCAGCCTACCTCGACAGCGCCAATGGCAAACGCACGGTGGCGTTAAACGCGCAAGCCGACCAAGGCATCACCAACGCCCTCAATGGACTCGTCACCTGGACGGTCGCTGAAGACGGCCTCGGCCACGCCGCCTATTACGACGGCACCAACATGAGTACGTTCATCCGCTTCCCAGTAAGTGCACTGGATGAATTCCTTGCCAACATTGATGACCTTGGTGACGCTCAGCCTGGCATCGAAGCTGAGTACGGCCTCGCCGCAGACTCCGACAGTCAATACGTCTACATAGTCTTCGTTACCGCAGCCGACCTGTAATCTCTCAATCGCTTCCACCCATCAAAACCGGCCGTACCCAGCGTGTCCGCCACACTTGGGTACGGCTCTTCTCTCCCCCGATTGGTTAACAACAGGTCAACTAATTCTCGCGCCAAATTCCCGCCCGCGATCAATTTCCACAGCTCAACAATACAAATATCTTTTGTATACAAATTAATCTGTTTGCCAGCTTGGGGGTATCTGAATAACATCTGGCCGAAGTCTGGTATTTTCGTCTAGCTTTTTGATCATGAGAAAACTCACTACTGCCCTCGTATCCGCTGCCACGGCCGCTGCCCTGGCCCTATCCATCGCTCCAACCGCAGTCGCACAGTCTGCGTTCTCCCTATCCTCCAGCGGCAGCAAGCCTGCCCCATCTGACCCAAAGAACCCAACCCCGACGCCTAAGCCAGGAAACTCAACCGAAGCAAAGCTAAGAGCGTATGAAAACGGCCTTGCAACGCTTTACACAAAGGCTGGAGCAGTCCGAACTGAAGCTCTCGATAGTGCTGCTAAGGCAGGCCTGGAAAAGGCTATCGAAGGTAATGTTCCTTGGTATACGGATCCGGAAACCCATTTCGCCGCTTATCAGACCGCGGGAGACGAGTATGGGATGCTCTACATGCGTTCTCCGTTGAGCGCTCTTGAAGCGTTTTCAGACAATTTCGACGATGAAATCGAGGCAATGCTCCTAGAAATCGACGAGATCGAGGGAGAATTCGGCCTTGCAATTGGGTCGGACGACCAGTATTACTACATTGTGTTTGCAGGCAATGCCACCACTGTAGGTTATGAAGAATAACCAGTAATCCCTGGGATCTGACTTTCGGAATTAGCGATTAAGAAAGAGGCTGTCCCACTCCGGTTATGGAGTGGGACAGCCTCTTTGGCGTGAAGCCGAAAGAGCTTGGTTTAGCTCTTAGCGGTCTTCTTCTTTGTTGTCGTC
>JAUNRU010000064.1:8596-13279 GCA_030535535.1 Corynebacterium casei
GTGAAGCCGAAAGAGCTTGGTTTAGCTCTTAGCGGTCTTCTTCTTTGTTGTCGTCGTTGTTGGACCCGAGGGCGCCGTCAATCTTGTCGCGTGCACCGTCTACCTTGTCGTGATGCTCTTCGCCGACCTTGTCCTTGGTAAAGTCTTCTGCCTTGTCCAGGTGGCCATCAAGCTTGCCGTCCTGTGCAGCCTCGGTAGCCTTGTTCTTTGCATCGTCAAAAATACCCATGAATAACGCTCCTTAATACAAGTTTCGTTTAGCGCCCAAGGAATAGCCCTGTAGCTAATCGCCGCAGCAGCATCATGCCTTGGCGCCTCGTGCACTTCCCCACGATAAAGACCTCGAGTCCATCGCGCCATGAAAAGTCGGGCAAAGATTTTTGAAAATTGCCTAAATCAGACACCTGTAATCTTTTTGTGACCCGCGTCCTATTTGGATGATAGTGGAGGGCGTTACCCCCATAAAACCCCGATTGCAGTGGATCGATACCAAAGGTCTGCCATTGGCGGTGATAGGGTCAACTAATCACGTTCAGTGGCCAGATATTACGAATTAATTTCATTTCAAATTAATCCAAAAATTAGACGGATCTTCACTGTGGTGGGCGCTCCCCAAACCTGCCGTGGTCGAAAATGGAGTCAGTCTGCTGAATCTTGAGAAGCACGTAGAAGAAAACTTCAAGGAGCACCCCACCCTCATGACGCAATCCGCGACCCAACCGCAAAAGCCGTCTTCTGTCAATACCAACTGGGTGATATCCCTCTTCGGTACCGCTGTTGGCGCCGGTATCTTGTTCCTGCCCATCAACGCGGGCGGATTCGGTTTCTGGCCGCTGCTGATTGCCACGGTGCTCATCGGGCCCATGACTTATCTCTCGCACCGGGCGCTATCGCGCATCATGTGTGCATCGCCAGTCGCGGGCGCGGACATCACGGGAGTGGTCACCAACTATTTTGGTGAACGCGCCGGCACGGTCATTTCTGTGCTCTACTTCTTTGCCATCTACCCCATCGTGTTGATTTATGGCGTCTCAATTACCAACACGGTGGATAGCTTCATCGTCAATCAGCTCAACGGTCCAGAGATTTCACGCTGGCTGCTTTCGCTGATTCTGGTCGGTGGCATGACCCTGGTCTTTGCGTTCAGCCAGCGCCTGATGCTGATCATCACTCAGATTATTGTCTACCCGCTCATCGTGTTTCTCGCCGCGGTGTCGTTGTATTTGATTCCACAGTGGGACTTTGAAAGCTTCTACAACGCGGAGCTCAACACCGCTGGTATCTGGGCCATCATCATGATTTTGCCGGTTCTGGTCTTCTCCTTTAACCACTCCCCAGCGATTTCGCAGTTCTCATTGGCCATGCAGCGCACCTGGGGTCGTCGCTCCACAGAGAATGCCTCCAAGGTCCTGGCAATCACCGCCATTCTGCTCACCGTCTTCACCATGTTCTTCGTCTGGTCTTGTGCCCTGGCAGTCGGCGGCGACGGCTTAGCCGAAGCTCGCGAGCAAAACATCCCGGTCATGTCCTACATTGCCAACACCACCGGTGTGCCAATCATGGCCCTGCTGTCGCCTATCGTTGCCATCCTGGCCATTGTGTCTTCCTACTTCGGCCACGTGCTGGGGGCATCGGAAGGCGCGCGCTTTATCGTCGGCAAGATTGCACCAGGCTTTACCAAACGAGCATCCTCGGCCACCATCACCAACCTGGTGTACGCGTTTATCTTCCTCACCACGTGGGCGGCGGCGATTGCCAACCCATCGATTCTGTCGCTGATTGAATCCATCGGTGGACCATTTATCGCTATGATTCTCTACATCATGCCGATGTACGCAATCTACAAAATTCCAGCGCTTAAGCGTTTCCGCAACACCTGGACTGCTTTGTTTGTCATCATTACTGGTATTGCCGCGATTTCCGCAACGATTGTAGGACTCTTTCTGTGACATCAAGCTTTGGGCTTCACTGGCCGGGCAAGCAAGAAGCGCTCGCCCTGGCTCATTCGCCTGCCCAAGCTACCGTTACACCTACCGCCGGCAACGTACTCTATGCCGGTGACAATCTAGACGTGCTGAAAGTCCTGCGTGAGCATGCGCCTGGCAGCGTGGATGTCATCTATATTGACCCGCCGTACAACACCGGCCGGGACTTTGTTTACCGTGATAATTACCGCAACCGCCGAGAGCACAAGTCCACAGACCATGGCCCGTGGCATACGCAATGGCTGTCGATGATGGCGCCGCGCCTGCAATTGGCGTGGGACCTGCTGGCGCCGACTGGCCATATTTTTATCTCCATCGGCGAGGATGAGGTTGCGCATCTTCGCATGCTTGCCGATGAACTCTTTGGCCAAGCCAATTTCGCCAACCAGTTCATCTGGAAGAAGGGCGGCACGGGCAAAAATGATTCGCGCTTCGCGGTCGCAGAACATGAATATGTACTGGCTTATGCCAGATCGCCCAAGTCCCCAGGGTTTAATCTAGACCCGCAGGGACACACCAGCACGAAATATAACTTCCGGGATGAGCACGGCGCCTATTCCCTGGTCCGTTTGGATTCAAAGACCTTGGGTTATCTGCCGTCGCTGGATTTCGCCATCACTAATGCCGATGGCAAGGAGTACTGGCCGCACCAACCCGAAGGCCAGTCGCAGGTGGCGCGCTGGCGCTGGAGCCGTAAAAAGGTAGCTGAGAACTTTGACCAGCTGGTGTTTCGCCGTGGTTTTGTGTACACCAAGAACTATCAAAAAGCTGGTGCGCGCCCGCGCAGTATTCTCGACGGCGAACGCTTTGGCGTAACCCGTGCGGGTCGCCGCGATGCCGAAACTGCTCTGGGTGTGGCGGACATCTTTGATTTTCCCAAGCCGGTACGGCTGGTGGAATACCTCATTGGTATTGGTGGGCCGAAAGATGGCCTGGTGCTGGACTTCTTTGCCGGATCTGGCACCACGGCGCAGGCTGTCGCACAATTAAATGCTGCCGATGGTGGAACGCGCCAAGTGCAGCTGATTCAGATTCCGGAGCCGACCATGGAAGACAGCGCCGCGTTTAAGGCAGGTTTTGAAACCATTGCTGACATTTGTTGGGCACGCATTCAGGCGGCTGGACTAGATGCCACCCGGGTTGATGCGAGCTAGCTTTCGCAGGCTCTAGCTTTCGCTGAGCTCGTTTTCTTCCATCGTGCCGGTTTCAACGGTTGCGGCCTCCTCCATGCCTGCTGGACGTCCCGGGATGCCAAAGAAATCTAGAACCTTGTCGGTGGCAAAGCCATCGCCGACTTCGCTGTCTTTGTCATAGGTACCGCCCGGCCACACGTGCTGGCCGCCGCCAATCCGGATGTGCTGGACGGGGCGTTGGCACTGTTCCCACTGCACCAGCAAGGCGTTATTGGCCAGTCGTTCGGTGCGAAGGTTTCCCTCGCAAAGGTTGCGCTGAGCATCCATTGCCACTACTTCCTGGACAGCAACATAGCGTTCCTTGTGGCGGGTACCGCCGTAGTAGTCAACCACCGGATCAAGGGTGCCGTGCATGTCCAGGCGTCCCACTGGCTCGCCCTTGCAGGAAGCGTGGATGGCTTGGTAATAAGCTGCGGAGACGGTGGCAACGGACTTGAAGATATTCGGAAGCTGACAACCCAAATAGGCTGCGAAGCCGCCACCATTGGACATGCCAGTAGCAAAGATGCGGTCATCATCCACGGCGTAGGTAGCACGCAGTGAGTCGACGATATCGCTAGCAAACTGCGTATCTTCTTCGCCCGTGGTTTCCGCATAAGGCGCGGGCGCCCAGGCGCGTTCGACGCCGGAGGGATAGACCATAATGGCATCGGCAGCATTGAGCTCCGTGTAGCGCTGCATCATGCCAGCGGTTTCTTTCCATCCGTGGAAAGCTAGCACGACCGGCCACTTCTTACCAGGCTCGTAGTTTTCAGGTAGGTGCAGAATAAAGCTGCGGCCCGATGCAAGATTGATGGTCTTAGACTCGCCAGGCTCAGGACCAACGAGTGGTGCAGACTTTGGCAGACCAAGATTGCGGGTCTCGGAGGCGGCGTTTGCTTCGCTGGTTGGCGTGATGGTGTCCTCGCCCGACAGCGACGTGGTCTCCCCTTGTGAGGGAAGCTCAGAGCACGACACCAGCGCGGCGCCCATCAACACCGCAGTTGCACCGGCAACGAGGCGTTTGCCAAGACCCTGCGGGATAAAACTCCGTGCAACACGCCCGATGTAGCTGGTTGTGTGCACGTGCATTCCTCGCATTCTCTTCTCAGCTATCTGTGTGGGTTGTCTGTTGGGGTCTATTCTCTACCACGCTGCCACGCAGTCCAAAGCTGCCGGTAACGCCCTTCGGATTCTAGCAATTGCTCATGGGTTCCTCGCTCCACGACGCGACCATTATCCATGACCAGGATCTCATCTGCGCGTGATGCTTGGTCCAGGCGGTGAGCCACCACCAATGCTGCGCGCCCCCGAGTGAGTTCTTCGGCAGCATCTTGCAGCGCCTGCGCACCCTGGGATCCGGCCTCGGCGGTGGCTTCATCCATCACCACGACCTTCGGGTCAAGAAGCAACATGCGGGCCAGTGCCAACTGCTGTGCGGCCACAGGTTCAAGCTGCAAGCCCTGGGCGCCGACGACTGTGTCGAGGCCGTCAACAAGGTGATCAAACCAGTCTGCATGCACGCG
>JAUNRU010000065.1:0-13119 GCA_030535535.1 Corynebacterium casei
CTCGTACCGGCCGCAGGAACCACATGGCGTGGTCAAGGCTCGCAGCCTGAATATCCGGGTTTTCGTGATCCAAGAGTGTCGTGTACAGCAACGTCATATCGGAGAGATACGCAAGTGCTGCCTGGTGCACACCCTGGCCATTACCCATGTCACTGGTGTTCTTAATCCACAGGTACTGATGAGTTGCCTGCCCGGCTGGATTGAGCAGATCTTCTGAAAGCTTCTCATTAGGTACCACGCGAATATCCCAGTCGGTCCAATCCAGGGCGCGCTTCTTTGCCGATTGTGGGCGGAACTTAACGTGGTCGACGGATTCTTCAGACCCAGGAACATCCGGCATTGCTGTGGCATGTTCGGGACCAGAGTCTTGGTCATGATGAAAGCTCACGGACATGATGACCATGCGCTTGCCGTTCTGAAAGCCTTCAACGCGGCGCGCGGCAAAAGAACGCCCATCGCGAATGCGCTCGACGTGGAAGTCAATCGGTTCGGCAGCAACGCCACCTTCCAGAAAATAACAGTGCAAAGAATGCGCATCCTTGCCATCGACAGTCAGCAAAGCGGCGCGAAGAGCCTGCGCGACTACTTGTCCCCCAAAGGTGCGGGTAAATGCGGTGGGTACTGCAGGCCCCTGAAATACGTCTTCGCCAAGTGTTTTCATCTCAACTATGTCGCTTACCGTGTGTGAGGCACTCGTTGGCACTGAATACTCCTTTAATACTTACTTTCAATTTGGAGCTAAAAGGCTCGCAATCTTATGTGAGCAATCGTAAACCCTCACCTGCCTGTCTAGTGCACCAGTATGGAAGTTTGTTGGATACGATGTTGCCTATGACGCCGAAGAAACTGCACAGAATTGTCGCATATCTGGAAATGTTTACCTGGACCTTCCTCATCGTGGGAATGATCCTCAAGTATTCGGGAGTTACTGACGCAGTTACTTCGATTGCCGGTGGCATCCACGGCTTTGGCTTCCTGTGCTTTATCTTCATCACAACGTTGGTGTGGATCAATAACAAGTGGCCATTCGGCATTGGCGTACTGGGGCTCTTTGTGTCTGTCGTTCCGTGGGCAGCGCTTCCATTCGCATTGTGGGCTGACCGCAAGGGCCTGCTGGAAGGCGGTTGGCGCTACACCAACCGTGATGAGAAGCCACATGGTTTCTTCGACAATGGCTTGGCTCAGGTCGTGCGTCACCCAGTGCGTTCTATTCTGATTGTTTTGGTCGTAGTGGTTATTGTCTTCAGTGTTCTTCTCATGCTGGGACCACCGGTGGATGTTGAATCTGCCATTGAGGGACAGGCCAACTAGTTCTAGGCTGTAGCCTTAAAAAGCTCGCTTTCAGAGCGTGCACCTCACAACTGTTTATTTACAACGACAAAAGGCCACTAACGCATGCCAGTTTTAAGGCGTCTGTTCGCTTCCGTTCCTGCGGTGTGGACAGCTTGGGTTCTCGCCCGAATTGCCCTTGGGTTCATCATTTTGGACAATTTCACCCCGCGTGGTGACGTTGCTTATTACTTCTTCGGGGAGTTCGGCGATGACCCAACGATGATGACGGAATATCCGCATGCGGGTACGTGGCCAGTTGAGATTCTTACCGCCATCATCGGCGACAGGTTAGATTCTTTCTACATCGCTTTTGTGGTGATGTGCATGCTTTTCGATGCTCTCTTCCTTGCCCTTGTCCTCCGCGGGCATCAGAATAACTCGCGTGTGTTCTACGCCGGCTGGTTCTGGGCATTGTTTGGCACCCTCGCGGGGCAAGTCTTCTACATGCGCCTCGATATTTTCCCAGCGCTCGCCGTGGCTGCAGCCGCGGCATGTATTACGCGCTGGCCTAACTTGGCATCGGCAATGCTGGCGTTTGCCACCACCATGAAGTTGTGGCCGGGTGTCTTGGCCGCTGGTTTGGTGGGTCGATTTACCAAGGGCAAAGCATGGCTCCGTCTGGTGTCCTTCTTCGCTGCACTCGTAGCGTTGTGCGCAGTCACGGTGTTTACGCGCGGCTGGGATCGTCTCATTAGCCCGCTGACCTACCAAGGTGATCGCGGACTTCAGATTGAATCAATCCCCGCTACGCCCTTTGTTTACCAGGCCTTCTTTGAGCCCGAACGCTGGGAAATGGGCTATGCCACCTCTAAGAGCTTTGAAATCGCAGGCCCTGGCGTTGAACAGGCAATCACCTGGTCAACTTACGCCATGGTGGCCGTGGTTGCCTTTGCGCTGTTATGGGCACTCTGGCGTTTTTTCGCCGGTGGCTGGCAGCCACGCAGCACCATCGCCTTCTTTGCTGTCATGGTCCTGCTGCTAATTGCCACCAACAAGGTCTTCTCCCCGCAGTACATCGTTTGGTTCGGCCCACTGCTCGCAGTGGCAATCCGCCAACCGAAAATCGAGGGTACCCCAAAGGCACGCATTGCCATCCGTATACTGCTGTGGCTTCTGGCATTGATGACTCTGGCTGCTGCCGGTTTGGGAACTTATGTCTACCCCACCAAGTACAACTTCATCTGGAACGATGTCGGAGTCGAGTACAGCCCTGTCCTAGCACTAGCAATCCGCAACGGCCTCATCGTCGCGATGGCTGTGCTCTCGCTTATCTGGCTCGCCATTGAAACCTGGCGCGACGCGAAGCTCACCAAGAGCGGCATCGAGGGCAAAGACATTATTGCCCCACGCGATAGTGAATCAGAGGGCACGGAAGTAGCTGCCGCTGTTAGTGCTTCAGCTGCAAGCCCAATTTCGCACCACGAAGATTTTGGTACAACCCCAGAGTCAGGGTCTCAGCAAGAGCCAGAGCCACAGCTAGGGCTAGAGCCGGATGCTGGCTCTAAGACTGATCGAGTTTAAAAGAGTACTCAAAGAACTCCGGTAAGGGTGCTGTGCCGCCGAGGCGAAGCACCCTGACAGCTGGGCGCAATCGCAGCCCGCGGGTGTCTGAGACGGCCTCATTATAGAAACGGTGAGCTAGTTGGACGCGCGTTTCGGCATCGACAAGCTGCGGATTAGCCGAAATCGAGTTTCCCTTCGCTAAGTCAGAACCCAATCCAGGCTCTGCCTCCAGGAAGTTGTGGACTGCCTGATTGAGCTCGCGTTCGCGTTGTGATCGCTCATCGAACTGACCGTGGCGCAAGGGAACTCCCTCGGCCTTCGTGGCAGTAGCCGCGATCGACGGAATGAGCACCCCGATCACGGCGGCGCGCCTATCCAACATGGCTTGCAGCTGTGCCAATGCAGCGTCGGTTCGGATGTGCAGGGTGTTGAGCCGCTGCGCGGTGAAATAAGCCCACAGCGCCATAACAGTGACGACAACCGTGGCGATAATCAGCAATAGTGTGTTCATTTTTAACCGATGCGAACCTTCGTGCCGTCTTGAACGGTTTCATAAACTTGCATGACAGCTGCTGCCACGTGGTCCCAGTCGTACTGCTGGGAACGATTGGTGCCGGCTGCAATCAACTCTTGGCGTGCCTTGTCATCATCGATAAGATGCGTGATTTTCGCGGCTAAGTCACGAGCATCACCGTTTTTAAACAGTAACCCTGCCGGTTGCGGCGAATCTGCGTCACAGACAGCCGCAAATGCTTCAAGGTCACTTGCGACGACAGCACAGCCAGCAGCCATGGCTTCCACCAAGACAATACCGAAGGACTCCCCGCCCCTATTCGGCGCGACGTAGATATCCGCACGACCCAAAATCGTAGCCTTGTCCATATCTGAAACGCGTCCCACAAAGTCCACGCCAGGCCGAGAACGAGCTTGACCCCCGCCCATCACGGTAACCCGAATTGGGCGGTGAATATGCTCCAGCGCATCCAGCAACACGTCTAGCCCCTTGCGGGATTCATCCAGGCGTCCCAGAAAAACAATCTCTATTGGGTCAATGCTACTCGCACCGTTGGCCTCTGCCAGGGCGAGCTTTTCCTCGTGCAGCTTGCGGGCACCGGCGTAGACGGAGGTGTCCACACCGTTGGGAATGAGCACAGGATCACCACCGAGCTGTTCTACCTGCCAGCGCCGAGCCATTTCAGACACCGCAATGCCGCCACGAATCTTGTCCAGCATAGGGTTGAGAATCGGTTTGGCTAACTGCAGAAGGCGCGAGTTGGCTGCCGATGCATGGTAAGTCGCTACAATGGGGCCTTCCGCGATACGCAGCGCCCGCATGGAGTAACTCGGGGAATTCGGCTCATGAATATGCAAGACATCGAAGTTGCCTTCGCGAATGAACTCTTTGACGCGCTTGGACACCTGCGGTCCCACCGAGAGCCGTGCCACCGAGCCGTTATAAGAAATTGGAATGGAGCCGCCGCCTTTGACCACAAAGTCCGGCACTTCCGTCTTTGCTGAAGCAGGCCCGAGAACCTGCACGAAGTGCCCTTGGTCCAAAAACACCGACGCCAAATCCAGCATGTGGGCTTGAACGCCACCTGGTTCGTCGAAAGAATAGGGGCACACCAATCCAATACGCATAGCTGTGTCGAAACCTTTCTAAAACTCACCTGATTACTGAGTATTTGACTTACGTTGTTCCTGGTTGCGCCGCTTGCGACGTGCTTCAACATCTACATTCCATTGTGGCTGCAGCATGTGCCAATCTTCTGGACGCCGCCTTAAAAATCCCTCAAAGGCATGCGCGATACGCTGCGTTGTGGCTTGCGTGTCCGTGACCTCAATCGGTTCTGAGACCGTCATGCCCCAGCCAGGCGTCGAGTCATCGAAGAAGCAGTGAACGGCATGAAGATTAGCTCCGGTTTCTTGCGCAAGCAACGCGGGTCCCGCTGCCATATTGCAGGGCTCACCAAAGAAATCTACTTCCACCCCGCTGCGCGTTAAATCACGTTCAGACAGCAAGCACACCGCTTCACCAGCGTTGAGCGCTTCTTTCAGTTGTTCAAAAGGAGGCTGCTCCCCGCCGGTCAAGGCAATAACCTTAAAGCCTAAAGACTCGCGGTATTCCACGAAGGCTTCAAAAAGCCTTTCAGGTTTGACCCTTTCAGCCACCGTTGTAAACGGCCCATCATAGCCAACCAAGAAAACCCCGGCCATATCCCAGTTGCCACTGTGGGTCAGAGCCAGGATGGTGCCTTTATCAGAGGCCAAGGAGGCATCGATAAGCTCTTTGCCCTCCAACCCTGCTAAAAGCTGACGGTGCAGGCCTGGATCTTTTTGAATGGTTTGAAGCCGAAAAGCCTCCATCCAATACCGCATATAAGAGCGCATGGAATTGCGCACCAACTCTGCGGTGACATTCTCCGGCCCCACCACGCGGGCGAGGTTACGGCGAAGCTGATCCATCCCCTTGCCATTGTCAGAGACTTTGTCTGCGACCTTGTCAAAAACCCACCGTGCAAACGGCAACGGCAAGTGCTTCACCACGGACCACCCAGCTAGGTAGCCTGCCGCGGAGATGTCTTCTTTGCTAAACATTTATCCTCTCAGGCCGGACTCGCGGGGTTTGCGCCGCCACCGGGCTTTCGCTGTTGGGCCTGTTGCTGCTGGTCCTGTTTGAAAGCCAACATGAGGCGCTGGTAGACGGTGAAACATGAACCTACGGCCAAGACCCACAAGCAGATTGGCAGGATATATGGCACACCAAGACCTTCCAAACCAATGCCAACCAGGCCAAGGATGAGGCGCTCCGGGCGTTCGATCAGACCGCCGACCATGGCGAAACCTGAAGCCTCACCGCGGGCTTTGACATAGGAAATGACCTGCGAGGTCACCAGCACCACGAGGGCTGCGAAAATGGTGGCCGGGTGGGCATTGTCCTGATAAATCAAGTACCAAATGATGGCAGCGAACAACGCGCCGTCAGTAATACGGTCGCAGCTGGCATCAAGCGTTGCTCCGAACTTCGTGCCCCCGCCGCTCAACCGCGCCATGGTCCCATCAACCATGTCAAATGCAGCGAACAGCCCGGAGAATATAGCTGCCGCGAACAAATATCCACTTGGAATCAGCGTCACCGTGATGGCGATGGTGACAAAAGTGCCAATGAGGGTGACAGCATTGGGAGTCAAACCTACTTTGAGGAACGCGCGAGCAACCGGCTCAACAACGACTGCCGCAGGCTTGCGCCCATGGACGCTAAGCACTGGGGTTCTCCCTCTTAGAAGTCTCCATTTGGCTATCCTCCAACTCAATTTCCTGCCAGCCCTGGGCAAGCACCTGCCGCGTGTCTTTCAGCAGTTGCGGCAAAACCTTCGTTCCATCAAGGATAGTCATAAAATTACTATCACCTGACCAGCGCGGCACGACATGCATGTGAAGATGATCTCCCACCGAACCACCTGATGCCTTACCTAGATTGAATCCTACGTTGATTGCTTCAGGTCGAGACACCTTCTTGAGCACTCGAATGGCTTTCTTCACAAATGCCATGAGCTCAGCAGTCTCTGGTTCGGTGAGGTCCTCAAAGTTGGATTCCTTGCGGTACGGCACCACCATCAAGTGCCCCGCGTTATAGGGAAACAGGTTCAGCAGTGCATAAACGTGTTCCCCGCGGGCGATGATGAGCGCTTCCTCATCATCTTTCTTTGGCGCTTCAACAAACGGGTCTTTAGTGCGCTTGTTGATATACGCCATGCGAAACGGTGCCCACAACCGCTCTAGGCGGTCTGGCTCACCCACACCAGAATCCACGTACACGTCCATTCCTTCCTGTCCTTCTTTCTCTCTCTCGGCTGAGGAGTTGGCCATGACTGAGGAAGTGTCCTTTCTTCTCGCCGTGAAAGTGGCGAATCTTAGGCTGTGGATTCTTGGTGTGAGTGGAGACTGCTCTTAGGCGTTTTCGGTGCGTCGCGCCTCAATGTTTTCCTGGTTTGGCTGCGCGTTATTACGCTCTGCAATCCAGTTGGCAATCAGCTCGACTGCTTCATCAACCTGCACGCCATTGGCCTGGGAGCCGTCCAAGAAGCGGAAGGACACAGCGTCTGCTTCAACGTCGCGTGCACCAGCCAGCAACATGAAAGGAACCTTGCCGGTGGTGTGATTGCGGATCTTCTTCTGCATACGATCATCAGAAGTATCCACCTCAGCGCGGATGCCCTTCTTGCGCAGCTTAGCGATGACCTGCTCCAGGTGGCCCACGTTGTCTTCAGAGACTGGGATACCAACAACCTGGTGCGGTGCGAGCCACACTGGGAAAGCACCGGCGTAGTGCTCAAGCAGCACGCCGAAGAAACGCTCAATGGAACCGAACAGTGCGCGGTGAATCATGATTGGCTGCTGCTTCGAACCATCCGAAGAGGTGTACTCCAGGTTGAAACGTTCTGGCATGTTGAAGTCCAACTGAACCGTGGACATCTGCCAGGTACGGCCAATTGCGTCACGCGCCTGAACGGAAATCTTTGGACCGTAGAAAGCAGCGCCTTCTGGGTCCGGAACCAGATCCAGCCCGGACTTCTCAGCCACGCGGGCCAAAATCTCCGTGGAACGCTCCCAAATCTCATCAGAGCCCACAGACTTCTTCGGGTCACGGGTGGACAGCTCCAAGTAGAAGTCATCCAGTCCGTAGTCCTTCAGCAAGGAAATGATGAAGTCCAAAACGGAAGTCAGCTCATCTTCGAGCTGGTCCTCGGTGCAGTAGATGTGAGCGTCATCCTGGGTAAAGCCACGCGCACGGGTCAGACCGTGAATAACACCGGACTTTTCGTAGCGGTAGACATTGCCGAACTCAAACAGACGCAATGGCAGTTCACGGTAGGAACGACCACGGGTGTCGAAGATCAGGTTGTGCATTGGGCAGTTCATCGGCTTCAGGTAGTACTCCTGACCCGGCTTGGTCTCATTACCCTCCTCGTCATATTCCGCATCCACCTGCATTGGTGGGAACATGCCGTCCTTGTAAAAGCCCAAGTGGCCGGAACGTTCAAAAAGGTCCTGCTTGGTGATGTGCGGGGTGTTGACAAAGGAGTAGCCAGCCTCAATGTGGCGACGGCGGGAGTGGTCTTCCATCTCGGTGCGGATGATGCCACCGTTAGGGTGGAAGACTGGCAGGCCGGAGCCAAGGTCGTCTGGGAAGCTGAACAGGTCAAGCTCGGTGCCTAGACGGCGATGGTCGCGCTTTTCGGCCTCTTCCATCATCAACTGGTAGGCATCAAGGGATTCCTTGGATTCCCATGCGGTGCCGTAGATGCGCTGCAGGCCAGCGTTGTCCTGGTCACCGCGCCAGTAAGCAGCGGAAGAACGGGTCAAGGTAAACGCCGGAACATACTTGGTGGTTGGCAGGTGCGGGCCACGGCACAAGTCAGACCATTCCACCTCATTGGTGCGTGGGTTGACGTTGTCGTAGTAGGTCAGCTCACCAGCGCCAACTTCGGTTGCTTCATCGGAGTTCGGGTCAACGTTGCCCTTGTCCGCAATCAGTTCGAGCTTAAATGGCTCATCCTTGAGCGCTTCTGCTGCCTCCTCATTGGACGCGAAGACACCACGTTCAAAGCGCTGACCGGTCTTGATGATCTTCTTCATGCGCTTTTCAATGGTCTTGAGATCCTCAGGCGTGAAAGGCTCCGCGGTCTGGAAATCGTAGTAGAAACCATTCTCAATCGCTGGGCCGATGCCCAACTTGGTTCCTGGGAACTCAGCCTGTACGGCTTGTGCCAAGACGTGTGCACAGGAGTGACGGATAACAGCGCGTCCATCATCCTCGCAGGCTGCGACTGGGGTGAACACAGCATCTTCTTCTGGCACGTGTGCGAGGTCCTTCAAGGTTCCCTCGGCATCACGCACCACCACAACCGCCTCTGGGCCCTTATTAGGAAGACCCAATTCCTTCATAGCTGCGCCTACTGCTGTGCCTGCTGGGCAGGTAAACGGTTCATAGTTGACCGAAATGGCGGCGATTGCTTCTGACATGCTGCGCTCCTTTGCGCTAAGTGGGAAAAACGGCTTACCTGGCCGCCACCCTGATGTACAAGATCTAACCCGGCTATCCTACCGCGTCCAATAGAGTTTCCGTCCAAAAGGTACCGGTGGTTGCACCGGCGTGGACTCCTGGCGGAACGAAATAGACTGCCGAGCCAATGTGAGTAATCCACTCATTGAGCAAATCTACTTCATCCATGCGCCGTTGCATGGGTTCAAAAACTTTCGTCATGTCCTTTTGGAAACATATGAAGATGAGTCCGGAATTAGACAGCTGCACCGGCGTGCCCGAAATTTCTTCGTCTTCACGCTGGAATCCCGTCTCCGAAATGGGCGCATAATCCGGCTGCATGTCGTAGTTGAACGCGCGGCGCAGCATGTGTTGCGCGGGCTGTCCCTCGGGTGCTTGGGCACGGGCGACATGGGAGTTGCGGTCAATGGTGGGAAGCCCATATTTGTCCACTGCTTCAAAGTCTGGATCGTCGAACTCGTCCTCACCAGTCAAGGGCGCACCGTTGTCCAGCTTGCGTCCAATGGAGTTCTCACGGGAACTGCGGTCCAGTTTCTCCCAGGTATCCAGATTCATGCGAATGCGGCGCACCACCATAGATGTTCCACCTTGTGCCCACTCAGGGCCCTCATCGATCCAGACTTGCTGATCCATTTCTTCATCGGAGCGTGGGTTGACTGTGCCATCGAGCTGCCCAAAGTGGTTACGCATGGTCTTTTCTTTGCCGCCAGATGCATAGGCATGACCAAAGCCTTGCTGCAGCCAAGCCACCTGCGCATAGTCTTGGCCCGCGCGAATCATATGCCGCATAGCATGGCCTGCGGTCACCGCGTCATCGCAGCAGATCTGCAAGACGATGTCTGTCTGTCCCCACTCAGGTGACAGCTTGTCCCGGTCAAAGGCTTCAACATCGCGCAGCCACTCCGGGCGCAGTTCGGGGGCGCCGATGACATTAAAGACGCGCTCGCCTATTCCACACGTAATAGTCAGGTTCGCTGGGGTATCCACCATCTCTGGTTCAAGGGAGCCCGCCGGGGTTTCAGCCGTGCATAGGTCGCGGGCATCAGCAGTCCACAAACGCATCAGGTTGGTGAATTCACGTTTGCCAACAGAGTCTTTCAGGTTAAAGCCAAGCAGGTTCAACACCGCATGGGAGTTGGCGGTAATACCGGCTTGGTGGTCACCATCGAAAGGCACCATTGCATCATCGAGGACGTGGTCGGATACAGCTTGAGCTTCCGCATTGCTTTCCGATGCCCCCGTACGCTCCGCCGCAGCACCCGCGTCCGTGCCGGTGGCAGCTACGTCTGTGTCAGCAGCATTCGGCCCACTGCAGCCCGCGATAATCGCACCAGTTGCAGCGAGTCCGCTGACTAGACCACCGCGAACTAATAAGGCTCGTCGGTCGAGCTCAACCATGAAAACTGTCACCTTCTTCAACGCTGCGTTCAAAACAAGCGAAGCGTATTAACTAACAAAGAGAAAATCTAGTGGCCTTCATGATCATCGTGATCATCATGGTCGTCGTGGTCATCCGCATCGCCATGATCATCATGGTCACCGTGACCTTCATGGCCAAGGTCGCCGTAGTTTTCATCGCCCGCACCGATGGTGCGAACCGGAATATCATCGAATTCTTCGGTAGAGCTATCCGCAAGTTCAACGGTCAGCGTGATTTCATCGCCAGCCATAACTGGCTCGGAAACGTCCATGAGCATGAAGTGTGCGCCGCCTGGCTCAAGTGTTACAGACTCACCAGCAGGGATGATTAGTGGTTCTTCCATCTCACGCATCTGACCATCAACGGTCTCGTGGATTTCATTAACACCGGCATCGATGCTGGAGGTGAATCCAACAACCTCAATATCCTCAGTGGATTCATTGACCAGTGTGCCGAAGATAGCAGTCATATCGGCGTCTTCTGCCATCGCGCGAACTACTGCATCTTCAAAGTCCAATGCATCGTCAGCATCGTCGTTCGCATCATCTGCGTCATCAGCGTCATCATCGGAGTCTGCCGCAGCGGTTTCTGCAGCAGTGTTCGCTGCAGTTTCCTGTGCGGTATCAGTCTGGGTGGAATCTTGCTCGGAATTGCTGCAACCAGCCAGTGCTAGTGCGGAAGCAGCGATTGCAGATACCAAAATACGGGAAGGCTTAGTCATGAAAAATCAGTCTTTCTCCGCTCTCGAGGAAGCGGGCTAAAAAGAGAAATATGAATCAAAGAAAACTAGGAGCGCTGGATTACTTAGCGTCGTAGCCGCGGCGCTTAACCAGCATTACTGCGAGTACGGCAACAACGGCCAGAACACCGACACCGGCGAGAACCCACTTCATGGTGTCGCTCATGCCTTCAGTTGCTTCCTCAACGGATGTTGGTGCGGAGGTTTCTTCACTATCGGCGGCTGAAGCTGCTTCAGAGGTCTCTTCTGCTTCTTCGGTCTCGGCAGAACCTGCTGCGACAGCATCATCAGCGCCTTCTACGCTAAAGGAGACACCGCCACGGGTTGCGTGACCATCAGAGGAAGTGATCTGGAAACCCAGTAGATAACTGCCATCGCCGAGTTCTTGATCATCTGGCGTGGTAATGGTCAGTTCACGATCGTTGACCTCTGGTTCGTCTGAAAACAGCAGCTCACCAGAATCTTGATCGGTGATAGCGAAGTTGTTGAAACCTTCGCGTGGAATTCCGGAGAACTCCAGCGTGATTTCTTCGGGGAATTCAACCAATACATCACCTTCAGTGACAGTTCCGCCGATAACGCTGTCGTGTGCGAGGGCTACGGGCGCCATCAGCATGGAGGCTGCGCCGAGGCCCGCGACTACCGCGCCGGCGGTGAAAGTCTGTCCCAAGCGGATTGGTGATTGATTCATTTTCACTCCTTGGCTCCAAGAAAGTTTCCTGCAGTGAGCCCAATGTGATTGACAAAATTTAGATGTACAGAAGATGTACTAAGCATTTAGTCGCATCACTGCTCACATTAGTTCCAAGCCATCCGTTTGTGAAAGTACGGGCGATTCACGAGACTACCAGCAAAGCTATTGATAACCATTGCTTTTAGCTTGGGAAGTCTGTTGCCGACAATTGGACTGGTGATATCAAACACACAGTTCAGGATGCTTTGGCGCACCTCTTCAAGCGCGATTCAATCGTAATGAGCACTACCCACGTGATGCACGTAGCGCCGAAAAGCCACGTCGCATCGCGTGGGGTTTGAGTAAACACCACAAAAGATGTCACCGCTGCGAGCAGGAGCACCACTGCTGCAACGCCGTTTAACCATGCATTAGCAATCCGGGTCACGTTCGACGCCCACGCAACTTCAATGCCAACGCACACAAACGCAAGGAGAAGAAAGAGCATGAAATAGCGCGCGGTGTTTCCCTCTTCGGCCGCCGGTGTGAAAAAGACAAGGACGAAGCCCAAAAGAAAGATAGATACCTTGGATCCGATGCTGTATCGCCTAATCCATGTCAACTGCCTGGCTTGGCGGTCTGTGCTTTCTACGCTTTCCATGTCTCCCCCTGTGCGTTGTTTCTCGCTCCGAGAATACTACGCACCGTCACCACCGCAGTCCAGAGGTCAGGAGTCAACACATAACAAAGTAGTGGACAGTTCCATTTCTAGAACGGCCCACTACTTACTTGAGCGGATGACGAGACTCGAACTCGCGACCCTCACCTTGGCAAGGTGATGCGCTACCAACTGCGCTACATCCGCAAACGAAACCAGGCCCGGTTTCTAGGACTTCCCACATAAGCGGGTGTCCGTGTGCGCGATACTGGGATTGAACCAGTGACCCCTACCGTGTCGAGGTAGTGCTCTACCGCTGAGCTAATCGCGCCTTGTACCTGCCCCTAGGACAGCACAATTTGAGGTGGAAACGGGAATCGAACCCGTGTGCACGGTTTTGCAGACCGTTGCCTCACCACTCGGCCATTCCACCGTGGCGTCTCCGCCTCGAAGGTACCTTGGTGAGAAGGTACCAGAGCGGATGACGAGACTCGAACTCGCGACCCTCACCTTGGCAAGGTGATGCGCTACCAACTGCGCTACATCCGCATTTTCAAGGTTTTACCCTTGGTGCGCGATACTGGGATTGAACCAGTGACCCCTACCGTGTCGAGGTAGTGCTCTACCGCTGAGCTAATCGCGCAAAGCTAAGTTCCACTGTAATGAAACTTTGAGCGGATGACGAGACTCGAACTCGCGACCCTCACCTTGGCAAGGTGATGCGCTA
>JAUNRU010000119.1:0-2306 GCA_030535535.1 Corynebacterium casei
CCAGGCGTGTGACATAGGCCGCTAGTCGAATCCTCCGAGAAGAAACATTATCAGCACGGGTAAGTTGAAACAAAATCAGCAGGTCATCACACTTTTCTGCGTTTAAACCACCAACACGAACCGTACATAGTCTTTCTTCAATCCTTCCGTGGCCTTGTTCCCGCGATGCCGCCCCGCGAGCGCGGCTACTTCCCTTTCTATTTCGGCACTATTTTCTTCATTTGATATTGAAGCCAACCAAGCGCTAGGCTCTAGGACAGGATTCCGCGTGGCGTACATCCTGTGAACTCCCCCAGGGCAGGAATGCAGCAAGGGTCAGCAGGCTCTGACGGGTGCGCGGGGTCCCCTTTAAGTTTTCGGGGTGATTTAAAAGGCACGCATCGGCTGCACCGGAGAACAACAAGACCTGCGTAGTACAACACGACTTCGGCAGGGATTTAGAAAAAGGGTTGATTAGACGCTCAAATTAAATCTTCAAATCAAACCTTCAAAGATTCGGCGTCGAACTCATCTTGTTCCAGCCATTCCAAATGCGGTGGGGTGTTCATTCCCCACTCTTGGCGCTTGGCCAAGAAAGCTTCCGTGACTTCGGATACTTCATAGCCACCGTCAAAGAGATATTGGCGAAATCCGCGCGGTCCGGTGTCTTTGATCCACAGCCAGATGTAGTCGAGCAGTGAGTTATCCCCGATCAGGTCTTCGAGTCCTTCGGGGATAAATTGGCGTTCGGTGTCGAGGCGGTCTTTGAGGTCCTTGTCAAAGAACTCGTACAGATAGTCCATACTGTTGTCGAGTTCGGCGTATTCATAAATTCCCTGCCCATCCATGGCTGCCAGTGTAGCCAGAAGTGCTGCGCTACTTCCGGTCTTTGACTGTTAGCAGCGCGCGGTCGACTTCGCCGAGGATTTCATCCACGATGACAGGGTTAAATTCCCTGGTCTTGCGCATGCGCAGAAGCTCCGCCTGGGAGGCGAGCAAAGCGACTTCGCGGGCTTTGCTCGCCTCAGTGCGGGCGCGTTTGAGCTTTTCCATACGCACGCCACGTTCATCGGAGGAAAGGTCGCCGGCGCCGAGGTTTTCTTCAAACCAGTTATCCACCGCGACAGCGATTTCAGGATCCAGGTTGTCGGCGTATTCGCGCAAGCTTTTCATCGCCGCCTGGCGGGAACGTTCAGAGACGGCAGCGCGCATGGCGTCCTCGGCTGCTTCTGATTGCGAACGCAGCGATAGCTGATTCATCAGCCATGGCAACAGTAGTCCTGGAATCACCATGGTGACCAGCAAGACGGTGAGTGAGATAATCGCAAGCTCGTGGTGATAGGCCAGGGTGCCAGTCGGGATGGACAAGATCAACGCTAGTGTCACCAGCCCGCGCATGCCCGACCATGTCATCAGCAGGACTTCCTGCAGTCTGGTCGGGGCACTGCGCCGCTGATTGGTCTTTTTGTTGATGAGGCAGACGATGTACATCCACACCCCGCGAATCACGATGGCAACCAGTGACAAACCGACGCCCACGAACACGGAATGCCAGAGATCTGAGCCGACCTCATCAATTGCGTCACGCACGGACATGCCAATGAGACCAAAAGCGACGCCGGTAAACAGCAACTCAGCTGTCTCCCAGAAGTTCTGCCCCGAAGAGCGGTCCTCCGCCATCAATGGTGCGCGGGAGCTGAGCTCAATCGCGGCGACCACCACGGCAATCACGCCGGATGCTTCGAGGTATTCCGCGGTGATATAAGTACCGAAAGGCACCACCCAGGTCAACGCATTGCGCGCGGTGGAGTTATCAATGTGCTTCATAAACCACGCTGCTACCAGACCGATGACCAAACCCAGCACCGCGGCCACGACAGACGAGTACACGAAGTTCATAACGCCGCTGGCTACAGATAAGTCATTGCCCTCCGTAATCGCGAACAGCGCCAGGTGGAACAACACGATGGAGGCGGCATCATTGAAAAGCCCCTCGGTCTGCAGCGAGGTGGTAATGCGGTGCGGAATACCTGCCGGTTCCGCCACGGCTTCCACCGCTACCGGGTCTGGTGGTGCGATAGCAGCACCAATCAAAATGGCGCCCGCCAGACCGATTCCTGGCAGCCAGTACCATGCAGCCAAGCCCACGCCGGCGGTGGTGAGAATCACCAAAACGACAGAGAGCAGCACGATAGTTCGCCATTGCTCCCGAATCACGCCCCATGAGGTGCGCCGCGCCAATGCCCATAACAGTGGCGGTAGGAAGATAGGAAGAATCAGCTCCGAGGGCACCGTAAACGTGGTGAAGCCCGGGATAAAGACCACCA
>JAUNRU010000066.1:0-12716 GCA_030535535.1 Corynebacterium casei
ATGTCAACGGATAATGATGACGACATGTTTGAGGCGGAGATTCTCTCCGCGCACGACGTGATTGACGCCGAAGCGCTTGCGCGCCGTCAGCAGACCTTGGACCACCGCTCCACCGCCGAGCGTGCTGCCGCGGACTACACCTGGGCCTATGGCCATGTGGTCATCGATGAAGCGCAAGAGCTCACCCCGATGGAATGGCGCATGGTCTTTCGCCGCACCCCTTCGCGCTGGATGACGGTGGTGGGCGATACGGGTCAGACCAGCTCCCCCGCTGGCGTTGATGCTTGGGAGAACACCTTGGGTGAATTCGTGGGCGAGCGTTTCCGCGTTCACCACCTCACGGTCAATTACCGCACGCCACAGCCTATCGCGGACTTAGCATACAAGGTGCGCAAGAGCGTGGATGATACCGCGCAGCAGACCGAGTCCATCCGCGACGGTGAACCAGTCCGCTTCCTTGACCAAGCCGATGAGCCGCTTGAGGCCGGAATTTTCACCGATGACAACGGCCGCCTCAACGCGGTCATTGACGTCAGCAACGTTGAAGAAGTCAAAGGCCTGGAGTTCGACCACGTGACTGTCATCAACCCAGTGGACATCATCGAGCGCAGCCCACTGGGCATCAACGACCTTTATGTTGCGCTGACCCGCGCTACCCAAACCTTGACCATTATCGGTGAGTGGCCAGAAGAATTCTCCTAGTCCTATTCCCCGAGCCCTACTCCCCTAAACCTTCGCTAACAATGTCCAACGGGTCTGTTTTCAACTGCGTTGCAGGCCTGGTTTGAGCTGCTAGTTGTTCACAAACAAACAGCAGCTCGACGCGAGAGGCGTGATAGATTTCATCGCGGAAAGAGCTATATGCCTTCGGAATGATAAGGCTATGGTCTGCAATTTCCGTCAGTGGTGTGCGCGAAAAGGACGTCAGCGCGACTACTTTTGCGCCCGCTTTGTGTGCGAAGGACGCGGTGCGAAGGGTGGGTTTGTTAACACCAGAGCCTGATATCGCAACACACACGCTGGCCTCACTCAGGCCTGCCGCCGCAATATTTTCAGTGGTGTGGTCCACATGCATCATCGCAGAAATTCCGACGCTGACCAGGCGCGCAACCAAAGTGGTTCCCAGCGGTGCGGACATACCATGGGCGACAACAAGCACGTTTCGTGCTTGGCCCAGCAGCGCCGCGATGCGGTCTACTTCGTCCTCATCCACTACTAGGGACTGCAGGTTAGCGGCAACAGCCGCAGCCGCAGCGGCGATCCCCTTCCCCTCTTTTTGAGCTTGGGGAATTTCACGCGCCAAGGCAACGCGGAACTGGGGGAAGCCATCATAGCCAAGTGCTTGTGCCGTGCGAACCACTGTTGCACGCCCAACGCCTACTTTTTCGCTGACTTCTTGGGCTGTCATGTCCACCACGGCTTGCAGGTTCTCAATAGCGAATTGCGCTACTTTGTATTGATTTGGCTTCAGCGAACGTGCTGCGGAAGCCAAGCGCGCTGACGCTGGTAAGTCCGCAAGGAAAGTCTGGCGCTGCGAATCTGAAGACTGGTTCATAGTGCTGTGCCTTTCTGTTGTCAGGCTTGTTGCATGATGGACCGGCGCAGACGCCCGGAGATGGCGTCAATAATCATGGTAATACCCACCATCACTATCAAGAGCACACCGACCGTGTCCCAGGCTCGGTAATTGGTGTAGTTGGCCAGCATGCTGCCGATACCGCCGGCGCCAACGATGCCAAGCACGGCGGAAGTACGAATAGAGATTTCGAACCGGTACAGGGCGAAAGACAAGATGGCTGGCAAACATGCTGGCCACAGTCCCCAGCGGACGATAGTTGCCGTGGTGCCTCCAGCAGCGCGAATGGCTTCAGGTGCGTTGGTTTTGGCGGACTCCACAATCTCATAAGTCCACTTGGCTTGTTGGCCAATACCTGAAATGCCCAGGGCCAACGCGCCCGTAAATGGTGTCAGGCCGGTGACGGTGAGCAGGATAATCGCGATGACTACTTCCGGGAATGCCCGGATGACGGCGAATAGTGCCTTAAGCGCCTGCCGCAACCACAGCGGTCCCACACCGAATGCAGCAAGAAAGCCAAGCGGGATGGAAACAATGACGCAGATAAGAGAGCCAATCCACGCCATGGCGATAGACCGCCACATCTCCGCGAGTGCGCGCGGAAGCCGCGACGAATCTGGTTCGGAGAACATCAGCTGCAGGTAATGCCATACCTGACCGGGCACTTCTGGCAATGCTCGCCAATCGATGCCCAGAGTCAAAAGTGCCAGGATGAGCAGGACAGCCGGTATGAGCTTTCTTAAATCTAGTGCTTGTTTGATCATGAAGTCCACCGCCGACGCAGGTAATTGGACAGCAATTCGATGGCGATGACCACGATGAGGATCTCCAGAATGATGACGGAGACATCACTGTAGGCGTAGAAGGAACGGCGCTCATCCAACAAGCGACCGATACCGCCGGCGCCGACGATGCCCAAGATAGCCGAGATACGGACGTTGAGCTCTAGGGTGTAGAGCCACTGGTTCATAAACAACGGGAGAACCTGCGGCATAGTCATCGAGCGGTTGATTTGAAACTGTGTACCACCCGCAGCACGTCCGGCTTCCATATAGTCATGATCGCCGGAGTCGATAGATTCTGAGACTAGTTTGACCACAATGCCTATGTTGAACAAGATGAGGGTCATAACACCTGGCAAAGCGCCCACGCCCACCATGGCGACCAGAACCGTTGCATAAACCAGATCCGGTACGGCGCGCACCACGTTGATGATCGTGCGCACCAAGAAACGTCCGACCCCGGATTGGTTGGTAGCGCGTGCTGCCCACAGCGTGAGTGGAACGGAGATGATGGCCGAGATTGCGGCACCAACCCACGCCATCTGCAGTGCTTCGAGCATCGGGCCAATGGTTCGCGGAATGAACTCAAAGTTAGGCTGAAGCATCTGGAGCAACTTGTTGTAGCCATTGCTCCAGTTGCGGATGAGCGAGCGTAGGTCGATCTCTACCCCGCCGAGACCTGGAGACGCGGACAACACGGTCATGAGCACAACGCCGGCAACCGCGAGCCACATTTTTGTCCGCCCAGGTTTTGCTCGTTCCGGTGTGGATGCTGGAAAGGCTGATGTCGTTGACGTCATAACGCGTCCTGTTCGGCCACGTCATCAGCCACGATTGGGCGATCATAGATTGCCTCGAAATCCGACTGTGTGGCACTTGCCGTGGAACCATCGAAGACGATTTCACCAGCGCGCACGCCGATGACGCGGTCTGTGTATTTCTGAACCATGTCCAATTGGTGCAGGTTTACCACCACCGTGATGCCCTGCTCCCGATTGATGCGTTGAATATCCCGCATGACCGTGTGCGCGGTTGGCGGGTCAAGGGAGGCAATTGGTTCATCGGCAAGCAAAATCTTTGGCTGCTGCGCCAGTGCACGAGCAATAGCCACGCGTTGTTTCTGCCCACCGGACAAAGCGCCAGCGCGCGTTTCTGCCTTATCGGCAATATTGACTGACTCCAACGCACGCTGCGCTAATTCTTTATCTTCGGCCGTGTGAATTCCGAGAACTGATCGCCAGCTAGGGGTGTGCGCAAATCTTCCGACCAAGACGTTATCCATAACGCTGACTCGATCTGCCAGGTTGAAGCTCTGGAAGATCATGCCGATATCGCCGCGGGCTTGACGCAATGACCGGCCGCGAAGCTGGTCAATCTCGTGCGGGCCCACAGACACCTGACCAGAACTGATCGGATTCAAGCCGTTGATAGTGCGAATCAATGTGGACTTACCGGCGCCCGAAGGTCCGATGATGCCCACCATCTCACCCGGTTGAATGTCCATGGACACGCCCTTGATGGCTTGTAGGCCACCGGGATAAGTCACGCTCACCTGGTCTAGCGCGATTGGCCAGCTCTCGTGTTCGATCACTTGGAAAAGTACTCCAGAATCTCGCCGTAACGGTTGATATCTTCTTCCTGGGTCTCCGCAGTCCAGTCAGACAGACCAACTAGGTCGTACATGACATCTGCTGCTTCATCGGAAGACTCGGCGTAGTTGTCCATGGCCTCAGCGAGCTTGTCCTTGAGTTCTGAATCCATATCGCTGCGCACTGCCACACCGCCGTTAGGAATCTGCTCAGTGTAGGCAAAAGCAACCACATCAGTTGCGATGTCTGGGTTTTCTTCAAGCACTGAGGAACGCGCATCCCAGAAACCGAAAGCAACTTCACCATCACCGTTGGCCAGGGCAAGCACAGCATTGTTGTTGCCCTCGACTGGAACTTGGTTGACGTCATCAACATTGACGCCTTCTTCTTCCATGGCAACCACTGGGTACTGGTAGCCCGCTGGTGAGGTGGAGCTTTGCAACACAACTGAGGTATCACCGGTGATCTCCCCCAACTTCTCCACTGCGGCAGGTCCTTCGCCGGTAGCAGTGTCACCAGGTTCGATGCCGTTGCAGTAAGCCATTTCCGTATCGGCCGCAGCGTAGGTCGCCATCACTGGCTCATCGTCGCAGTACTTATCAGGGTTGTTGGTATATGCCACGGAAGAATAGCTGGTGGCACCGAAACGTACGTCGCGCAGGATAAGCTCGGCGTTATGCTGCTCCATCGCGTTGTACAAGGAGCCCGCATCGGTGATGATGACATCAGATTGGCCAGCGCCAAGTGCTTCGACGGTAGCGGCATAGTCACTGGCAACAACGCCTTCTACTTCCACGCCGAGTTGCTCGGAGAGGTATTCGGTAAGGGGGCCAAGTGCCTCAGCCAAGTCCTCACCCTCAGTGGATGGGACCAGGGAGATGGTCAACGTGTCGTCTTCTGCCGCACCGCAAGCGGTCAGGCCTAAGGTCAGTGCCACGGCACCTACTGCTGCGAAGATCTGCTTTTTCATGGTGGTTTATTCTCCTTGTTGTGCCCAGGCGATGATGTCTCCAAAGGCATCATCAAGGGTGTGATGTGGGGTTACTAGTAGGGTCTGCGCACCCAGCTCTGCCGCTGGCGCGAGATCGTTTTCAGCAATGTCGCCAATAGCCAGAATTCGCTGCGCGCCTAGTTCTTCAATCAGTGCGCTCAGGCCGGCTGGTTTTCGGGTATTAAAAGAAAGCTGGTCTACAAAGCCATCAAGGTTCCAGTCTGTGAGCAGCTTTTCGATACCATCCTTTGGCGCATTGGTAGCAAGCACCACCCAAACGTGCGGGGCAATGGCAGCCAGAAGTTCTGGAAGCTTGTCCGGCATCTGTACGGGGGCTTGTTCGCTTCCTAAAAGCTCTCGGCTGGTTGAATAGGCTTGAGATAGTTCTTGAGTATCTATGCCTTGCGCGATGGCGAGCTCTGCAATTGCGTGATAGCCATCGCGGTAGGGACTTTTCATGTCATCGATATCGGCCAAAGCAACTTCTACTTGTTCGCCGAAGACAGCGGGATCGGACAGTAATTCCTCGGGGATAGCTTTCGCATATGCCCGAACTGGCCCATGGCCGAGAGCCACGGTTCCATCGAAGTCGAAGATGATTGCGGCCTGCGTACGCAGTACCTGTCGTGAATGCATAGAGTTCCTTGTGCCAAATATCAACGCCCACTGATGTGGACGCTACGTTCAGGCTAAACCTACTTTGTGAACGCACCGTTCTGACGAGGTGAACTCTTTGGAAACTTCGTTCTTCAAACAATCTTCTTATGCACTTATGGCCCCGGGAATTCCACTAGAATTGGCAACCATGGCTTTTAGTGACATCGTCCGCAAAACTGAGCAATCCATCAATAAGACCGCAGTTAAGTTCGCATCAAAGCGTGGATGGGTTCCTGCTATTAGTGGCTACACCGGATACGGTTCGAAAAACAGTATCCGCATCTTTGGACGTGTTCTGGCGGTGGATCCGGAAAGCCCGCCAGCGAAGCAGCCAGGTGCACATCCAGATGATCGCCCGGAGCAGCGCGGGTGGCGGCAGTTTCTGACGGTGCAGCTGACAGATTTCCCGTTCACGGTCACCATTGGCGATAAGGAAGTCCACGCGCAGACGGATGCGAATGGCTATATCGATATCAGCATGGATAATCCAGGGCTGGAGCCGGGCTGGCACACGGCCAAGATTTCTATTAAGGACGCGCAGGACGCCACCGCTGATGTAATGGTGGCGGATTCCGACCGCCCGGTTGGCATCATCAGCGATATCGATGACACCATCTTGGTCACGTGGCTGCCACGTGCGCTGGTTGCGGCGTGGAATTCCTGGGTTAAGCGCACCAACACGCGCATGCCTGTCGATGGCATGGCGGCCTTCTTCCGCCGCATCCAAGAAGCACATCCGGAAGCCCCAGTCTTCTACCTCTCCACCGGCGCGTGGAATACCTACCGGACGCTAAACCGCTTCGTGCGCCAGCACGGCTTCCCGCGCGGACCAATGCTGCTGACAGACTGGGGCCCAACCGATACTGGGCTGTTTCGCAGCGGCATGGAACACAAGAAGGTGCAGCTGCGAAACCTCATCATTGACTATCCCCACATGTCCTGGATTCTAGTCGGCGATGATGGCCAGCATGACCCGCTGATCTTTTCAGAGGTGGTTAAAGAACACCCAACTCAGATCAAGATGGTTGCCGTGCGTACTCTGACCCCGCGCGAGCATGTGCTCTCCCACGGCACTGTGGCGCCACTGGCAGAAGTAGCGAAGAGCGCGCGGGCAGCCGTGCCGTTTATCCACGGCGAAAACGGGCACGAATTAATCGAGGAATTCGACAAACACCCTAAGATTTAAAAACGAAATACGCCGCTAAGTGAGTACTTCCCACTTAGCGGCGTATTTTTTGTGAAGCCTTAGTTCACGGTGTGCACAATCATGACGTCGCAGTCAGATTGGCGCGCAACATCCGCAGGAACCGAACCCAGCAGGCGTCCGGTCAGCGAGTTAATGCCGCGGTTACCAACAACCAGCAAGTCAGCGTTGTTATCATTCACAATCGCCATCAGTGCCTGAACTGGGGTGCCAGCGCGCACAGCGGTTTCAATCTTGGTCACGCCGAACTTCTCTGCGTGGGCCTTGCCCGCAGCAAGATTTTCAGAAGCAATGTCATCACCCAAGATGGTGACAGACTCCTGGCGCAGGGTCTTGGATGCTTCTTCCTTGTTCTCGTAATAAGCGCAGCCGATGATCAGCGTGGCATCAAATGCCGCCGCGATGCGTGCTGCACGCTCTACTGCCAGAAGGGACGACTTTGATCCGTCGGTACCCACAACGATGGTGTCATATTCGCTCATGTTGACCTTTCACACGCGTTAATTTGTTGATATCAGTCTAACAATAGAATTAGTTAATTGCGCTCAGACGTGGTGTTTACCACGACAACGTCTGCCTGTGCCTTACGCGTTAGTTCCGTTGCCACGGAGCCAAAGACGCGGCCACGCACCGAGTTCATGCCGCGGTTACCAACCACGAACATGTCCACACTGTAGTCCTTTTCCACTTCCAGCATCGCCTTGACTGGGTCGCCGGACTTGCCGATGACCTCAATCGCCTTCGCGCCTTCCTTCTGCGCGATGAACGCCGCTTCATCCAGATAGGACTGCGCATCAGAACGGTCGATGACAGGAACGCTTTCAGAGTCAGGAGCACCGAGCATCGCGCCAGGCTGGTTGTAGAAAGCAGAAATGATGATCAGCTTGGCCTCATAGGCGCGCGCCATGCTGGCAGCAGCGCGGACCGCACGCAGGGAGGTTGGAGAACCGTCCGTACCCACAGCGATGGTGTCATAAGTAAGCATTTAAATTCACTTTCTTCTTCGAGATCGGAAATTTACCTATTGAATTTATTATTGCACTAAATTCCCGCGTCTTTGAGTCCTCTGCGTTCTTTCTTTAGATCTGCAATCTCGTCGCGCAGACGCCCCGCCAATTCAAATTTCAGCTCACGCGCTGCAGCAGCCATCTGCTTCGACAAATCATCTATAAGCTTTTGCACCTCATCCGCCGCCATGGTGGACACATCGGGCTTGTCCACAATCGATGCCGGATCGGACTCGCCATCGCCTTCATTTTCATAGACCTGGTCCAGAATGTCCGCGATCTTCTTACGCAATGGCTGCGGGTCAATGCCCATTTCCTTGTTGTAGGCAATCTGCTTTTCACGGCGCCGCTCGGTCTCATCAATCGCGCGTTCCATAGATTCAGTGACTTTGTCCGCGTACATGATGACTTCACCGGAGACGTTACGAGCCGCACGACCAATGGTCTGAATCAACGAGGTGGTTGAGCGCAGGAAGCCCTCTTTGTCCGCATCCAAAATAGCTACGAGCGAGACCTCGGGAAGGTCAAGGCCCTCACGCAGCAGGTTAATACCGACTAGCACGTCATATTCGCCCAAGCGCAGCTGCCGCAGCAGCTCAATGCGCTGCAGCGTATCAATATCTGAGTGCAGATAACGCACGCGGATGCCGTGCTCCAGCAGATAATCCGTCAGGTCCTCAGCCATGCGCTTGGTCAAGGTGGTGACCAGCACACGCTCGTTTTTCTTCGTGCGCTCGCGGACCTCATCAATGAGATCATCAATCTGGCCCTTGGTCGGCTTGACCGTGACCTGTGGATCCACCAGTCCGGTCGGGCGAATGACCTGCTCCACGTACTCACCACCCGCAGCAGCCACTTCATAGTTGCCAGGTGTTGCCGACAGGTAAACGGTCTGGCCCACGCGTTGCTCAAACTCATCAAAGGTCAACGGCCGGTTATCTACCGCTGAAGGCAGGCGGAAACCGAACTCCACCAGGTTGCGCTTGCGTGACATATCGCCTTCGAACATGCCGCCAATCTGTGGCACGGTCACGTGTGACTCGTCGATGATGGTGAGAAAGTCTTCCGGGAAATAGTCCATCAACGTCGCCGGCGCGGTGCCGGGGCCGCGGCCGTCCATGTGGCGCGAGTAGTTCTCAATGCCGGAGCAGAATCCGACCTGCTCAATCATCTCTAGATCATATTCGGTGCGCATGCGCAGGCGTTGCGCTTCCAGCAGCTTGCCGCGGTTTTCTAAGTCAGCCAGGCGTTCAGCTAGTTCTTCTTTGATGGCCTGCACTGCTTTTTCCATACGCTCCGGTCCCGCCACGTAGTGCGTCGCTGGGAAGATACGCAGCTCGTCGACCTTTTCAAGCATGTCGCCGGTCACCGGGTGGATGTAGTACAGCGCATCAATATCATCACCAAAGAACTCAATGCGCACGGCACGTTCTTCATAGGCCGGGATGATATCGACGATGTCGCCGTTGACGCGGAAAGTACCGCGGGTAAAGCCCACATCATTGCGCTCATATTGGATGTCCACCAACAGGCGCAGCAGTTGGTCGCGCTCTACTTCATCATCAATATGCAGCAGCACCGAGCGGTCCAGATAAGACTGCGGCGTACCCAGGCCATAGATACAGGACACGGAGCTGACCACCACAACGTCGCGGCGGGACAGCAGCGCGGAGGTCGCCGAGTGGCGCAGACGCTCCACGTCCTCATTAATCGAGGAGTCTTTTTCAATATAGGTATCAGTCTGCGCGATGTACGCTTCCGGCTGGTAGTAGTCGTAATAAGACACGAAATACTCCACCGCGTTATTCGGCAGCAGCTGTTTAAGCTCGTTGGCGAGCTGCGCCGCCAAAGTCTTATTCGGAGCCATCACCAGCGTTGGACGCTGTTGCTTTTCGATGAGCCACGCCGCCGTCGCTGACTTACCCGTACCGGTAGCACCCATCAGCACCACATCACGGTCGCCCTCATTGAGACGGCGGTCTAGCTCCGCGATTGCCGTTGGCTGGTCGCCGGCAGGTTGATACTCAGAAACTACCTCGAACGCCCGACCGGTGCGTTCAATTTCGCCGACCGGGCGGTGCTCGGACTGAGAATATATCGGGTGTTCTCCTGCAAAAGCCATAACGGCTATTCTACGCTGCTAGGCAAGCCAGGGCGCATCCGAGATCAGTTGGTCCGCCTGTGGTTTGAGGTTGTCAATCGCAGCGTTGTTATCAATCACAGAATCCGCTGCTGCCAGGCGCAATCCATCCGGAATTTGCGCCTTGACGCGACGCTGAGCGTCTTCTTCATCCAGCCCGCGGTATTCCACCAAGCGGCGGATGCGCTCTTCAGCCGCAACATCAACAACGATGACCCAATCCATCGCGCGATCCAGACCATTATCTACCAACAGCGGCATGTCATAGATGACGGCTTCAACATCTTTTTCGCGGTATGCATCGAAAAGCTCTTGCGTGCGCTGTTGAATACGCGGATGGGTGATCGCGTTGAGCTTGTCGGTGGTCTCACGATCCACAAACGCGCGCTGCGCCAGCAGCTGGCGGTTTAACTCTCCCGATGGCTCTAAGATGTCCGCGCCGAAAACATCGGCAAGCTCTTGCAATGCCGGTTGGCCTGCGGCGACGACTTCACGTGCGATGACATCAGCATCGATAAGAGGAAAGCCTTCCTCCACAAAAAGCTGTGCGACCGTGGACTTGCCGCTACCGATACCGCCTGTTAAACCGATGATTTTCAATGCTTTCCCTCAAGTCGTGCAACGTGCAGCGCAAGGTATGAAATCTCATCATCTGTGAGCGGATCATCCATGCGCAGCTCGATGATATTGGCCAGAATCTTCGCGCACTCACTCGCGCGCGGGTACGCCTCCACGATAGCGCGGCCAATCGCCGAATGTTCCGCACTTAGCTGTTTATTTTGCTGCATGCGCACGAAAAGATACCGCAAATGGGTAATGAACCTGGCCACAGTGACTTCTTCAGAATCTAGCTCTGTGCCCAAAAATTCACCGATAATTGCGATCAACTGCTGGATAAGCCCCGTCATCCGGTAAGTCTGCGACAAGTCCCCTGACGCGAAACCCGCGTTGACCAAATGAAGCGCCAAAGCGATAGCCTCTTCATCTGGCAACGGCGTTTCCAGCTCGGCGTTAATGAGCGCCAACACCTGGGTGCTGCGGCGATAGTCCTCCGGGTACAAATGCTCCACCTCAGCGCGCAACGGGTAGCTGATGTGGTGGCCTGCCCGGGTGCGCTTGACTGCGGACTGGATGTGGTCTGCCAACGCCACGACCAGCGTGAGCTCTGCATCCACCCCAACCTTGTCTAGTGCTGCAACCACCTTGTCAATGTAGTCCGGGCTCAACGCCGCCAACATGATGGCCAAGTGGTCTGGGTCGCGGCCCAACGAAGGCGTAAACACCTGCGCAACGCGCGCGGGTTCAATGTCATCACCGTGGTGAGCTTTGAACCCCAAGCCGCGCCCGGTCACAATAACCTCGTCGTTCCCGCGGCGTGCGAGAACGACGTTGTTATTAAATACTCGAAGGATTTGCATCGATAACTAGGTTAGCGCTTTACGCTGACCACTGCCTCGCCTGCCTTGACTGCACCTTCCGCGGTGCCGGCAACCTCAGCCATTGCCTTGGTGTTGGTCACCGTCATGACCACGGTGGAGTCATAACCTGCTTCCTTGATCTTGTCCAAGTCAACCTCGGCCAAAGCGGTACCGATTTCGACGCGGTCGCCCTTAGCAACCTGTGGCTCGAAGCCTTCACCCTTCATGCGAACGGTGTTGATGCCAACGTGGACAAGAACCTCTACCCCGTCATCGGTCTTGATACCGAATGCATGGCCGGTCTTGGTCACCGTCGCGATGGTGCCTGCAACCGGGCTGAGGATGTGGCCGTTGATAGGAACAATGCCCACGCCCTGACCCAGGGTGCCGCCGGCGAAGACCTTGTCATCAATATCTTCAAGCTTGACAGCCATGCCGTCTACTGGGGAAACCAGGTCAGCGGTTGGTGCTGCCTCTTCCTTCTCCTCAGCAGGAATGAGGCCAGCTGCTGCTGCGCGCTCACGGGACATTTCCTTTTCTTCTGCAGTGCGGTAATCCGTGAAGTAAATCAGCGCGAAAGCTACAGCGAATGCGACTGCCACCGCGATGGTATAGGTCAACATTGGGGAGAAGACCGGGATGGTGAGCAAGGAAGTGAACACGAATGCATTGGTGGTCACGCCGCCGGATGCGGTGCCCAAGATGGCGATGGTGAGGCCACCTGCAAAACAACCGACCAGCATGCGCGGGTAGATGCGCTTAAAGCGCAGGTGAATACCGTAGAGCGAAGGCTCCGAAATACCACCGAAGAGACCAGCCGCCAGAGCAGAACCGGAAGTCTGACGCATTTCTGGGTCCTTCTCACGCATGGAGATAGCCAGAACAGCTGCGGTGGCACCGAAACAAGCGAAGTTCCATGCGCCCATTGGGCCCTGGATGAAGTCATAGCCCAGTGCCTCAATGTTGACCAGCATCAAAGCGTTCAGTGGCCAGTGCAGACCCAGTGGAACCAAGAATGGGTAAAGCATTGGAATCAGGATGGCGAAGACGAATGGTGCGTTGCCGTTCATCCATGCCAGACCTTCACCGATGATGCCGCCGAGCCACACGCCGAATGGGCCGATAAGAACAGCGGTGACTGGGATGGTGACAACCAGGGTGAGGAACGGTACGAAGACCATGTGCACTGCCGAAGGAATGATCTTCTGGAAGCCCTTGTATACGGCCGCTGCGACCAGTGCCATCATCAATGGAACGAAGACGTTTCCGCCATAATCAGGCAGGATAACGTTTATGCCCAGCAAGGTGATGGAACAGGATTCCGTGCCCAGTGTTTCATCAACAACACACTG
>JAUNRU010000120.1:0-2180 GCA_030535535.1 Corynebacterium casei
TAGGCAATGTTTTCGCGAATAGAACCAGAGAACAAGAACGCCTCCTGGAAGACCACACCGACTGAGGCACGCAGGCGCGCAGCCGTCAGCTCACTCGCATCGTGCCCCAGCACATTCAAGGTGCCGTGGCTTGGGTGGTACAAGCCCAACATGAGGTTGACCAGCGTGGACTTGCCGCCGCCGGACTCACCCACCAAAGCCACCTTTTCGCCCTTGCGGGCGGTAAAGCTCACGCCCTTAATCACTGGCTTGTCTTCTTCATAGGCGAAGGTGACATCGTCGAAGGAGAAGATCGGCGCAGAGGCATCGGCAGGCAATGGCAATGGCTTCACCTGGGTGGTGTTGAGCTGTGGCTCAGTGATTGCGCGGGTTGCCTCCACCAAGGTCTTATCCACGGTGGGTTCTACGTCTTGTTCCATGACCTGGAAGTATTCGCGGGAGCCGCCGATGGCGCGCTGCGCAGTATCAACCATCCAGCTCATCATGAACACCGGCTGCTTAGCCATGGTGACCATCTGAATCAACATGACCATGTCACCGATGGAGAAATGCCCCTCTAAGGTGCGCCAGAAAATCACGGAATAGATACCGAAGAAGACAATCGCCATCGCCACAGAACGGAAGGTGTCCATGACATGCCACCAGCGCGACTGCGGGCGGGTGGTATCCACAAAGCCGGCATAGTGCTTGGAAAAGACATCCAGTTCTCGGACTTCGGCCACGAAGGACTTGGCCACCTTCATCTGCCCAACAACCTCAGCAAAGCGGCCGTTAGCAATATCGATGTGTTCGTTCTTGGTTTTTTCAAACTTCAACCAGCGCTTCGAAGTCAGCGCCGTCAGCCACATATAAATGGGGAACAAAATAGCCAACAAGATGGCCAGCGGCCAGTAATAGAAGGCCGTGATGATCAAAATGGCGACGACCTGAATGATCATCGTGAAGAAGTTATTGGAAAAGGACTGCAGAAACTGCGTGATGAACATGATCGAGCGGTCCAGGCGCGCAATGATGGTGCCAGTGACCTGGTTATCGTAATAACCCTGCGGCAAGCTCAGCAGCTTCGCATAATAACGCGTGGACAGAATCTGCCGCAGGCGAGAAATCATCACATCGCCGATGTAGCCGCCGACGTTAGAAACAACGCCGTTTAAGGCATCGGCAAGCAAAAGCAATAATGCAAAGCCCAGCACGGTAGCCAACGCCGTGGAAACCGACAAGCCGCCGTCGAGCGATTCAACAATGGTGTCCGTTGCTTCACGGACAATAAAAGGGGAAGCCAACGCCAAGGCCGCACCAACGGCCGAGGTGATAATAACTCCAACATAAAAGGGCCACAATGCTTGCGCATTCTTCAAAATTTTGGCCAGAGAGTTCACGAACTAATACTCCAGAGATTTAATTTAAGACATGGGGATATCCAGACAGGAAAGTATGCCATCTTTGCGTAATCGATGCCTTGGTTTGTGAGTGGGTAGACTAAGCTGCGGATTAAGAAGTTTGCGTCATGTCAGAAGGGAAACGTCCTCCAGTGCCATCATCCCGCGCCGTTTTATCCACCATCGCCAGCATTTCCATCGCTGGTGTAGCCCTCGCGGGCTGTTCCTTTTTTGACCCTGAGCCCTCCGGCTTGGGCTCCGATGAGGACCTGGTGGTGGAGACTTCTGAAGTTCCCCAATACCAGCCGGAAGACACCGATGATGAGGTTGTCACCGGTGACTTGACCAACCCTGTGGAAGACGAAGGCTACGGCGTGACCTGGTGGAATCAGGGCGTGTACCAGGACAACATCACCGGCTCCGTATTAACCATCAAGGTTCGCAACAACAATGATTTGCCATTGCCTGCCGATGCCATCTCCGACCCCGTCCTCGAAGTCGCCGACGGCAACGGTGGTTGGACTAGCATTGACCTGCTGCCGTATGACCCAGAGGTCAACACCAACCTGATGGCACCTGGCCTTGACCGCCCGCTCGGCGCTGGTGCGACCACCAACCTGCAATACCGCTTTGATGTCGCGCCGGGCAACCTGTGGAATGCGCGTTTGACCATTGGTAACGTCGTGTGGGAAGGAAACATGAACCTATGATGGAAGAAGTAGTCATCCTCGCGGATGAAAACGGTCAACCTGCCGGCACTGAAAACAAGCTGGTGGTACACACCGCCAACACCCCTCTGCA
>JAUNRU010000067.1:0-12039 GCA_030535535.1 Corynebacterium casei
ATGACGAATGCTTCGCCGGCCAGGACCAGTGCTGCGGGGTCCACGATGTCTAAAACCAGCGTGATGGCATCAACCAGCAGGTCATTGCGGGCATCGACGAAGCGCCGCGCGGTCGAATTCTTTCCGGCCGCTTGTACTAGTTCCCGATAAGTGCGTGCTTGCGCACCTGCACGTTGTGCTGCTGCGACAGTGGCTAGACCGATCAGAGGATGAACCTCATCATGCTCCAGCCCAGTGCCGCGGGCAAGATCGTGAAATGCGGAAGTGTTCTTACCGGAGTGCAGACGGTGGACGGCGCCGTTGACGATCCACGCGTGGTTGACCACCTCGCGCGCATAGAAGTACAGCGTGGAGCCGGGGTCTTCACTGCTCAAGGGGGCGCTGAGGAGTTCCTGCGCAGCCATCGCTGCAGCACCCGAACCGACATGGACGGGTTGGTTGTCCCAGCCGGAAGGCTAGCTCGGCCGCGGACAATCCCAGCGCGTGTCCTTGGCCCGGGCCCTGATTAGCAAGCCAGAGCTACTGCTGTTGGATGAGCCTTTTGGCGCTCTCGACGCACTGACCCGCATTACTACGCAGCAACTACTGCTTGACACCGCGTCCTCCCGCAACTTCGGCATTCTTCTGGTCACCCATGATGTTGCCGAAGCAGTCGCTCTGGCCGACCGAGTGATTTTGCTCGAAGACGGATACATCTCTGCCGAAATCACCGTCGGGCTACCCACCCCGCGCGATCGCAACAATCCGCAATTTGCCCACTACACCGCTGAACTCCTCCGTCTTTTGAAGGTCACCTCATGAACAAGATTTATAAACCACTATCCATCACCGCTATCGCAGGGCTTGTGGCCACATCATTGGTGGCGTGTTCTCCTGCCGGGGGCACTACCTCTGACGTTGAAAACATCACGCTGCAGGTCGGCGACCAGATCGCCGGCACGGAGAAGATCCTCTCCGCCGCGGGTGAGCTGGATGATCTTCCTTATGACATCACGTGGTCCACGTATACCTCTGGTCCGCCGCAGATTGAAGCGTTGAATGCCGGGCAGATTGATTTCGCCATCACGGGCAATACGCCGCCGATTGTGGGTGGGTTAACTGATACCAAGGTGGTCTCGGCTTACAACAATGAGGCCAAAGGCGACGCCATTCTCATTCCGGAAAATTCCGATATCACCTCCGTTGCAGATTTGAAGGGAAAAAGCGTAGCAGTGGCGCGTGGCTCCAGCGCGCATGGTCACTTGGTATTGCAGTTGGAAAAGGCCGGGGTGGAAGTAGAAGACCTGGATATCAATTTCCTGCGGCCTTCAGATTCCAAGAGCGCTTTTGAGTCCGGCCAGGTAGATGCCTGGGCGGTATGGGATCCGTACACCTCCATCGCGGAGGTCGGCGGCGCGGTGCCGTTGATTACCGCCGAGGGTGTGTCCAATGGCTACGGGTTTGGTGTCGCCAGCGACCAAGCTCTTGCCGATGACACCCGCGCCGAGGCCATCGATGACCTGCTTGATCGCATTGACCGCGCCTATCAGTGGACGAAGGATAATCCGGAGGAATGGGCGAAGATCTTCGCCGAGGAAACCGGCACTGACGCCGAGGCCGCGGAGATTAATGTCCGCAGCTCACGCCTTCCCATCCCACTCGATCAGACAGTGATTGATTCCCAGAATGACCTCATCGGCGCGTTTGAGCGCGCGGAAGTTCTGCCCGAAACCTTCGACTTTGCGGACCAAATCGATGTCCGTTTCGAAGACTAGTAAACCCTCTTAAGCAAAGGAAATATCATGCCTACTACTTTTTCTCCTGTTGCTCTTCGCCCGGTTCTCGCGCAGGCACCAACACCAATCACGGCGGTTGCCGGGCTTGTTGATGGCCAACCGACCTCCATGATTGTCGCCTCCTTCATCGGACTCAGCCTCGATCCCCCGTTGGTGGGTGTGTCCATCCAGGACACTTCAACCACGTGGCCGCGTCTGCGTGAGTCCGGATCCATCGGAATTTCTGCACTTGCCGCGGAGCACGCCGGCATTATCCGCCAGCTCGCCGGCCCGGCGGAAAAGCGCTTCGACGGGGTCGCCTGGACGAGCGATGACAACGCTGTACTTCTCGATGGCGCCACCGCCACCTTCACCACCCGCCTGGTGGAGGAAATCACCACCGGCGACCACACCCTCGCCGTGCTCGAAGTTCTCGACGCCACCAGCTACGCCGAGCAAACCCCGCTGGTCTTCCACAACTCCCAGTTCAAACCGCACCGAGGCTAACTGGCTACTTAAACCAGCATTCCGGTGAAAAACGCGACGAGCACCATGGTCACAGACAGCGCCCATGCGATGGGGAATGCCAGCTTGAGGTACTTGCCCATCTGGGCGCCGGCCAAGCCCAGTGCCAACCACAGCGCTGGGGAGAATGGGGAGACAAAAGTACCGATGACATTGCCGATGATCAGGGCGGATGCTGCGCCCATTCCGCTGACATCATATGTAGCTACGGTTTCTTGAACGATTGGCAGCACTGAGAAGTAGTACGCGTCGGTGGAGGTCAACAGGTCCAGTGGAACGCCCAGCAGGCCAACAATGACGTGCAGGTATGGCCCAACAGCCGCTGGCAAGACTGCCACCAACATCAGCGCGATTTCTTCCAGCATTCCTGATTCGTTGAGGACGCCGAGGAACATCGCTGCCGCCAGGATTACACCAGCCATGGACAGGGCATTCGGCGCGTGACGCTTCAGGGCATCGGATTGGTCATCGGCTGAAGCAAAGTTGAGAACCAACGCAATAGTTGTTGCGATGAGGAATGCTGGTGCCGGCGGCAACAGCCCGGACAGCAAGCTGACTAGTACGGCGAGTGCCAGAACGATGTTGATGATGGTGATCGCACGACCTTTGCGGAAGTGGTAGCCCTTTTCTTCCTGTATCTCATCTTGACGCTTCTGGAAATCAGCCGCGATGTCGGCAACGTTCACCTCCGTTGTGCCGACAAATTCTCCAGAAGCCTGCAGCTTGGCGATGCGTCGCTTCTCCGACCAACCCAAAATCACCGCGATGCCCAGGACCAGTACCGCTGCCACACCTTGAATTGGAATGAGGTGTGCCCAGATGGAGTTCGGATCCTGTGAGATAACGGTTCCGGCGCGGCCCAATGGACCTGCCCAAGGCACCATATTCATCACAGAGGCAGCCATCGCAACGATTGTCAGCAACACGTAGCGCGACATATTCATGGCCTTGTACAAAGGCAGCAACGCGGGGATTGTCAGCAAGAAGGTAGTAGAACCAGAGCCATCCAAGTGCGCGACGATACCGATGGCGGCGGTGCCCAGGGTGACCAGCATGACGTTGCCACGCGTGGCCACAATCAGCGCCTTAATCACCGGCGTAAAGAGTCCAATATCTTGCAAAATTCCGAAGAAGATAATGGCAAAGATGAACATCACCACGACGCTCATCACCGAACTGAGGCCGCTTTCATAGAAACCAGCTAGATCCTCAAACCCGTAGCCCAAGATAAAGACGCCAACCACTGGTACCAACGTCATTGGAATAATCGGGTTTGTTCTACCGCGAATCAAAATACCAACGGTCACGCCAATAATAAGAAGGCCCATGATGGTCAGGCCCAGTGGTGTTTGCATACAAGAATTCCAATCACACAGTTCGTATCGACTCTGCCGTAACTTACGCACTGTGCAACCAATAATGAAATGAAAAACTAGTGCAAGAGGGCACAATTTTCACCCATCTGCATTACAAATCGCCACAATTTGACATCTCCAGATCTGATTTTTGAGATGGCGATCCCAAAAGAAAGCAGTGCGCATTAGGCTGCCTGCCCTCCCACCCCAGCCTTGTGAACAAATGTTTACCGGGCTCCTAGTTCCTGGCAACCTCCCCCGACTGTAAGCTTTGTTACATCAAACGAACGTTTACCCTAGCCCTCACCCCAGGTCAGCCAAGAAACACCCCAGAGCACACCGGCATTATCCGCTAGTTCACTGTCTTCGAAGTACTCGATCGCCCTAAGCATCAGGTCGATTAATTGAGCGCAGTACTGGATCCAGTAGTTCACCTGCTACAAATAGTGCTTTATCGGCAAATTCAATGTGTGGTACTGGTTTGCGCAAGGTTCCCACAAACTTCTCATAAGCTGAAGGCCAATCTGAGCTGGGAAATTCCATTTGGCTGGGCGGGGAAATCCGCCGTATTTCCTCTTGTCTGCTCAGCGCATTTCTCAGGGCCTCGCGGTCAACATCGAGCTCTAAGGCAATAAGGCCAATATCGTAGAGGTCGCGGTAGCGGGTCGACACTCTGTTTCCGTGCATTTCAAACATTGCACACACTTTGTCAGCAAGTTGATTCTCAACCGGGTAAGACAGAATAGGAAATGTTTTTGCCGCAAAAGGCACGTCCAGCAGATCCGAGCGACTAACCAATAGAGGCTCAACTACAACTGGCGCGTCGAGCTCCTGGAATTAGACAATTTAGATTGGTTCCACCTTTTAACACCCAGCCAGACTCCTGCGCCATAAGCGCTGAGAGGAATAGTTCTCGGAAGAACCTGCTGTATACAGCATTTGCCGCAAGCCTCTCAGCCTTGGAAAACGCACGTAGTCCCGCTGTAATCTGTGTGTGCGAAGATCGTGGCCGTTGATTAGTCACGTCGATTCTCATCTCTGGAGCTTTCTACGCCATTTGATGCGAGCGAACCTTCAACTGTTGGATCCAAGCGTAAATCTACGGGCGAACTATAAACTGTAAGTTCAACATCGGATTGCCCTTTCAGGCGTGGATTCGAAAGAATAATGGAGTTCCCGCTTCATTGGCGCCAGGGCATCCGCCACAGCCTTCTCCACTCGTTCATCGTCAGAATCCTCCTCGGCGATATTCTCATCGAGATAAGTCTTCATTGCTTGCCTAGTGTTATCAGAGGCTCCTAAACTCATTGCGCCAGGAGCCAGTCCCGCAGCAAGCTCACTTTTGGTCACTAGCCCACCATTCACTACATCATTAATCGCATCGCGTAGATGCCCGGGTTCATGCCCTTCCTTAACCAGGTCAAGAATGGTTCGAACTACAGTTGTTACCGGCAATCCATTCACATTTTGGATGTCTTTGGGCAGCAATTCATCCTGAACAAAGCGGACTTCTGATTGCTTAGTCTGACGTCGCTGAGGGGATGTAAAAGTAGTTCTTTCATTGACAAAATCCCCCATTCCATACACTTCCGCAGCAGTCTCATGTGACACAACGTCGATGGCGATCCCATTTAAGGTTCGATCTACTGCCATAGTTTCAGGATGTAGCGCGAGCCAATGAGCACGAACGTCTTGTAAAGAATCCCAAGGCGCTACAGAGGATGCATATACGCCATGTCTAATACGCACAAAGGCTCCTCTGTCCACGAGCCGGCTCATTTGAAATGCCGCGACGCCCAGCGACCTGGCCCGAGCAGACGTAACAAGACCCCATTGCTGAGACGCAAGATCTGCAGCTATTTCTAAAGCTTCATTCATTTTTGTGCTCCAATAATAGCGCATATGCAATTATTGAAGCATGCGCTTGAGATATGTCTCTAGCCTGAAGCTAGCTTTGGATGAAAACTGGGAAACGGCGCCGCATCCCTACAGCTGCGGCGCCGCCCTATTCCCTATCACTCACAACGGATTGGAGAAACCGTTAGTCCGCCCCCTAAGCGGACTACGTGAGCACTGCCCACAGTAGCACCGTCGAAATTGCCAAGTCCAACCTATTGCACCCTTCACAGGCACCTATTATTCAATTGCAAACATTCCAAAGCTTTTCCACAGATTCAGCCAAGCCGCCAACAGCGCGCATACTAAGGTGGACAGGGATGATTACCTTTAATGAAGCAGCAGAAAAAGTCTTTCAGCACCGCGGACCGCTCGCCGGCGCAGCGGAGACCGAGACTCACTGGCTTTTTAGCGCAAGCCGCCCGGACAACTCCATCGGACCGACTTTGGTCAACCGCGAAACCGGTGAGATTGAGCAGTATGACACCAATCCAAAGAATTGGCGCCCGGTACTGCAACAGTTCCGAGCGCAGGGGCCAACGCAGGTGCCAATCCCTGACGAGTTTTATGAGGCCCCGGAGCAGATCAAGGCTCCTTAAGAATTAGGGTGCAGACGAATTAGGACGCAGGCACTGGTTCTTCTTCGCGGGCCTGCCCATCGCTTGGATCAGCTGGTTCTTCGAATACCTGCTGTGGCTTGCGGGTAATGGCCGCAACTACAAAGCCAATGATGACGATGACAGCCAATACAATCGCGGACGTCCACAACATGGTTGCACTGCCTTCATTGCCGGCAGAAATCAGACCCGTGGTCGCCCAGTTCAACGGCGTCAGGTTCGCGAGCACTTGCCAGATGGTGCCCACCTCACCGGTGGTGGCGGTCTTCCAGACGTAGCCCACCATGCCCAGCTGGACAATGCCGGCCACAGCCGTTGCAATCAGTCCTGGTGTGGCGCCCATGCGCGCGAACACCGCGCGGGTCATCACGGTTGAAGCCAGTGATGCCAAAGTCATCATGACGGCGCCAACGACTAGGCCCAGCGGCGAGATAGATCCAGCAAGTAACCACAGCAACATCGTGCCAGCCGCGACCAGACCAATCGTGCCCACGGTCAACGTAATAGCCGGACGGCCCAGACGATTAATCCAGGCCCAACCCAATGCCGCCCCGCCCAGCATCACCAATGCTGCAAGCAGCATGGCAACCACAGGACTCAACGCGCCGGAGGTCTCCGCTTCTGCCGCGGCAAGTTCTGGGTCGACTTCTTCAGCGCCCTCACCCGCTGCTGGCGTCTGCACCGCTGGCAAGGCACGCTGCACGGCATCCGCTTTGGTCTTATTCAGGTCGGCCATGGTCTTGACGCGATTAGCGCCATCGGCAAGCTCTTGCGAACCACCAGTAAGATCCCCGGTACCCAACTGCAGCTCCTGCAGCCCAGCCAGCAACTGCTTGCTTCCCTCAGTCGCTGAGTAAACACCATCGTGATAGGCATATCCCGGCACATCCAGCTGATTTGCCAGCTCGCGGGAACCGTTCTGCAGCTCCGTTAGTGGGCCGGTGACTTCTTCATCGACATCAAAGTTTTCTAGCTGCTTCTTCAAATCCCCGATTGCGGAACGAATCTCTTTCGCGTCATCTGTATCGACGCCTTCCAGATCTTTTTCCGCCGCATCCACTGCCTCCAGCAGCTGACCCTGAACCGCGCCGAGACCGACCACCTGGTTCACTGCTGTGTCAACGGCATTGGCCAGCTCTGTCGCACCATCGCCCAGCTGCCCCGTACCGGCCTGCAGCTGCGTCATACCGTTGGTCAGTTCCTGCGCGCCATCAACAAGCTGATCCACGCCAGGCCCCAATTGGTCGGCGCCTTCGCGGAGCTCAGTGGTGCCATCGGCAAGCTGCTCTGCTCCCGTGACCAAGAAACCAGCCTGTGACTGTGCCTCACCCGCCGCGCGGCGAGCATTCACAATATCTTCCGCCGTGACCTGATCAGCCGGAGCCCCCGTAGCATCCTCCCCGCTCGACCACGCCTGGGAAGGCTCCCAAGAAGTAGAAAACGCGAAAACCGCGCCCACAATAATGGGCACGGTCAAAAGCAACGACCATAGAGCGCGGGTGGTACGAGAAGTCATAGAAGAAAACTTATCTACCACCAGCGCCTTAATGGTCAAGGCGCACCGAGGGTGCGATTACTTCTTGGTTGCGTAAACTTCGCGAACGCGAGCGCCGAGCTCTTCGTCAACATTGGTCCAGTACTCGTAGACCTGCTGCTCAACCTGCTCAGAAACACCGCCCATTGCGTTGGTGATGTTGTCTACCAGGCGCTCCTTCTCACCGTCATCATATACCTCGCGGTACAGGATGCCAGCCTGCATGAAGTCATCATCATCCTGGTGCTTCACGTAAGGAGCACGAACCAAGTCGGTGCCGTGTGGATCTGGGTTGACGTAGAGGTCAGAAGCCTGGCCGTTAGGCTGAGCCGAGGTCTCACCGTCATCCAGGTAGCCAGCGCCCTTGCCGTAGCGATTAGGGCTGTACACAGGGTCATTCTCGTTGTTGAACAAGAAGGCCATTGAGCCCTCGTGCTCGTAGGTGTTGACCTTGTCAGCGTTTAGTGGCTGGTTTACAGGCAGCTGCTTGTAGTTCGCACCAATGCGGTAACGCTGCTGGTCAGCGTATGCGAAGGTACGAGCCTGAAGCATGCGGTCTGGGGAGAGACCAACGCCAGGAACCAAGTTAGAAGGATCCAGAGCAACCTGCTCAATCTGAGCGAAGAAGTTGCGTGGGTTGCGGTTCAGAACGAAGTAGCCCACATCATGCAGTGGGTAATCCTTCTGGGACCAGGTCTTGGTCAGATCGAATGGGTTCCAGCGGTAGTTCTCTGCATCCTCGAAAGGCATGATCTGGACCTTAACGTCCCAGATTGGGTAGTCGCCCTGCTCAATCGCGTTGTGCAGATCCTCACGGTGGTAGTCAGCGTTCTTACCAGCCATCTCCGCTGCCTCAGCATCGGTGAAGGTCTCCCAGCCCTGACGGGTCTTGAAGTGGTACTTGATCCAGACTGGCTTGCCCTCTTCGTTGACCCACTGGAAGGTGTGGGAGCCGAAGCCGTCCTGGTGACGGGAGGTCTTAGGGGTACCGCGGTCACCCATCAAGTAGGTGACCTGGTGAGCGGACTCAGGAGTACGGGTCCAGAAATCCCACTGCATGTCAGCGTCACGCAGGCCGTTGTTGCCAAGACGCTTCTGGGAGTGGATGAAATCTGGGAACTTCATGCCGTCGCGCAAGAAGAAGGTTGGGGTGTTGTTACCCACGATGTCGTAGTTGCCGTCTTCGGTGTAGAAGCGGAGTGCGAAACCGTGAACGTCACGCCAGGTATCAGGGGAGCCCTGCTCACCAGCAACGGTGGAGAAACGAACCATCATTGGGGTGACGGTGTCCTTCTGGAACAGCTTCGCCTTGGTGAACTCAGAAACATCTTCGGTGATGTGCAGTTCACCGAATGCGCCGTGACCCTTTGCGTGAGGGGTACGCTCTGGGACGCGCTCACGGTTGAAGTGAGCCAGCTTTTCAATCAGGTGGATGTCATTAAGGACGTTTGGGCCCTGTGGACCAGCGGTGATCGAGGTGTTCTCGGATGGGACAGGCTGACCAGATGGGCTAGTTGAATTGCCCTGGCCAGCGACACGCTCGCCCTTGTTCAGTACTTCATCAGCAGCAGACATTTGTGCTCCTAAGTAGTCGGGTTGATTGTCTTGGGGTGCTTCCTATTCTAACCCCGTTTATAAACTTCGGCAAACAATAAGCGAAGATTTATACGTTTTACCCAATATTCTCCGGAACAATTGAAAAGATCTCCATATCGCCCCAGTTGAGCGGGTTTTCAACGCGGATTCATCTCAAACTTTTGACAGGATTACCACCATACGGATGACCCCCTATGTGGCTGGTAGATTCATAAAGGTGAATTCCAACCATGGGCGCGATGATGCGCGCGTTACTGAGCTTGCCCTGCAAGCCGGTCGCGGCGATCGCAGCGCACTCACGGAATTCATCCGCGCCACCCAAGATGACGTGTGGCGCCTGCTTGCACATTTGGGAGGCCCCGAAATAGCCGATGACCTCACGCAAGAGACTTACCTGCGCGTTATTGGCGCGCTTCCCCGCTTTGCCGCTCGGTCATCGGCACGCACCTGGCTACTATCTCTCGCACGTCGCGTGTGGGTGGACAACATCCGCCACGACATGGCCCGACCACGAAAATCCGCCACCGAATATGAAGATGCCACCGCCGAGTCAGCATCCCCCGAAAACTCCTCGGCGTGGGCCGAGTGGATCGATGCTCGCGCGCTGATCGATGCCCTGCCGGAGGACCGCCGCGAAGCGCTGATTCTCACCCAAGTCCTCGGCTACACCTACGAGGAAGCCGCAAAGATTGCCGGAGTTCGTGTGGGCACCATCCGCTCCCGCGTCTCCCGCGCGCGCAAAGACCTGATTGAAGGCTCCTAACTGAAGGCTGCTAATTCTCAGCACCAATCAATTGTTACGAAACATTGACACTGCCCGGTTTCTACCCCACTAGCTGGTACATCACCACTAAGGCCTCCCAGAAACGGCAATCATTTACTACTTTTCCGGATGACATAGATCACCACGCCGAGTAGTTTTGATGTGTTGTACGGCTTCTTTAGCGAGAAGACCGTTATTTTGCATTGAAAATTTGTTGGTATTCAGCCGACCGCGAGACGTGGGGAAATAGCCATTGTTGGCAATGAGTACCTGCGTTTTGCGCGAGAAAAATTAATCGATTTGGAGTTGTCTTTCCATGATTAAACGCGCATTGGGAATTTCCATGGCGTTTGTTGGCGTCCTTGTGGGCGCCGGTTTTGCTTCCGGCCAGGAAGCAATGCAGTACTTCGTTTCCTTTGGTGAGATGGGTCTGTGGGGCGTTCTCGTCGCCGCCGTCTTGACCACCATCACGGGTATTGCCGTCTTGCAGCTTGGCTCTTACTTCCAGGCCAACGAGCACACCGCGGTTTATGACCGCGTCTCTGGTCCGATTACTTCCAAGATTTTGGATATCGGCACCCTTATTACTTTGTTCAGCATTGGCTTTGTCATGTTCGCCGGCGCTGGCTCAAACCTGGCGCAGCAATTCGATGGCCTCCCAATTTTCGTGGGCGCACTCATCATGCTGATTCTGGTGCTCCTGACTGGTCTATTGAACGTGGACAAAGTGACCGCTGTTATCGGCGCAATCACCCCAGTCATCATCATTTTGATCGTCGGTGTCACCGGCTACACTTTGCTGACCACCGACCTGGATATTGCTGCGGCACATGATTATGCGGTCAACAACGTTGACGGTCCGCTGCCGAACTGGTGGCTGTCTGCCATGAACTACACCGGATTGAACATCATGTGTGCAGTGTCCATGGCGATTGTTATTGGCGGCAACATTTTGGATAACCGCGCTGTTGGCCTGGGTGGCGTTTTGGGTGGCCTGACTACCTTACTGCTGCTTGCCCTGCTGGTTTCTTCGCTGTTCTTTGTCGCACCAGAGGTTAACGGCACTGACCTTCCAGTTCTTGCCCTCATCAACGGTATTAACCCTGCCTTGGGTTACATCATGACCTTCGCTATCTTCGGCATGATCTTCAATACCGCGGTGGGCATGTTCTACGCGATGGCAAAGCGTTTGACCCGCGATAAGCCTGACCGGTTCTACATCGTTTACGTCATCGCTTGTCTCATCGGCTTTGTTCTCTCTTTCGTCGGCTTCCAGTCTCTGGTGTCCAACGTTTACCCGATCCTGGGCTACATCGGCATCTTGATGATTGCTGTAATGTCCTTCGCTTGGTTTAAGAACCGCAACAAGGTGAAGACTGAAACGGACCGCCGCATGCGCGCCCGCAAGCTGGTTGCACGCAAGCTGGACCCACGCAAGCGCTTTACCAAGAAGAACGAGCGTGAACTGGCCAAGCTTGCCAACGAATCCAACATGGCCACCCCAGAATTCGTCGAAGTTGTCTCTGATGAGGTTCTCGACGAGCTCGAGTCCGATGCTGAGCTGGAAGACTTTGACCGTGAAGACCCAGCGCCTTCAGTCACCTACGTTCAGCACACCAAGCCAGTTATTCCTGCAATCGACGAGGCAGACACGACTTCAGCTGTTCCAGCAACTGCAGCAGCATCTGACGCTAATGCTGAAACAGCGACAGGCGGCAACGCCGCTCCCGCTAATGCGCCAGTTGGTAATCCGGATACTGCAGTCGATGCAGCGGCCGCACCAACCACCACTCCAGATGCAGACCTTGATTTCGGCGGCTCAGAAGAGTCAAACGCTACGCAGAAGAGCTAGCTGGTTTCTGCGAAAGCGCGGAACGAAAAATCCACCTGGATTCGCTCTCATCATGAGAAGCGTTCCAGGTGGATTCTTGTATTACGAGCCTTCTTGAATTCTAGGCGTCGTTGCACCGGTTAATGTGTATTTAGGTGATGCTACCGG
>JAUNRU010000001.1:0-13403 GCA_030535535.1 Corynebacterium casei
CTCCGGCAGGTTAAGCCAGCGCGTGGTCACAAAAGCGGATTCAATATAGTCCGTGAAAGCCGGGGCATACTTGCCCAGAATCAGCAGCGGGCCAATCCACCACACACTCACCAGCGCGCAGCCAAGCAGCCACAGGCTAAGGGCTTTGAACTGTTTGCGGTAGAGCAACACAATCGCAGCCGGCACACACGCGGCCAAAGTCGCGGTGGCATTGATCGCGCCCATGCACGCCACCGGCACCACTGCCGCTGCAACATGGCGCCAAGAAATGCGCTGCACCAAAAACGGTGCCACCACCCAGGGTGCGAGCATAACCGGCCAGGTCTCAGAAGAAATCGCCGTTAGCGTCGTCAACGCCCGGGGACTCAGTGCATATACCAGCCCGCCCAGAACCAGCCACGCAGGCGAAACACTGAAAACCTTGCGGGCTACAACCACAAAACCGGAAAATCCAACGCCTAAAACAATGCTCCACCAGGCGCGCTGCGCTACCCAATCGGGCAGAAAATCAGTGGCAAGAAAAAACGCGCCCTGGGGAAACAGATAGCCATAGGCTTGGTTCTGCAGCTGGCCCAAAGTGAAATTATCGGAATAAGCAGAAAAAGCACCCGCTAAAAACCCAGACGGGTCCGCGGCCAAATCATGTTTAGTATCAGCAGCCGTTAAACCAAAAGGCTGCGCGAACGCCGCAAGGGCACAGATAACCCACCCGATGACGTGGACATACAACTATCCGCGGGATCCGTATTCGGGGCTGCCCAACAGGGCTTCATCGGCAGGCACTGCATGACCTGCCGGAACTGTGTCCTGCCCGGAGAACTGTGCAACGCCAATGATGGTGACAACCCCCAGGGCAATGCCCACGACGACTGAGCCAATGGCCGGTCCGATGGTGCGTGGCATAAATCTATTCCTTATTCGAAGTACTCTGGGTCATCATCAACATCTTCATCATCCTTCTCAGGAGGGACGATGAACACTGGGCGGCCGGCGTGGCGCACAATGTGCTCTGCCGTGGAATTATTCCACCAACCGCGAAAGCCCTTGAGGGCGCGGGTGCCGGTGACAATAATATCGACATCCAACTCATCAGCGGCGTCAACAATAGCAGAAGCAATGGTGGTAGCCGATTCCACCAAATGCGCGCGGCCGGCAAGACCCAAATCTTCAGCCACCTTCACGCCCTCGCGGCAAATAGCCAAAGCCTCTTCATAGGCCGGATCATCTTCGACTGCTTCCGGCTCCATCGCGGCTTGCTGCAAGCCAGTGCGCGTGACCACGCGAGCCGCCTGACGCGCAACCGGCTCCCATGCGGTGAGGATTTCCACGGTGCCAGGTTGCAAGAAACGTGCAGCGTATTCCATGGCGCGCACAGCTCTATCGGAACCGTCGTAGGCGATCAGCATGGTTTGTGCATTATTCATGCTCACAATTGTAACCATCCTATTCGCCAAATTGGGGCAGTTGCGGCACACTAGACAACCGATGAAAAGGTTAGTCGGAATTGTTCTTGCCACAGGGCTGCTCTCAGCATGTGCACAGCCTGCCGATGCACCCCGTGTCACCTCCTCCAGCGCGCCCGAAACAACAACGACAATCACAACCACCACAACTTCTGAAGCGCCGGAGCCGGAACCAGTGGATGTGCGCACACAGGTAGCCAGCATGCTCATGCCCGGCGTGGTCAATTATGGCGACGCTAAAGCCAAGCTTGATGCCGGTGTCGGCGGAATCTTTATCACCAGCTGGGCAGACCCGGCTTTGCTGTATCAACTGCACGGGTTGCGCGAAGAAGTGGGCAGGCCCTTTGACGTCGCCATCGACTTTGAAGGCGGGCGCGTGCAGCGCTTCTCGCACATTCTGGGCGAGCATCCGTCTCCCAGAGATTTAGCCGCGACCATGACCTTGGACGAGGTGGAAGCGAAAGGCGCGGAAATCGGGCAAACCTTGCGAGCCCATGGCATCACGGTGGACTTTGCGCCCGTCATTGATGTCGACGGCGGCGGGCTGGAAGTAGTCGGAGACCGTTCCTTTTCTGAAGACCCCCGCCTGGCCGGAGACTATGGTGCGGCCTTTGCCCGCGGCCTGGAAAGCGCCGGCGTCAAAGCAGTGTTCAAACACTATCCCGGCCACGGGCGCGCCTCCGGCGACACGCACCTGGGTGAGGCAGTTACCCCAGCCCTACCGGACATGTTTGGCCATGACCTGATTCCTTTTGAAGAGGCTTTCGCCCAGGCACCGGAAGCCGCCGTGATGGTCGGGCACATGGTCGTTCCCGGGCTCGGCGACGGCACTACGCCTGCAAGTTTGAACAATCACGCCTATGGATTGCTGCGCAACCATCACAACTTCAATGGTCTTGCCTACACTGATGACTTAACTGGGATGGCTGCCATATCCAATACCATGAGCATTGAACAAGCCGTGCCGGCTGCCCTGGCGGCGGGCGCTGACCAGGCACTATGGTCATCGGCAAGTGATATTAATGCGGTCATTGACGCCTGTGTTTATGCAGTAGAAACCGGCCAAATCCACCCATACCGCCTGGAATCTGGGGCGCAAAGAGTGCAGCACAGGTTGGATAGCATTCAATAAGCCATTACCCTAAAGGCTGTGAAGAAAGCTGGGACAGGGAAAAAGTGGGCCATTATCGCCGGACTCCTCGTGGGCCTTTTGGTGATCTTAGGCGTTGCCTATGCACTCGACGTTGTCAGTGGCAAGGGCAAACTTCCGCGCAAGACTTCGGTCGGTGGCGTGGATATTTCGCGTATGGAGCCGGCGGCGGCCATCGATAAGCTGCAAAGCGAGCTTGGTAGCGCGACGACCGAACCTGTCTCCGTGACCGCCGGTGAGCGCACCGCGGAATTTATCCCTGAGCAGGCCGGCATGTCCCTGGACTTTGAAACTGCCGTCAATTCTATCCCCGAGGCGTCCATGAACCCGTTCTCCCGTCTGGCGGCGTTTGTAGGTAGCCCGAATGAGATTGACGTTGACGCTGATGTTGATGCTCAAGCCCTGGAACCTGTGATTAACCGCCTTGAAGGCGAGCTGTCCTTTGATGCCACCGACGGCCAAGTCGCGATCGAGGAAGGCGAAGTCCGCACCGTTGATGCAGTCTTGGGCCAGGGCGTGGACCGCGCCCAGCTGGAAGAAAATGTGACCAGCAACTGGCTGGACCCAGAAGGCGTTGAGGTAGAGCCGATTGAGGTTGAGCCAGCCATCACCCAAGACAAGGTTGATGAGTTCGCCGACGGTCCGGCTAAGGCTGCGCTCAACGGGAACTTGGAGCTCAAGGGCCGAAACGATGTCACCGCAACCTTGGATGAGGCAGCAATTTCGAGCTTCGTTGCCGTTGAGCGGGTCGAAGACAACCTCGAGTTGGCAATTAACACCGAGCACGCACAAGAGCTTTTCGATGCCACCTTGGCCGACACCGAAACCGAAATGCAGAACGCGCAGATCTCTTTTGCCTCCGGCTCCATGCAGGTCACTCCGCACTCCGATGGTGAGATCATCGATTGGGAAACCACCCTGGACGGCTTTGACAAGCGCGTTGTGGGCGAGGAGCCACGCGAGTGGGAAGCCGCTTATGAGGACGAGGAAGCAACCTTTACCACTGAGCAGGCACAGAATGCTTCCTTCGACCAGACCGTGGGCGAGTTCACCACTTCCGGCTACTCCGCTGCGTCTGGGCGCAACATTGAACTGACCGCGCAGATGGTCAACGGTGCTGTGGTTTCACCCGGCGATACCTTCTCTTTGAACGGCTACACCGGCCCCCGCGGTACCGCACAGGGCTTTGTGGAATCCGGCATCATCATTGACGGCCACGCCGGCACTGCCGTGGGCGGCGGCATCTCCCAATTCGCGACAACTTTGTACAATGCTTCCTACTTTGGCGGCATGACCGATGTTGCGCATACCCCGCACTCTTATTACATCTCCCGCTACCCAGCGGGCCGCGAGGCAACCGTCTACGAAGGCGCGATTGACCTGCAGTTTAAGAATGACTCTGATTACCCCGTGCAGATTGTCACCAGCGTCGGTGGCGGCAGCGTCACCGTGAAACTCATGGGCGTGAAGACCGTGGACGTGGAATCAGTCAACAACGGCCGCTGGGCACCAACCTCCCCGCAGCGCATGGAACTTACCGGCGATGACTGCTCACCTTCCGGCGGCGCACCAGGGTTTACCACCTCTGACACCCGAATTATTCGCGACCTCAACGGTAACGAAATGAACCGCGAAACAACCACCACTGTGTATGACCCACAGCCGATTGTTACCTGTAGTTAGGGTAAAATTTGGAGCCGGCGACGAGAATCGAACTCGCACTCTCAGCTTGGGAAGCTGATGTTCTACCACTAAACTACGCCGGCACGTTGAACAAAAGATAGTCTACACCGAGGCCAAAACGGCCAGAAAATAGGAGGGCCGTTGTGCTTCTATCCGATAAGGACATCCGGGATGCCATCGACAACGGACGCCTAGGTATTGAACCTTTTGCCCCGGAGCTTATCCAGCCATCCAGCGTGGATGTGCGCATTGATAAGTACTTCCGCGTCTTCAACAACTCCAAGTACACCCACATTGACCCGAAGCTGGAAATGCCGGACCTGACCACCGAGGTCGAAGTGCCCGAAGATGAACCTTTCGTGCTGCACCCCGGCGAATTCGTGCTGGCTGCAACTCTGGAAAAGTTCACCCTGCCCAATGACCTGGCTGGTCGACTGGAGGGCAAGTCTTCCCTTGGCCGCCTGGGCCTGCTCACGCACTCCACCGCGGGCTTTATTGACCCGGGCTTTTCCGGCCACATCACCCTGGAACTGTCGAATGTGGCGAACCTGCCCATCACCTTGTGGCCCGGCATGAAAGTCGGCCAGATGGCGATGTTTAAGATGAGCTCGCCAGCCGAAGTCCCTTATGGCTCCGGCGCACTGGGTTCGAAGTACCAAGGTCAGCGCGGGCCTACGCCGTCGAAGTCCTACCTGAATTTCCAATAGAGTTAATCATCGGTTCAACTTGGGCCACTAGGCTGATTTCTTATGCGAATGACAGTCTTTGGTACCGGGTATTTAGGCGCAACTCACGCAGCATGCATGGCCGAACTAGGCCATGAAGTGCTCGGCGTGGACGTGGATGAAAGCAAGATTGAGGCGCTGTCATCCGGCCAGGTTCCCTTCTATGAACCTGGCCTGCCAGAGGTATTAGAGCGCAATTTGGAATCAGGACGCCTGAGCTTTTCGACGAACTACTCTAAAGCCGCAGAATTCGCCCACGTGCATTTCTTGGGCGTGGGTACCCCGCAGCGCCATGGTTCTTATGCCGCAGATATGACCTATGTGCGCGCGGTGATTGAAGAGTTAGTACCGCTTTTGCAGGGTGAGCACGTGATTTTCGGTAAGTCCACTGTTCCTGTCGGCACGGCTGCTGAGCTGCAGGAGCTGGCAGATTCTTTGTGTGCCGAAGGCACTTCCGTGGAGATTGCATGGAACCCAGAGTTTCTGCGCGAGGGCTACGCGGTCAAAGACACGATTACCCCGGACCGGATTGTGCTGGGCGTGCGTGCTGGCGAAAGTAGAGCTGAAGAACTCGCGCGTGAAGCTTATGCGCAGCCGCTGTCCCACAACACTCCCTTCTTGGTCACTGACCTGCAGACCGCGGAGCTGGTGAAAGTCTCCGCGAATGCCTTCTTAGCCACCAAGATTTCCTTTATCAACGCAGTGTCTGAGATTTGCGAGATTGCAGGCGGCGACGTCGTCGCACTCGCCGACGCAATTGGCCACGATGACCGCATCGGCCGCAAATTCCTAGGCGCGGGCCTAGGCTTTGGCGGCGGCTGTCTCCCCAAAGATATCCGCGCGTTTATGGCGCGCGCCGGCGAACTCGGTGCAGACCAAGCCTTGACCTTCCTGCGCGAGGTGGACGCAATTAACATGCGCCGCCGCGACCGCATGGTGGACTTAGCCAAGAAAGCCTTCGCAGGCTCCCTGCTGGGCCACCGCGTGACCGTGCTGGGCTGTGCCTTCAAGCCGAATTCAGATGACGTGCGCGATTCCCCCGCACTGTCCGTGGCAGGCTCGCTCTCCCTGGGTGGCGCCGCTGTAACCGTCTATGACCCGCAAGGCATGGACAATGCGCGCAAGGTCTTCCCCACCCTCGGCTACGCCGAGAGCGCCTCTGAAGCACTTCGTGATGCGGAACTGGTTATCCTGGCCACTGAATGGCAAGAATTCCGCGACCTTGACCCTGCAGAGGTAGGCAAGCTCGTGGCGCGCAAGCACATTATTGATGGACGTAACGTCCTCGACGTCGCTTCTTGGAATGACGCGGGGTGGACCGTGGAGGCTCTGGGTCGGACCTTGACACAGTAAGCGCCGCAATCAGCGTGGTCAGCGGCACCGCAAGTGTTAGCGCAATCGCGCCCACGCCCGAGCGCAAAAGCTCTGTGGCCACAATATCGGAGCTCAAAGTGCTGGCGATTGTTCTATCCGCTGCCGAAATCAGAATCAGCAGCGGCAAACTCGCGCCCGTATACGTCAGCACCAGCGTGTAGACCATCGACGCGATGTGGTCACGCCCCACCTTCATGGCGGAGACAAACAGCTCCCACACGCTGGCTTCCGGCTGCGCATAGGCCAGCTCATTAACCGTCGAGGCCTGTGCAATAGCCACGTCATTCAAACTTCCCAGCGCACCGACCACGAATCCGCACAGCAAAATGCCCACGATGGATACGCCGGGGACGTAGAGAAGCAGTTTGAGGTTGGAGTCATCGGATAGCCCCTGCAACGTGGCCGAGTCAATCGCTGCCCACGCGAGAAAGCCTGCCAAGCCCAAGGCTATGAGCACGCCACCCAACGAGGACGCGGCTTTCCAGTTAATACCGTGCACCAGCGGCACGGCCACAAACACAATCGCAGCACATGCCACCAGCGCTAAGAGCAGGGGATTAGTGCCGGCCATCAGGCCTGGCACGAGGAAGATAAGCACTACGCCGAGACTGTATGCCAGGCCGATGAGCGCGCGTAGACCCTGCCACGCAGCAATCGCGATAATGACAATCGCCGCAATCACACCCCACAGCAGCAGGTTGCCGGTGCGCTCATAATCAGCAAAGGAGTACAAAGCGCCGTCGGTTTCAGACATGACAATGCGCTCGCCTTCTGCAAGCTCTGGCTCACCCGCGATGCCATAGTGCACCAGCTGGGTGAAATCACCGTCATCAAACTCCACCAGGGCGCGCGTGCAGTCACTGCCATCACCAGCAGGAATCAGCGGCGCCGTCTCCATGCGCGTGCCCGTGAGCCCCGAGTCGCACAGATGGTTGTCTATTTTGACCACGGTGCCAGGAACTTGCGGTTGATTAAACGGGAAATCCTCGCCCGCTTTGGTCGCCGCACTCGGCCACAACCAGACAAGTCCCACCAGCGTTATGATGCCTGCCAGAGCCAACAGGGCTAGCAAGCCCTTCCGCCAATTATTCATACACATACTCTAGCCTGCGGGTTAACAGATCGGCTGTAGAGTTATCCACAGGTTCGAGCGCGAAATTCTTTTTCCTGTTGGCAGGGCTGTGCGCTGGTCTTAGGCTCAGATTCATGACTAGCGCATATTCTTCATACCTCGCTGCGAAGGCGAGTGGGTGGGATGTGTTGTTGGCGTTTCATCGGCAAGCGGGAAGCTTGCAATCTAGCCGAATTTCGCGCCGTGACGGCATTACAGAGCGCGAGGTCAATGAGTTGAAGCGGATGTACAAGCGCATCCAGCCGCGCGGCAAGGTGGCGGCCAAGCTGGGCTTGAGCTTGGACATGTTGAGCCTGGTATCGAAGGCTATTGGCAAGGTGGACGCACGGCTTAACGATGTCCCCGCGGTCCTTACCCGCATGCTCAAAGCCTGTGAGGGCTCGACGTTGCACCAGGCGGATGCGCGGCTGCGCAAGTTGCTGGAGCAGGTAGAACGCGGTGCGAGTACGCGGCGGACTAACCGGTTGAACTTTGCCAAGCAGCCCGATGAACACGGCATGTTGAACTTGATGGGCAAGTTTAAATCAGACCAGGCGCGCGCGATTATGGCCGCGGCGGATCCGTTTATTAAGACAGCGATGAAAAAGAACCCAGCGCTGCAATATGACCAGCTGTTGGCCAACTGGGTGATCAAGCGCCTGATGGACGGAACCAGCGATAGCGTAGATGAGACGAATATTACCTACACGCCCATGATTATCCTTTCCGGGGACCCGAACGTGGACATTGCGCGCGGGCACTTAAACACCCTGTCGGGCGCGCAGATTCCGCTGGAAGAAGCAGTGAACTTAAAGCTTGCTGGGACGGGCTATGTGGCGCTGACAACCATCAAAGACGGCAAGGCTCATTTGGAGACCATCGCGCCGATTATCAATGAAAGATTTTCCAAAGGCCTGCACCGGGTGGGCGTGATAATGGAAAACCTGGTGTGCGCGCATGAAGCGTGTAATCTGCCGGCGATGTTGTGCGCGGTGCACCACATTCGCTCCGTGGGCTACCACAACGGCGAAACCAGTTGGGAAAACACCGTCAGCCTGTGCGGACCGCACAACGCGCAAAATGACGATAATCCGAATGCGCCGCCAAGAAACGGGCGTATCGAGCGCGACGAGGACGGCTGGGCTGGACTACAAGAAGAGCCCGAGGGTCCCATCCACCACAACCCGAACCCACAGTTTAGGGAAGGGTGGCGCGGGACAGCACACGATATGGCAGATAATTTTACTGCTTATAACTAACCAAGAAGTTGCCGAGGCGTTCAATTGCCTCTTCCAACTGAGAAGCCCACGGGAGGGTGACAATACGGAAGTGGTCGGTGGTCGGCCAGTTAAAACCGGTGCCTTGAACCATCAAGATTTTCTCGGAGCGCAGGATGTCCAGCATGAGCTTGGAATCATCATGAATCTCATAGACATTTGGGTCCAGACGAGGGAACGCATAGAGCGCGCCCTGGGCCTTGGTGACGGAGACTCCGGGGATTTCGTTGAGCTTTTCAAAAGCAGCGTCGCGCTGTTGGTGCAGGCGGCCGGTTTCTGCGGTGAGCTCATAGATGGACTGCTTGCCGCCGAGTGCGACCTGGATGGCGTGCTGTGCCGGCACGTTGGGGCACAGGCGAGTGCCGGCCATGAGGTCGAGGCCCTCAATGAAGCCTTCGGCGTGGTTCTTTGGACCCGTCAGCACCATCCAGCCGGCACGGTAGCCGGCCACGCGGTATGCCTTGGACAGGCCGTTGTAGGTAATACACAGCAAGTCCGGTACGAGTGATGCCATGGAGATGTGCTTGACGCCGTCGTAGAGGATGCGGTCGTAGATTTCATCAGCGAGTACCAGCAGGGAGTGCTTGCGGGCTACCGCAGCAATCTTTTCCAGCACCTCACGCGAGTACACAGCACCGGTGGGGTTGTTCGGGTTGATAACAACAATTGCTTTGGTGCGCTCGGTGATCTTGGATTCGATGTCCTCGATGGACGGATTCCAGTCATCTTCTTCATCACAGAGATAGTGAACGGGAGTGCCGCCGGACAGGGAGGTTGCCGCAGTCCACAGTGGGTAGTCGGGAGCGGGGATTAAGACCTCATCGTCATCGGAAAGCAATGCTTGCATCGTCATCATGATGAGCTCGGAGACACCATTGCCGAGGTAGACATCATTTATATCAAAAGCCGGGAAGTCTTCTAGCTCATAGCGGGTGTAGATTGCCCGGCGCGCGGACACAATTCCCTTGGAGGTTGAATAACCCTGCGCGGTGGGCAGTGCTGCAATCATATCGCGCATGATGACATCAGGGGCATCGAAGCCGAACAGTGCCGGGTTGCCGGTGTCCAGGCGCAGGATGCGGTTGCCGTCCATTTCCATGCGCTCCGCCTCCGCTGAGACCGCGCCGCGAATGTCATACGCGACGTTGCGTAGTTTGTCGGCTTGGTCAAGGATGCGAAGTCGTGGAGAAGTCATGGACATATTGTGCCACAACTACTTCTTGTTCCACCTTGACAGTTGGCGTTGCGCGATTCCGAGGGCGTCGTCGGAGATTTGGCTCCATTTATCTTTGCGCTGGGCTTCGATTTCGCGTTTGCGTTCGCGTTCTAGTTTGCGCAGGGACGGGGTGTGCCAGGAGTCGGGGCCGACTTTCATGACGTACAGCAAAATCCAGATGGTGGGCACCGCAAGCAAAAATACTAGGCCCAGGCCGACACCGGCGAAGGAAGCTCCGGTGGCAGCAATGGTGAAAGGTCCCGCAGCCAGGCCGACCAGGGAGGTAATCAGGGCAACGCCGAGGCGGGTTTTCCGGCCATCCGCGCGCAGTCTTTCGATGTCCGTGCGTGAGAACTCTTTAATCTCCTGATTGCGAACTTCTGGAATGTCCCGGAGCACGGGGAGGAGGTCGCGGCCGTAGCGGGCTTGCATGACGTCGTCGGAGCGCTGCTCGAATTCTTCCACGCTTAACCGGCCCTCGCCGACGGCGCGGGCTAGCTGGTTCATCGCGTCATTGCGTTCGGAGTCCGATAACCGGATTTCTTTGTTATTCATTGCCTCACAAGTATACGACGGGCGCTTGTCCCGCGCGTAAGTGAACAACTTCCCAGTCAATGGGGTTTTCGGGGCAGCCGCCGCTCCAGGTGGTGAATGCGACTCCGCGTGCGCGCAGGAGGGCTTCGGCGTTGTCGTGGAGAATTTCATCCATGGTGATATCGACGCCGATGCGGATGTTTCCGAATAGTCTTAATGTGCCGCCATCAGGGCAGTTGTTGAGTAGTCCGAAGGGGGCTGGTTCTTCGGTGAATAAGTCCACGGACATGCCAGCTCTAACGAGGTGCTCTGCTGTCTGTAGGCTCGTGGCAGCGGAGCCGATGATTGATACGCGTGTCATAAACACTCCTTTGGTAGACCGCTTAGTCTAAGAGAATAGACCGAGTGTTTCACTTTGGCGAGATATTTATTCTTCCTAAACCTCCCGCTTAAAGGCTTAATGAATCCACCAGGATGAACAAACGGGCTCGGCAGCTTAGAGTAAAGGGCATGACAGACCTATTAAATGCGGGCAAGGAATTTAAGGATGCATCGCTAAGCCCTGAAGGCACGCGTGACACCGCGCCGTTGCCGGCTGATGTTGCCGAAGCTAACCAAGCGTTGGTGGAGCAGTGGGCAGACAAGCTGTTCGATGCCTCCGCGACCGACATCATGGAATGGACCGCCGAGCATGCACCTGGGCGCATTGCGGTGACCATGTCGATGGAAAACACCGTGCTGGCTGAGCTGGCGGCGAAAGCCAAGCTGGACGCGGACTTGTTGTTCATTGATACCGGCTTCCACTTCCCGGAAACCTTAGAAACCGCCGACGCTGTGGAAAAGCGCTATCCACAACTGCCTTTAAAGCGCATTAAGCCTCTGCTGAGCCCTGAGGAACAAGACGCCGTCTACGGACCACGTATGTACAGCTGGGACCTGGCCGCCTACAACCGGATGCGCAAGGTGGAACCGCTGAACATGGCGATGGATGAGTACGTTGGCTGGGTAACCGGCCTGCGCCGCGCAGATTCTGAACACCGCGCCAGCGCGCCTGCGTTGAGTTTGGACCGCACCGGCCGGTTGAAAATCTCCCCGATTATCACCTGGGACTTGGACTCCACCGATAAGTACATTGCGGATGAGGACCTGGTTATCCACCCGCTGACCTTGCAGGGTTACCGTTCCATTGGCTGCGCACCAGTGACGTTCCCGGTTGGCGAAGACGACGACGCCCGTTCCGGCCGCGTATTTGCCGATGGCAAAACCGAATGCGGACTGCACGAATAATTTAAGTAAAGGAACCATTGTTTTCATGACTAATACGCTCTCGCCACACCTGCAGGACTTGGAGAATGAATCCATTCATATCCTGCGCGAAGTGGCTGGCCAGTTCGATAAGGTAGGCCTGCTTTTCTCCGGCGGCAAAGACTCCTGCGTGGTCTTTGAACTCGCGCGCCGGGCATTTGCGCCGCAAACCGTGCCGTTTGAACTCGTGCACATTGATACCGGACACAACTTCCCAGAGGTCATTCAGTTCCGTGATGAGCTGGTGGAAGAAACCGGTGCGCGCCTGCACGTAGCTAAAGTCCAGGATTGGATTGACCGCGGGGATTTGCAGGAGCGCCCTGATGGCACCCGTAATCCGCTGCAGTCGGTACCGCTGGTTGAAACCATCGCGGAGCGCGGCTATGACGCGGTTTTGGGCGGTGCGCGCCGTGATGAGGAGCGTGCGCGTGCGAAGGAGCGCATCTTTTCCGTGCGTGACTCTTTCGGTGGCTGGGATCCGCGGCGTCAGCGCCCTGAGCTGTGGGATCTGTACAACGGCGGCAAGCTCGCCGGTGAGAACATTCGCGTGTTCCCCATCTCCAACTGGACTGAGGCAGATATCTGGGAGTATATCGGTGCGCGCGAGCTGCGCCTGCCGGATATCTACTACTCGCACAAGCGCGAGCTGTTTAACCGCAACGGCATGTGGCTGTCCCCAGGTGACTGGGGCGGGCCAAAGGACGGCGAGACCCTGGAACTCAAGACCGTGCGCTACCGCACCGTGGGCGACATGTCTTGCACGGGTGCTGTGGAATCCACTGCTACCACCCCGGATGAAATCTTGGCAGAGATTTCTATCTCCACGCTGTCAGAGCGCGGTGCAACGCGTGCCGATGACAAGCTATCCGAATCTGCCATGGAAGACCGCAAGAAGGAAGGCTATTTCTGATGAGCTCGGTGGCAACACTAAAAACCCGCGAAACCCTGCGCCTGTGCACCGCCGGTAGCGTTGATGACGGCAAGTCCACCTTCGTGGGCCGCCTTCTGCACGACACTAAGTCCGTGCTGGCTGACCAGCTAGAATCCATGGAGAAGTCTTCGAAGGACCGCGGCTTTGATGGCCTGGATCTTTCGCTTCTTGTCGATGGCCTCCGTGCCGAGCGCGAGCAGGGCATTACCATCGACGTGGCTTACCGCTACTTCGCCACGGACAAGCGCACCTTCATCCTGGCTGATACTCCAGGCCACGTGCAGTACACCCGCAATACCGTCACCGGTATGTCCACCTCCCAGGTCGTGGTTGTTCTCATCGACGCCCGCCACGGCGTGGTGGAACAAACCCGCCGCCACCTCAACGTCGCAGCGCTGTTGGGCGTGCGCCACGTGATTTTGGGCGTGAACAAGATTGACCTGGTGGACTTCTCTGAGTCCGTATTCCGCGAGATTGAAACCGAGTTCAATGCGGCCGCACACCGCCTGGGCATCGAAGATACCCACGTGGTCCCAATCTCCGCGCTGCGCGGCGACAACGTCGTGGAGCCTTCCACGAACATGCCATGGTACGACGGCCCCACCGTGCTGGAAGTCCTCGAAGACTTCCCAGT